>NZ_RQET01000009.1 GCF_004769195.1 Leptospira fletcheri
AAAACGACGAACCAATTTTAGAAAATTAGGAAATTTCTTTCTGAAGAAATGTCAGCCGAATACTATCACTGTACACTTCTTAACTGACATCTCCTGCTTTTGTCTTTCCAAAAAGCTTTTAGACTGCAACCGGTTCGTTTCTTGTGTCGCTTCTAAAGCGTTCTTGTTGAATTCCTTTCCTAAATTCTTCAAGCCTTCCAAATTGTTTACGAGTTCTTGGTCACCATTCGACGCTTTTAGCAAGGTCTCCGTTCTGGCTAAGGCTGCAGAAACTTGCTCTGTTTGCTCCTTCGCATAGTTATGTACAAGCGCAAGATCCTCTCCCACATAAATGAAGTAGTTGTGGTTCCCAGACAACTCTATGTTGTACACTCTCTCCTTGCGATTCTCTTCCTCTACTCTACGAATCCCAAGCGTTCCTTCTCTCTCATGGCTCCAATCGCTCGTCTTCTCGAATCTCTCGCTCTGGATTCCATGCAATGATGCTGCTAGTACTGGCGTTCTTGCAAGTCTTCTCTTGGTCTCTGCAGTTCGGATACTTCTTCTTGTGATGCTACGATCACCTCCGTGTAGGTCCTCTGCCTTCACCCAGATGGTACCGGATACTCCTGAGTTTCCACTTCTCTCTCCTGCTTCGATCACTCCAAAAGGGTGATTCCAGGTGGTTGTCACCTTCTCATCTGTATCATAATATACATTGTGAACTGAATGTACTTCATGCACGAATGTCTCGGTGATCTTCTGGATCTCGATCTCTCCAGTCTCTTCGTTGACAGTGTACACCTGATCATGTTTGTTTAATGTTACAATCTTCTGATAACCGCGAGGTGTTTTTACCTCAATCTCGGAATCAAAGCAAGTCTTCGTTCGTAACACGCTCGGTTCCTCATCCTTCCCCGCGGAATACGACTTGGACCCGTCGTTCGCAATCCCGAACGAACCGAACACATCTCCCTTAAATCGGTTCCAAGCGCTCTCTAAGGCCGTCTTCGCAGACTTCCCTTCGTCAAACTGGACTCGCATTCCAATTGCATCCCCGGCCGCCTGCACTTGGTTCTTCCATTGCTCTATGTTCCCGCTATCCGCCATGTTCTTCTTATATGTATCGAACATTTCGTTCAGCTTACCCGGGCCTTGGGTTTCTAGAACACTCAGTCTCTCCTCTTCAGACATCATTCCCATCTTTACCAGAAGCTTGCCCGTCGGCTCATCCATTTGTTTCTGTTGCTTTTCTATGTTATTGGATGCGTTCTCCTGTGCTACCGAGCTCGCAAAGTCACTAAAGAAAGTCCCGCTTCCGTGAACTTGTCCCAGTTTGTGGGTGTTGGTATCATAGCTCATGCTTGCTACGTTCACTCCCTTCCATTGACCCGCTAAATCAAACGTTCCATCGTTCGACATCGTGAGGGCTGCTCCAACTGCTCCCATTTTACCCATGAACGATTTAGGTGGTGGCACTGGCTTTCCGTCTGCACCAAGAACCGGTTTACTACCTGGCTCGGGCTGCGGGTCCTGTTTGCTATAATTATAAAAGGCCCCTGCGTTCGCGGATCCGTCTCTGCTCGCGGAGACTGTCATCCCCACATGGTTTTCTCCACCTGGGTTAAAGTCATACCCTCCGTTCACCGTGTAGTTCCCTGTCTTCGTGTTGATGTCTATCCCCACAAACGACCCTGCCGGCATTTGGAAACTCTTCCCTCCGAATTCACCTAACAACTGTTTGGCCGCGTCCCTCACTTTTTTCTCTATTATGATGCCTTTGTCTTCGTAGCCTCGGGTCAGGCTCTCGCCTTCGGTCAAGTTATTGTGTTCATCATCAATAACCAAATCCTCTTCACCCCCCAATAACTTGACCACGGTTCGATCCTTCGCGGTTTTGTATGTGAGAATCTTTTCAATGAGTTCAACCCACAATGTTATCAGTATTAGCAAGATTGTGAATCCGATGATTTCCATCTTTTTCCTGTAAAGCGGCTTACAGCTTACCCCCTAATACGACGAAACCCGGCAGAAGCCGGGATTCCGTTGAGTTTTATATCTTTAAGGCCTTTCATCCTTTCCCTCGCCTACAAACCTGAAGGCCCTTTTCGTCCGTCTGCTGCGGACTCGTATCGAAGATATTAAACTTCTTATAACTTAAAGTCTCACCTATCTTTAATGTGATAATGTAGGTATCATTTCCACATCCGCTTAGATCATTGATCTTATCGAATTTATCTTTCTCAGAATCTAAGATCGGAGAATACTTTTGAACAAAAGGAATCTCGTCATTCAATCTCTTGCCTGCAAAATAATATCTATTACCTCCCAAAATACTCTTGGGACGTTTTAAAATCAGATATGTAATTTCTGTTCCAGGCATTGTATGATCGCCAGGTTTACTAAACTCAACCGTATCTTGGAGATTCGCACTTTGCTTCAATAGAAAAGCGAGGTATGCTACCCCGCCGACTAAAAGAAGAAAAGAAACGTTTAAGAATACTTTCATGTAAAAGTGAGTTCTCCTTTATAGCCTCAACTAATTCTTCAGATTATTGTATCCAGGAGGACGGCAATCTTTCCAAGGTTGATTTTGTTCTGGACTTTCCAAGCAACCTGCAATCAAAATCTCCATCTCGCAGTCGATCACAGTGCTCATATTTTTTACATGGATTGGATTATCCATCTGATAACCATCCGAAGGGACTTCATCATCTCCCCACGCAAACGGATCAATCGCAGAACCGGGTTCCGAAAACTTCATATAGATTCCTAATGTCTTCTTTCGATCTACAAATATACCATCGTAAAGAGGAACGCCCTCATACGCTAAAGAAAATTTTGATTCATCGACAAGGGTCATATTGATCAAATAGATTTTGTCTTCCCCTTCGAACTTAATCTTAAAGAGTTTTTTCTTTGGATCGACTTCCGCGCAAATACCGTACCTACCTTCGGTTTTAAGTTTTTTTACCCAAGGAGCAGCATAACTTATATGATAGACGCTCTTGATAGAAGGATTAGCTAATTTTAATAAAACTGGAGTCTTATCTGGTTTTACTTCCTGCTGAGTAGTAGAATTATTTTGCGGTTCTGATTTTTGTTCGTCCTTCTCTTTGCACTGAATTGCAAGGATTAAGGTAAAAAGTAAAAATCCGCGAAAAAACAAAGCTTTCATTCAAATATTCCTAATAGTAGATCTTAAACACTTTTAAATTTTCGTTAAACTTAATCGTTTTACCGCGCCTAACCCCGCCAGATTCACCACCCGTATGGTTGTAATTCACCCAACCATCTTCCGTTTTCAACCAAAGACAAAAGTGGTTCGCTCCAGGGGTATTGTCGGTATCGTCGTAAACTTGGATCACTTTGCCAACCGGAAATTCTGCCAATTTCTGCCGCAAGCTATCCAATGGGATCGGATTCACAATTCCTCTTAATTCGCCGGTCTTCGGATCCAAACGGACACTCGCAAAGTTGTTAGAACCTTCCGTTTCCACTCCCCAGGACTTAGAAAACCCAGGAGTATGCCCCAAGTCAACCACCGGAGCACCCTGGCTAAAGCCCAAGTCTCCACTGATTCCTTTATATGTATACCATTCTACGAAGCTCGCTTTCGTTACTTTTCCTTCCACTGCTTGGAGGTAGTTCGTATAGGTCCGGCAAATCTCTGCGGCTGTCTTACTTCCTAATTCCGGACTCCAGCCTCCCTCAACAAACTTCACGAACTTTTTGTAGTTCTCTAGTCTTTGCGCATAGTCAGGTGCATCATGAGGAATGGCAGGTTTTAAATCGCCCCTTTCAAAAGCTCTCTGTAGCAATTCAATTGCTACAGATAATTGAACCGCTGTTCCTCGAGTCCGATCCTGAGCCCCCGCCTCTACGCTATTCAAGCGCTCCATGTATTTCTCACGAGATTCTCCTGGCTTTTCAGATACGTCCTCCAGTCCTCGAGTCGCAGTTCGGATCCATTCCTCTCTTGAAATCTTATTTTGTTTCGTACTCATCTTACGCTGCACTTCAAGAGAGTTTAAGCTACCAAGGATTTCCTCCATCCTTGCCCTCTCCGTTCCAGACTTAAACCCTAAGACCGCTTGCGCTTTTATACGGACTTCGTTCATCAGAAGGTTCGCATCTTGTCCGGAACTTCCGAATTCTTTCGGTTCCTTGTTAAACTTCGCAAATTCTCCCGTATATCTTCCGTTACTGTCTCGGGAATCGTAGCCTACTTGAGTATAGGCAGTTTTAGCAGACTCGTAGAGCTTATCTAAGGCATTCGTAAGTTTCGATTTTTCCACCTCTAATTTACGAATCCTAGCTGCCGCTCCTTCTACCTGCGATTTATTAGCTTTCGTAAACTCCAGTTCGTGATCTACTAACGTTAATTCTTTACTATAAGAATTCGTTTGTCGCAGTTCTTTCATTCCAAATCCGTATTTTGAACCGTCGATTCCCTTCTCCGACCAAAGCTTACTTAATTTGTCCGTTACATAACGGCTATCCGCTGCCTTTTCATACGGAGCCAATGGCTCTTCTTTAACTCCATTAGCTTTATCAGAGTTTCTTTCAGCTATGTTGACTTCGTTTGCCTTGTAATAAGATGCCTTAGACTCTTTTCCTCCAAGGCCCATAAATCCGCCCCAAACCGTCTTTTGCTCTATATAACCAGCCGAGGAAACTCGGAGCACTTCTTTAGAGCCGTTCGCTCCCTGTCTTTCGTATCGAACCGCTCCGTTTTCGATCACTCGATTGTAAGTCTTATCACCCCATTTAATTTCGCTATATTTCGGATCCGAATTCGGTTTGCTCAGCATTGCTAAGTCTTCTGCTGGGATCTTCTCTAACCGCACATCTACTATGTAGTTATGCACAAGCACATCTTCCTTGCCCACTCGTACAAAGTAGTTATGATTCTTCTCTACTTCTATATTGTACACTTTCTGCGTACTGGATTTCTCTTCTATTCTCCGGATCCCTAAAGTCCCTTTGGATTCCGTTTGCCAGTTCGTTTGAGTGATTCTAACGGTATTCGAAGAACCAGCGATAGATGCTCCAATCGAAATTCCGTTGCCAATAGCAAGAGACTTCATCATCGCAGTTCGGATACTATTTCCTGTGATACTGCGATCTCCCGCATGGATGTCTTCCACATTCACCCAACCCCTATTTTGGATTGCAAATGGGTGGTTCCAAGTCGTCTTGATCGATGCTTTATTTTCAAAGTCAATCTCATGCACGGAACGTACATTATGTACGAATAATTCCGTTACTTTTTGGATCTCTATTTCTCCAGTCTCTTCGTTAAGTGAATAGACTTCATCTCCGAGTCTCAGATCTCCGAAAGACTTGTATCCCTTTGTCGTCTTTACTTCTACTGACTTGTCAAAGCAAGTCTTCGTTCGTAGCACACTCGGTTCCTCATCTTTCCCCGCTGAATATGACTTAGATCCGTCGTTCGCGATCCCAAACGATCCGAACACATCTCCCTTAAATCGATTCCATGCGCTCTCTAATGCTGTCTTCGCAGACTTCCCTTCGTCAAACTGGACTCGCATTCCAAGGGCATCCCCTGCTGCGCTCACTTGGTTCTTCCATTGCTCTATATTCCCGCTATCCGACATGTTCTTCTTATATGTATCGAACATCTCGTTCAGCTTTCCCGGGCCTTCGCTATTGAGGATATTCAATCTCTCCTCATCCGACATCATTCCCATCTTCACGAGAAGCTTGCCCGTCGGCTCATCCATTTGTTTCTGTTGCTTTTCTATGTTATTGGATGCGTTCTCCTGTGCTACCGAGCTCGCAAAGTCACTAAAGAAAGTCCCGCTTCCGTGAACTTGTCCCAGTTTGTGGGTGTTGGTATCATAGCTCATGCTTGCTACGTTCACTCCCTTCCATTGACCCGCTAAATCAAACGTTCCATCGTTCGACATCGTGAGGGCTGCTCCAACTGCTCCCATTTTACCCATGAACGATTTAGGTGGTGGCACTGGCTTTCCGTCTGCACCAAGAACCGGTTTACTACCTGGCTCGGGCTGCGGGTCCTGTTTGCTATAATTATAAAAGGCCCCTGCGTTCGCGGATCCGTCTCTGCTCGCGGAGACTGTCATCCCCACATGGTTTTCTCCACCTGGGTTAAAGTCATACCCTCCGTTCACCGTGTAGTTCCCTGTCTTCGTGTTGATGTCTATCCCCACAAACGACCCTGCCGGCATTTGGAAACTCTTCCCTCCGAAAGCGTAGTTCGCATTTACATCCAACCCTGTCCCGGGTGCATATGTAAAGCCGATCGTTCCCATGTCTTTTTCACCAAATCCGCCTATGTTCGCAGAGAAGCCACCTCCCCAGCCTCCTTTCTGTCCGGCTTCTCCGGTGAGTAGGTTCTCGCTATGTCCTGGTGTCCAAGACACAAAGCCGGAAACGGGCAAGTTTCCGGAAAGAGTCGCAGCTCCGAGCAGTCCGTTTGCAAGACCGGCAATGGCTCCGTTCGTTCCTCCAAGCTCTCCGCCTATAACCGTCTGGGCGGTAATGCTGATGGCAGACGCAATCATTTGACCGTAAGTCATCGAAAACCTTCCGACGTTCATTGCGACCTGGCCCAGTACCTCAAACATGGTTCCAGATCCCGCTCCTGCGGTACATACGGAAAATGCCGCAGCTGCTGCGATTTCGATCACCTGCTCCGTGTCTTTCAGCCTTTGTTCTCGGGCCTCTTTTTTCGCGGTCCTCTGGTCCATGTACCCTTCCAGAAGCTTACCGAAATTCTTGATATCATTCGGATTCCCGTTCGGATCCAGAATCGCCGCGATTGTGGTAAATAATAAATCTCTCTCTTGGGATTTGATGTAGGACTTGTCGATTTTTCCGGCCTGGGTCGCAGCTTGTAAGGAGGCTCCCGTAAACTTATCGTTCCACACGGAAGTATTTGCATACGTGTCGGACCGGAATTGGTCGGATACAAGTCCTAAGGAATGACCTACATCTGCAAATGTGGTTAAGATCCCCTTGACTCCGCGAGAGACCAAACTTTCGATCCCTCCCTTAAACAAGACCTGGTCCAGGACAGCTAGCGGTCCTAAGGCAAATTCGTCCGTCAATCTCGTCTTGCGCAAGTCCGCTCTTGCTTGTTGTCGGATCACGAATCCTTCCGCAATTCGTACCATGGCTTGGGTGTATTCGTCGGACCAACCGTTCGCTTTTCCGACTTGCTGGACGTAGTTTCCGACCATGTTCACCTTGTCCGTCTTCCACTGGTGAATCGCGTCTACGTCTGCTTTTAATTTTGCGTTATTGACTCCGAATCGTACATTATCGTCAAAATGTTCCTCTGCATGACGACCCACGAGCCCTGCTTGGCCCCCCAAGTGCGCTCCGAATTTTAGGAGCCCTCCCTCGATTTCCGCAAAAGGAGCCTCCAGATTCCTCATGACCCCCATGAGCCTACCTACGGAAAGCATGGGCCCCGTCCAACCCAACTCCGCCTTCGCGTCCCGAGCATGTACAAAGTCGTTGGCCCACTGTGCCGCCAAAGCGATTTGGTCCGGAGGCCAGTTATGCTCTTTTCCGTACAGGGTGACTGCAAGACCCACTACGTTTTCCCTGTCCTGCCTCCATTGCCGGATGGCCTCCACATCGCTACGATTATTGAGACCGGTAAACACGTTCCCCATCCCCGGTCCGACCGCTTCTCCAGTCAAAACTCCCGTAATTCCAAACAGACCCCCGAAAGGAGCCAGTGCCGCACCGGCAGCGATTCCCTCTAGATCGTTTTTCCAAGCGTTGATCCTAAGTTCATGCTTGGCATGCTGGGCCTGTTTCCAATCGATCAGACCTCCGGCTAGATAAGTCGCCACATCCGGAGACAAATGGTATGTATTCACAAGAAGGGTGGTGATCGCGTTCTGCACCAGATTATGAACTTCCATCTTGACAAAGCCCTTCATGCCGTGGCCGCCGTTCGCAACATAGTTTACGTACGCTTCCACGATCCCCGCAACAAAGGCCTGGTCGCCCGCGCTCTTCCCTGCTGCCTCCGCATTCAGGCTATTCGCATGGTCCGTCTTCGCGAGATTCGCCAGAAGCGCCGTGGAAAAATTGTTCACTCCGAAAAAGTCGCTCGCGTGTTTAAAGCTGGAATTGATGACGGAACTGATCCGATTCCCCTCAGCCTGGCTCGTATCGAAGATGTTTCCGACGGAATTCATCCCGTTCCCCATCATAAAAGTAGCATGAGGAGCCTTGATGGTCAGGTGTTGGTTTTGGGTATTAAAGCAATAATCGTTCGCGTCGGAGGCCTCTCCGCTTCCCCCACCGCAGGAACTAGAGGACCCTTGGTACGTGGCCTTTCCCGTGTACACCGCCTGGTCCATTTCTATGTCCCCGTCCTTGTTCATGTGGACGTTCGTGTACTTGTTCGCGGTGTACTTCGTACAAGTGCTCAAAGAATCCCCGCACACGGAAGTGATGAGAGAATCCATCGTCTCACAACCGGTACTCTGGTCCGCACAAGCGGTACAATTCCCCCCGCCCGCGTCGCATTTTACATACTGCCCGTCGGAATTCGTGAGGAATGTCTTGGCATCCTTCTCCTGCCCCACCGTTTTCGTGGACAAATGACGGTCTTGTAAGAGTTGCTGCTCCCCGTTTTGGGTAAACGCCTGCTGTCCCGCCAAGTTCGAGACCATCTGCTGCATATAATTCATCTTCTCGTTCAGGAGAGCGTTGTTCGTGGAGGACAACAAGGACAGGTTCGTAAGCCCCGCCACCGACTGGCCGAAGGTTCCGCTAAAAATCCCGAGGAGACTAAAATTCGGCAAACCCGTATTCGGGTTCACATTCGACAAACTGGACGCCTCTCCCGCAAAGAGTTTGGAAGTATCCAGTACCCCCGACGACTGCGCCAACCCGCTTCCGGAATCCAAACGAGACAGGGTCAGATTCCCCAACAGTTCCGTAGACAAAGCGCTCAAATCCGCCTGGCTCTTTCCGTCTCTTAGTGCGTTATTCGCCGCCAAAAAAGAAGCAGAAGTCTTTGCCTGCAAATCATGCATCTGGGTCAGCCAACCCGTCTCGCTACTCTGCAATCCGGCCAATGCGTTGGAATAATCGCTCTGTGCCTGCGCTAGTAACGCCCCCTGAGTCGTCTGCCAAGTCGCATACTGCGCGTTATAATTCGCCACCTGCCCCGACCAATTCATCACCGCGGGCAATACGTTATTCGTCCAGTTGGCGGAAAATCCCTGGAGCTGTGTCAGCAAATTCTGCCAAGTCGCCGCACTGGCGCTGGAATTATTGTCCTGCTCGTTAAAGCTGAGAGTGATCTGTATAGAGTCCGTTTGGTGATACATGGTAGCCGCACCGTAATAGACCCCATACACCCCCCAGAGTTCATTGTCCGTATAATTGTAAAAATTTCCGTACCCTGGATCACTCCAAGTGCGGTTGTTGCTATAATACTGCCCCCCCGGAATGGGCGTATAGGGCAGAGCGGTCACAGCTCCATAGGCATAAACAAAAGGCAAGGGGGCACATCCCGCATTCCCCAAACAATACGCCTGCGGATTATTGAAGTACTGTGCGGGATTCAAATTGATCGCCTGCAAATTCGTGGAGGGCATGTTCACCCCGGTAATCGTCATCCCAGGAAAGAAATTCGCACTAGACGCTCCCCCGTATGCGGCACCTGCCCCGGAAAAAAAAGGGAACAAACAGGCCGGACTAGTGGAATCGAAATTGTTCGGATCACAGGTCCCGGTCAGAGAGGCAGAATACGCATTCATCAACCAATTGGAAAAATCCGTCCCGCTCACTGTTCCGTCGATAAAATGCATGATCTCTACAGCCAAACCTGCAACCCCTTGGGTCGCCGCTGTACCTGTCGCAAACTGATAATCGAAAAGCGACATGTTAATCGTCATTGCCCCCGTGCTGGAACTGGTACCGTTCAGATAGTGAGCCACATTCGTCTGTACCAGCGCCTGTTCATTGAGCAAAAAGGTAGACATCTCGTTCGCTGCGTACGCCAAGGAGGCCTCGTACGACTGGATCTGGCAGGTATCCGCCACTCCCCCCGTACTCGGACAGGTCACACAACTCGCATCCCCCGTCGGACAGGTACTGCTAAAATACATCCCCGTCAAAGCGCTAGGAGTCGTATTGTCCACAATTGCCTGCACGCAACTCGCAGCCCCGCTCGCACAAGCCGACGTGGAAAATTTCTGCGTCGCCGTATTGTACGATCCCGTCACACAGGACTCTCCGGGATTCAAGCAACTCTGGGGATAACTCACCAGCGTTCCCTTCGTGGTATCAAAGACTGCAAGAGAGGTCATCCCCTGTGTGATCGCAGTCTCTATATCGTTGATCACTTTTTGGAAGGCCTGTCCGTCCGCGTTCAAGGACGTATGCACCGCCACCGACTTGGCAGAGTCCGCTGTACAAGCCGTCCCCACCACCTGGGCACAACTCGAACTGATGTACCCCGTCACCTGCCCTGTCGTGGCATTCATCGAATTGTCGTACGTAAGAGTCGTACATTGGTCCGTGGCGGGACAGGTAGACACGAACTGTCCGCTCGTGGTATCGTACAGATAATAGCTACAAGTGTCTCCCGACGGACAGATCCCTGGCAAATACGTCCCCGACACGGAGTCGTACGTGACATTCACGGAATTCCAAAACAGACTGTTCCCGTTCAAAAACTGTTGGTACCCGTCCATCGTCGTCTTCACCTGGTCCTTCACGTTCGCCTCGTACGACTGGATCTGGTTGATGTTCGACAAATACTGCGCGTTCGTGGTCGCGATCTGGTTCAACAGATTTTGGTAATTCGTATTCAATGCCTGCAACGACTGCTCGTAATTCCAAAGACCGTTTTGGATATTTGTGTTGTACTGACTGTACCACTGTTGTTCTAATTGCTGCAAAGAAAGCTGGGAATTCGTCAAAAACCCGTTACTCCCTCCGGTAGTGCTTAACGTAGGGGAATTCCCTTGTACCACCGCCTGAAATTCCGCGTCGAATTGGTTCTTCAGGTTCGTGACTGTCGCAAGATTCCCTCCGTAATATGTGTCTATGAATTGGTTCCTTTGCAGTTGGATGGATACCTCAGCATCCGCCTGCCACTGGGTCAACAATTGGGAAGCCTGGCTCTCCAGCGCGTCATACACATAATTCTTATAATCCTGTACGCTCTGAAACTGGTCCTGCGTATGAACCAGGCTCACCTGGTTGCTGATTTGTGCCTGGATCTGGGCCTCCCATTCCGACTGCAACACCCCGTATCCCTGTAGCACCAAAGCGTCCCAGTTCGTGATGTTCTTCATTCCGTTCGCCGCAGAATACGTGGACTGCATCTGCTGGTTCCAACCCCCCGCAGCGTAACTGGGGGAATTCAACTGCGGAATCGGCGGCGTCGATTGGGATTCCAATTCTCGATCCAAGGAAAATAGAAACCCGAATAGGAGGAGGAAAAAGAAATACTTCTCTCTACGATTCATACGACAAACCGATCCATCAATAATCTCGAATGCTCTTCTCCGCAAAAACGGAGATCATTTGTTTTTTCGCTTGGATAGAATGAAAAAAAACGAAGCGCCTCAAGGCGGCTGGGTACTGGACACGCACCTTAAATAATACGGATTGCTTGTAGAGGAGGTAAAATACACGTACCCGTAATAAAAATTCACGGTCCACGCGTACCCTGTCTGATTCAACCACTGGACCGGATTCGAAGTCCAAAAAAAGTCCGGGATCCCGCTCCCGCCGGAAGCAGACCCCGGGTCAAAGGAGGAGTCTATGGCGGGGTTGACTCTGGAACGGTCCAACAAAGACCGAAGCTCCAGCAAAGTCGGAAGCCTCCAAGCGCTCCCGTACATCTTAGTGCAATACCCGTTGCCGAAGGTCGCGCTGCCCCAATCCACCGCGGAGGTACTAGGCACACCGCTCGGAAGATTCTGGGTCGCACAAGCCGAACTGCTGGGATTCCAAGTCTGGGGAAAAATACATTTCTGCCAATACAGACCCGTGGCGCTATCCTTCAACACCCCCGGAACCGATGCCCCCGAACCGCTACTCGTCGCAACGGAAAACCTTGCCGTGGGCGCCGCCAAACCCAAATCCGCAAAGGGCAAATACAGACAAAACAGCAAACCGAGCCGGACCGAAGATTTCAATGCCTGCCAAGCAAATCCCATCATACCCTCATCTCCCCGCCACGCACCGCAGATACATCGCCGCGTAAGGCGGATTCGCCCCGCTCAACAATCCGTTCACGAATGTCGTATTCGGCATTCCGAAATCCGCATACCAAGCCTGGCTCGGATCCCCTGCAAATACGCTCGAAGTCCAGTACCAACCCCGAGCAGTGGACGGAAAAGCGGTCGAGTTGATGGCCGGAGGAGCAGCGTTCGGAGGAGGAGTCGTTGCAATGGTAAAATCCTGGATGGACTGCAACTCCGTGGAACTCGGCAACCTCCAGTCCGTTCGACCTGCAAACCCCGCATTCGCGTTCGCCGCATTCAGATACGAACAAGCGTTGATCGCCTGATAAAACGTAAGAGCGGAAGCCCCCGTAGGAACCGTCTCCGAAACGGTTTTCCAATACAGTTGCGTGCTATTGTCTATAGTCACGGAATCCGAGGGAAATCCGGAAAAAATCGTCACAGGAGTCGGATTGTATGACGGAGCAGCTTGGCCAAACCAGGTCCCGCTCGCCGCCTCGTACGTCGTGGTGGTAAATGCCATACTTGCATTCGAGGCCATCACATTCCCCATCACATCCTTCATACTCGAGCCCGTCAGGGACCATTGCAAAAGCGCGTTTTCGGGAAAGAACTTCCAAGGGAGTTGGACCTGCAACGTGTCCGGACTCGTCCAGGAATACTGAATATTCGTAATATCTAATGTCTGCCAAAGCTGACCCGCCTTGGCCGTATAAGCCGTAATCGAAAACCCCGGAGCCAAACTCTGGTTCATCGGCTCGCTAAACGTCAGGGTGATCGTCCCCGGCTTCGGATTCACTCCCGTCGCCCCCCCGCTCGGACTCACCGAAGTCACCGTCGGAGCCAAGGTGTCCTTCCAGATCGCACCCACCACGCTTCCGTAATGCGCTTGGTTCAGTTCGTTAGCCACACAAAGTACGATCGAATTCTTACCTGCCGTAAAATTCAAGTTCGCCATCGTAGTCACCACCGGAACATTTTCTTGGATATCGAAAATGCTCGCATTCGGACTGGAAACCACCACATTCCCGCTCGCATACGCCGTGCTCGAGCCCGCCAAGGCGGTCCCGTTATTACACTCGCAATCCGAAACCGTGCTGTACAAAACCCCGGAAGGACCCTGGTAATTCGTCGTGGTCGTGCTAGTACTTCCGGTACCGCTAGTCGTTTGCACCTGGGTACACTTGTTTCCTCCCAGAAGCACCTTATAAGAGGCTCCGCTCTGCACCCCGAACTGCCAATTGACTTGAGCGTCCGTACTCCCGTTCACCGCCTGGGTGGACGGGTACGAATTGATCGTGACCGTCGGAAGATTCGGATCGATCGTATAGACCGCGCTACCCTGAGTGGACAAATTCCCAGCATTGTCCATCGCCAGATAACGGATCGTTGCAGTCGTCTTTACGGAAATCGGAGTGCTCGAGGAATACGCGATCCCGTTCGTGATCGTTTGCGTGGCCGTATTGATGGAAGGCAAGGATCCGTCCGTAGTATAAGCCACAAGATACCCGGAAGCCGTACTCACATTATCCGAATAATTCAATTGCACCGAAACGGGAGAACTCCCATACCCTCCACCCCCCGGATTCGGAGTCACCGTAGGAGGTTGGTTATCCAAAGTAACGGTCAAAGACAACTTCCCCGTTTGCCCCGCAGTCACGCATACGAAAATAGGATTCACTCCGGCGACCAACTGGCTCGCATTCACAAAAGTGGTCTGTGCCGAATTTGCCGCAACAGTGCCGCTCCCTACGATCGTTCCGTCCGTGCAACCCGTCGCGCCCAAGCGCACCGAATACGACCCCGCCTGGTTCGACTTCCAACTGAAGGTAGTGGAATTGATCGCACCCGCATTGGTACTCAAATACGCGGAACCCAAAGAATTCACGATCGTGATGTTCGGAATCGTATGATTCACGATGTATGTGGCCGTATGCACTGCCTCCACATTCCCCGCTAAATCTCTACACCTGTATTCCACGGTATACGTCCCGTCCCCGTTCCCGTTCCCGCCTACCGCAAACGTCGTCTTAGGAGGATTCGTAATCGTCCCATGGACCGGACTGAAGGTAGGAGTGCTTCCATCCAAAGTGTAATCCAAGTTCCCCGGAGCCACATTGTCCGCGCAGGAAATCGTCACCGACTGAGCCCCTCCGTACGTCCCGGGAACGGGAGTGATCGAACTGCTCGGCGCAATCGTATCCGCCTTCTCCCGAGCCATCATAGGGTTATCCACCACCCCGTTACCGGTCGTGTCGAATCCCTGGCCAGGAACCACGGTCACAACATTTCCGGTACAGTTGATCCCCGTCGTCAGATTCACGCTCCCATCCGGTTTATAACACAAATAATAATCCGGAACCCCGTCCCCATTCACATCCACTGCGTATGGATTCGTGTTCCCATTGTACAAAAAGACCAGATTCGGAACCCCATTCCCTTCCGTGGCAATCCCCAAAGTGGAACCCGCACTACTCGGATCCACCACGATCCCCCCACCGCTCGCCTTATTAGCGGAATTCAGATTCACGGTTTGGCCGGGGAGAAAAAACGCATGGCCCACAAAGGGAAGAGGATTGGAAGGAAAACTCGTTCCGGAATTCGCCTGGCTCGTCACCATTCCCTCCAAAGCGGCCAAAAGACCGTAACCGGGAGATTGCGGACTGCAAGAGCAGAACACAAAAGCAACCCCTGCCACAAAGAGAGAAAAACAAAATTTCCGAGCCGACTGCATAAAAAAAGAACGTACCGATGCAGATTTCGCGTACGAATTCGATCCTGGCAACAAAATTCACCCGCCGGAGACTCAAAAATTCGTAAATTTTTTAATAAACGACCCCCCTCAAGGGATAAAAAACCCAAAATAATCTAGAGTCCCCCACCACAAAGTCGTAGACTTTTCGTCAAATGAACATTTTCTTGGGCCAAAAGAAGGAGATTCCTAGATCCCCATGAAAAACATTGCAACCTTTGCAACCCTAGTATTAATCGCAGCCCTCACCCTCTCCGGATGCCACAAAAGCAGCAACAAAGACGGCGACAACCTCACACTCTACACCCTACTCAACAACGCCAGCAACACTGCCTGTGGGGACAGCTACGGCCTCAGCCAATTTTCCTACCCTCTAGCCAAAGTTTCCAAGGGCCAAACCGTGCCGTTCTCCACCACATACATTGCAAAAGACGGCAAGTATGAAGGTACAATAATGTTTACCGTCAATCCGGGAGATGTTATAACTGTCTCCGCTCCGGCAGGTACATTCAATATATTGAAAGGATCTTGTCCAATTTCGACAACAAACGTTCCGATCACCCCCGTCTCAGTAAGTGATTTTAACCCATCTGGTCCGACAGTCAATTCAGCATTTACGACGCTGAATGCCGGGACCTATGTAGTCCTCTTCAAACAAGGCGGTACCCAATCTACCAACAACACAGTTCAAATCCAATAACCGCTCCTCCCCGACCGGATCTTAACAACACTCTGCCCGGACGGGCAGAGTCCCCGCCTCGCTGCCCCTGAGCGGTCGGAGCAAAAATTCCTCTTCTGGAAGAAAAGAAGACCCAAGCCTCCCCTTAGATACACTTAGAAAGAATCAAAGCTAGTAGAATTTTCGTAGGGTTTCTATTGACTTGATTTTTTTTAAAGTGTGATGATAAATCCAAGAACGGGTAATATACCAACGAATAGATAGATTCTGTTGGTAAGGAATCACTTAGGGTTATGAGATTCAAAGCGGATGTAATCCCTCTAAAAGCGGGAGCAATCGTATTTCGCCACCAAGCCCCTGGCGGAGAAAGCTCTTTACCTATATTAATTTATCAGATCAAAAACGATACGGAAAACTTATATTATGCGGAAGTACTACCCTTAAGCCAAGTTGGCTCGGGACGGAACATAGAGGAAGCTCTGGAAGATCTAAGCGACAGTGTCAAATGGTATCTCAAAGAAGCATTTGAAGATCCTGACAACACGGTTGTTGTCCTATTTTCGCCGGAGAAATTTCGTCTATACAAGAGGCTTCTTCCCCAAAAACAAAAAACGACTCCAAATACGGAATACTTTAGCACGTTTCGAAAAAGAGAATCCTTAGCAAATACGGATTCTTCACAATTTGTCATAGCCTAATTTTTATCTGTCGTTGGTCGAATGGGTTTTATTCGGAAGATCCCTTGATACCGTTGGCCATGCTAGAAACAATTGGGAGAGGCTTTGAAACTTCCTCCCGGAAAACCGATTGACTACTCGATTCATATATATTATAGCATATATATGAATCGAGCAAAGATATTCAAAAACGGAGACAGTCAGGCGGTTCGGCTACCGAAAGAATATAGATTCCAAGGGCGTGAGGTCTATATCAGAAAGGAAGGAGAAAACGTAATATTAACCCCAGTGGATGACGCTTTAGATCGATTCTGGAATACTTTGAATGAGTTTTCCGAGGACTTAGCCTTAGAGCGGAACCAGCCTAAAAAATACGAGCAACGCGATTCGATATGACGAAGGTTCTTTTAGATACGAATATCTGCATTTATATCATCAATAAGAGGCCGGACTCCGTTTATAAGAAATTTAAGAAAATAGAATTAGAAAACATCTATATTTCATCGATCACGGAATTTGAACTTCGATACGGTGTTCAGAAAAGCAGATTTTTTGAGAAAAATAAGAAAGCGCTAGATGATTTCCTGAATTACTTGAATATTCTTTCCTATGGCAGGGAAGAAACCGAGATTTCCGCCAGAATTCGATCTGAATTGGAAAAATCGGGAAATCCGATAGGACCTTACGACCTTCTGATAGCATCCCAAGCCGTCTCTAACGGATACATCCTTGTGACGAACAATGAAAAAGAATTCAAAAAAATCCGGGGCCTCAAGATCGAAAATTGGATCTAGGCAATCCCGGACAGAGCCGCCTCGCACTCAATTCCTTCTCAGATATTCCAGAAGGTTCATGCTCTCGTCGTCCCAACCTTCCGAAGCTGCCTCGATCCAATGGTCGAACTTCTCGCCGCTCGGATAACCGGAATTCGTTAAACGAAGAATGGTCGCCCCGTCTCCGTCTTTTTCGAATTCCAATTTCAGCTCGATGGACCCGGCGGGATGATCCTCCCATTCCAGGACCAACTCCTCGAACGGAACGATTTTCTTATAGATCCCGTTGGAAGTCAGCTCTCCTTCCGGGCCCAAATTCCAAGTCCAGGAAAACTTGGCTCCGATCTTCGGACGACCGGTAACCTTGTCCGCCAACCAATGGATCAACTCTTCGTTTACCGTAACCGCGCTCCAAACTTTTTCCAAAGGGAATTCGTACCGGAACTCCTTGACAATGCTTCTCGTATCCATACTCGAAAGGGCTTACCTTCAATGAAAATCTTTGTATAACTTCTGAAACAATACCTTCTCCAGAAACGACGGAGAGATGTTTCTCATCCATTTCAAAAAGAATCCGCTCTTATCCATGACCACCAATCTGGAATTCGGATCCTCTACCGCGCGAATCATTCTTCTCGCTACTTCTTCCGGGGTTTTGCTTTTCCCCTGGTAATGGGATTCTCCCAAACGATTTCCGTCCCCGTCCAAACCGTTGGCTCTAAGGTTCGTCTTTGTGTAAGGAGGACAAAAAATCACGAATCTAAGTCCGTCTTCTCCCAACTCGATCCGAGCCGACTCCATGACCGCGTGCAAAGCAGCTTTGGAAGCGGAATAGGCGCTCCTTCCCGGAATTCCGTACAAACCGCTTACGGTGGAAGTCACGACTACCACGCCTTTCTTTTTTTTGATATAGGGAAGCAAGCGTAACGTAAGAAGAACGGGACCGAAAAAATTCACTTCGAACGCTTTCCGAAACGCCTCCATCTGCGTCTGGTCCAACCTGGAGTGCGCGGTGATGCCTGCGTTATTGAAGAGCACATCCACCCCGTCCGTGATCTTGGCCAACTTACTCGCCGCCTTATTGATTTCCTTTTCCGAGGAGAGATCTGCCGAAATATGGAAAAGATCCGCGGATACTTGGGTCAGTTTCTTTTCCGCCTTCGCGATCAGATCCGGCTTGGACCGGGAAAGATTGATGACCCTGCAAGGAATCTTAGACAGGATTCCGAGAAGGGATTCCCCGATTCCGGAGGACCCTCCGGTAATTACGACGGTTTTACCGCGCCAAGCGTCTACATGCATTGCGGTTTATCCTTCCATCTTCGAAATCGGATTCAAGAATTTTTTATGCCTTGGATCGTTACGATCTATCTCGAAACCGGATCGGAAATTCCTTCCGCTCCCACCTCGTCCTGGATCAATCTCGCTTCCGCGCGAAAAGTCATGTACGACCAAACCCAAGTGATCATGATGGAAACCTTGTTCTTGAACCCTACTTGGTAGAACAAGTGTACGAAGAGCCAAGCCAACCAACCGAAAAACCCTTTCATCTTCCAAACTCCCACCTGAGCGACTGCGTCCTGCCGACCGATGGTGGCCATGCTTCCCTTGTCCACGTATTTAAAGGGGGATCGTTTTTTCCCCTTCAAGTCCCCTTTGATCAAGGATGCCGCATAACGTCCTTGCTGCATTGCCACCGGAGAGACTCCTGGTAGAGGGCGCTCCAAACCTTTGGAGTAGGAAGCGATGTCCCCGATCACGAACACTTCCGGATGCCCTTCTATATTGCAGAATTCGTCCACGATCACCCTGCCCGAACGATCCAAGGCCGTGCCCAAGGATTTGCTGATCTCGTTCGCCTGGACCCCCGCCGCCCAGATCACGCTGGAAGACCGAATCACTCGACCTTCCAAATGCACACCCTCCGAGTCGATATTCGTGACCTTGGTCCCGACGAGCACCTCGACTCCCCTCTTTTCCAGACGTTTCTTGGCAAATTCGCTTAACGACGGATGAAATGTCGCCAACAACCGTGGGGAAGCCTCGATCAAAGTGATTTTGGACAAAGCCGGATCTATCGTATGGAATTCGTTCCTTACGATCTCGTGGGAAAGCTCCGCAATAGAGCCTGCCAATTCCACTCCGGTGGGGCCTCCGCCGATGATTACGTAATTCAAAAGCGCCTTGGCCGCGTCCTTGTCCTCCTCCAGTTCCGCTCGTTCGAACGAAAGCAAAAGTTTCGTCCGGATCCGGAGAGCGTCTTTAAGATTCTTCAGACCTGTGGTATATTCCTTCCAATGGTCGTTTCCGAAATAACTGGATTTCGCTCCCGCGGCCAAAATGAGATAATCGTAATCCTGCGAGTGTCCTTGAAAGAAAACCTTCCTGGACTGAATGTCTATCTTTTCCGCCTCTCCCAGATAGACGGTGACGTTTTCCCGGTCACCGACCAAGGAACGCGTCGGAATCGCGATGTCCGCGGGACTTAACACTGCGGTCGCGACCTGGTACAGCAAAGGCTGAAACAGGTGGTGGTTCTTTTTATCTATAACGATGATTTCTACGGATTCGTTTTGGGAAAGTTTCTGGATCGCCTGTAAGCCGCCGAAACCGGCTCCTATGATCACCACCTTCTTTTTTTCCGTTTTATGGGGCATACTTGACTCCGTTTTTACTTAAGATGAATTCCAGCAGACCTTCGGCGGCCTCGGAAACGATGGACTGGACTTCCTCGAAGTCCTTTAAAGTTCCATAATATGGGTCGGGGACGTCCGAATCCTTTCCTTCCCCTTTTTGGAATTTCCGGTAGAGGTGGATCTTTTTTCTTTCCTCCTCTCCCGACGCAAGACTCAATAGATCCTTCAGGTTGGAGCGATCCATAGCAAGAACGTGATCGAACGCATCGAAATCCGATTTCTGAAATTGCCTGGCTCGATGGACCAATTCGATCCCCTTTTTTCTCGCCGCTTGGCGCGTACGCATATCCGGAAGTTCACCGAGGTGGTATCTGGATGTTCCACAGGAATCTATTTCGAAATATCTCTCGATTCCTTTCTTTCTGACCAGATCCTGAAAGGCGCCTTCTGCCGCGGGGGACCTACAGATATTCCCCAGACAAACGAACAAAACTCTGATTTTGATCTCGGGGGATTGTTCTTCCGAAGACTGCATGGAAATCCGACCTATTTAAGCCCGATTTTCTCCCAAAGAAATTCGGGCACCGCCTTCATCAGTGCTCCGACAAAGGCCCAGGGAAACCAAGGAACGATCGCGGAACGCACTCTAGACTCGATTCGATCATGGATTTTTTTGGCGCCTACGGAAACGGGCACCACGAAAGGGCGACTCTTTAATTGTTGGTTGATGGGCGTATCGATAAATCCTGGATGGATAACCGTAACGGAAATTCCGTATTTTCGAACCTCGCCTCTCAGAGCCTCCAGGTACGTGGACACTCCCGCCTTGGAAGCGCTATAACTGGAGGAGCCCGGTAGTCCGCGGAACGAAGCCACGGAAGAAATTCCCACAATCTGACCGCTTTTCTGTTTCTTAAAAAATTCCAATACCGCCGACGCGCCCGCCATCAAGCCGATCAAATTCGTCTCTATCACTTGCTTGTCCGCCTCGAAACTCTTTTGTCCGAAGGAAGAAGTCGTGGAAATACCCGCATTCGCGATGAACAGGTCCAAACCTCCGAGATCTTTGATGAAAGCGGGAAGAACCTTGAAGTTCTGGTCCGTGTCCGAAACGTCCAAGGGTTTTGTGACAATTTTGCCCTTCCCTCCGGCCGACCGGATCTCCTTTGCCAGGTCGTCCAGGCTCTTCTTTTTCCGGGAAGTCAAAGCAAGATCATGACCTGCTTTTCCGTAAATCAAAGCGAGTTCCCTACCGATTCCGGAACTTGCTCCCGTAATAATCACTTTTTTAGAGACCCGACTTTCCGACATTGTAATAAAGGTCCTTTTTATTCATTAAATTGATTTACCAGCTAGACGGGAAAGGAATTATTTTACCAGTAAAATACCTCATAAAAGAATGACGTATAGCTCTACAAAAGAACGAAATACCGAGACATTCCCCCGATAACATGCGAAATTTCGAAGACGAATTAAATACGAAAGATAGGGAGATCGAAAGACTCAAGAAACTCCTAGCCCTAGCTGAACGTGTTTCCCGTCTCGGGGAAGAAGAACTCAAAGAGGCGGAGAGCATCCTAGGCGCCCAAGAAACCGCGGCCAATCTGGCAAGAACGGAACTTCTCGAAATGCGGGACCGATTCAAAGGGCTAGGGCCGACCTCCTCGGAACGGAAAACCGCAATACTCGAAATCGTCAACGATAGACAAACTTCCCTCTCCGGCTTAGCTAGCAAGTTTGAGGAGATGGGCAAGAAGCACGACTACTTCTACTCGGATTTTTTCAGAATCGTCGCCAATCTGGACCTACCGGAATCCGAAGCGAGAACGCTATGGAAGGAAATCTATGCCCACGCGGAGGAAGTAAGCCGCAAGTTGGGCCGAAGCATGAACTTCGTAGTCGCCTTATTGGATTATATATATCTAAAGAACAGGCTGATCGAAAATCCCAAGATTGTGGACATGTATTCCTTCGAGGAGATTATCCTGAATGCGGTCATAGACGAAGGCACCGGAATCTATAACCGTCGCTATTTCAATCTGGTGTTGAATAAGGAGATCAACAGAAGCAGACGTTATAAGAGAAACTTCTGCCTGTTTCTTTTCGACTTGGACAATTTCAAACGAATCAACGATTCCAAAGGCCATTCCTTCGGAGACGATATTCTAAAACTTGTCGCCGGAACTCTCATGTACGCGTTCCGTACGGAGGACATCAGTTGCAGAGTGGGAGGAGAAGAATTCGCGGTAATACTTCCGGAGACCACCCGCGAAAATTCCACCGTGGCGATAGAAAGATTCCGCACATATCTCAGAAATTCATCCAAAAACGATTTCGGCCTCGAAGTGACCGTATCCGGGGGAGTATCCGAATATCCGCTCGACTCGGAGGAAGGTGGACACCTTTATTCCATCGCCGATGCGCGCCTATACGAAGCCAAATCCGCGGGTAAAGACAAAATCACTTACTGACCCTGGCGCGTTTCTCCGCATAATTCCTGTCAGTCGATCCTTATTCCTGGATCTGGTACTCGATTTCCTTAGTGGTGATTTCGTTCAACTTAGAAATCAGAAGTTCGTTCGTATTCGCCAGGCGATCCGCTAAAATCCGAACCATTTTTGCGGCGAATTCGGGGTTGGACAATAGGTATTTCTCCAGTTGCTGCTTGCTTTCTATGCTTGCCAACTCGGTGTTCATGACCGCTCTCGCAGTCGCACTCCGAGGCTTGGCGCGGAAGAGAGCCATTTCACCGAAAAAGTCGCCTTTTTTCATCAAGGCCAGGCGAGTGGCCGTATTCTTATGAGTGAAGAAGACTTCCACCATTCCCGAAAGAACGATGTACATGGAATTATTATTGTCCCCTTCCCTAAAAATGATTTGTCCGGACTGCACTACGATCTTATTCATTCCACCCCCTGTTAAAATAATTCGGCGTTTCGAACTAGCTTGCCAACCCGCTAGTACAATAGACTATACGTTTCGATGAATTCTATCCTTTCTTTGGGCTTAGAAGGCCTCGGGTTATTCCTCCTTGCCTTCCTATTACTCCTCTTTCCCTCGTTTCGAGGCCTATTCGAAAGTCGCGCCGCCAAGACGCATTCCGGAACGAAAACCAGGAGTGCCGTCGTCGACTTCGTCAGAGGCGTTTCGATTTCCGGAATTGTGGCCATACACTTATCCTCGTACTATCGTTTTTTCGGACCCCAAGAGCCGTTCTCCGATTGGGCCTTAGCCGTTTCGAATCTAGCTAGATTTTCCGTACCCGCTTTTCTTATATCATCGGGAATCTACCTCTCGTACTCGAGTTTTTCCTCTTACACGAAACCTAAGATTCTAGGCTTGATCCTGCCGTACACACTGGTATTTTTGATCGCCGCGGGCCTAAAATACGGGCTCCCTCCGGATGGGAAGACCTGGCTGACTTCGTACGCACAGGGGTCGATCTTTGCTCCGTATTATTTCGTGCCTCTGATGGTCCAGGCATACGTCTTGTTCCCGTTTCTACTCTCGGCCTCGAATCGAATTCCGTGGCTGGCCCTGCTCCTGGAGACTCTCTTCCTGAACGTCGTATCGAACCATATTTTCGATTATTTCGATCTCGGAATCAAAGGCTGGGAGCCGATCCTACTCACCCACTTTCTAATTTTCTTTACGGTCGGAGTTCTCTCCTCCGAAAAATTCAAGCGCCCGGAAGAGTTCGAAGCTCTCCTCATGCCGAAAACGTCGGACGCTTCGGGCTTTTGGAAATTCCTGACGTTTTCCTTGGTAGTCTATTCGCTGACCGTATTAGTTCTGACGTTCCGCTTTTCGATGGAAGTATCGAACCACCTCGTTTTCTATCCGCTCGGAATGTTCTTGGTCCTCTTTTTTTGGGGAAGAAAAATCGAGACCGCAGGTCCCCCTCCCCTACCCTATCGGATTTTTTGCGCTCTTGGACGGGGGAGTATAGGAATCTTCCTCCTCCACCCGGTCCTAATCCATTTTTTCCATGCGCACAATCCGTTCGATCCGAGATGGGCTCAAATCCCGTTTTATTTCGCGACTTGGATCCTGAATCTGGCCATCCCTTGGGTCGTATGGGAAGCGCTCTCCACCGCATTACGTCGCATTTTAAGGAAGGGGCAACAGACTTAGGACATTCCGTTTTTAAACCTGGGGTCGTCCGTCACACCGGATTCCCTGACTTCGGAAAGGGCCTCGGCGTAAGCAAGAAGGACCCGAAGCGCATACGTGCTTCTCTCTCTGATGTACGAATCCTCTTGGGAAACCGGGTCCCCCGGATTTACGAGATGTTCCGTATCTCGAAACAGAAGTTGTTCCGGAATATGACAAAGCTTGCTGTTTTTATAGCTACTGCCCCGCAGTTCATCCACGGGAAAAGCGCCTCCGCGGCCCGCGGAAACACCCACAAGAAGGGAAGGCTTATGGCCCAGTTGAACGGTTCCTGCATAAAGAAAAAAATTCTTCAACGCGGGGCTGGCCATCCCGGCGTATTCCGGACTAATCGTTACGAAGCCTTCACACCCGCGAAGTTCGGAGTCTATCGGTTTCCAAATCGAATCCCACTCCGGACCGCCGTCCCAAAAACTTTCCTGCCAAATCGGTAACGGAGTCTTGCCAAGGTCCAAAGTCCAAGTCTGTACGGCCATGTCCTTTAATTTCTGAGCCAGAAAATTCCCTACCTTGGCGGATTGGGACTCTTTCCTATGCGAACCGACGATAATACCTATTTTCATTTGCACCTTAAACGAACTTCGCCTACCTTTCTGGGAAGGCTTACAGACGCTCGAATTTATCCAATGAAAAAAATTTTTCCCGAACGAGAACGAATAAAAACTCGCTGCGTAACGGTCAGCGAATTCCGTATTTTTTCTTTAAAGTAGAAAGATCTCTCAGGAATAAATCCTTGGTTTTCGAGGGTAAAGATTTCAAATCCAGGATTACACGATCGGGGACCTTCCGGGGTGAAATCGTTTCACCCCCCCTACCTTCCTTTTTTTTCAGGAGAGTTTCCAGATTTTTTACGGATGCCTCTCTTCCCGAGCGCAACAAGTCACCGACAGACTTCTGATCCAACCTCGCAATCGAACTCAATTGTTTCACATACCTTTCCGTATAGCCTAGCAACTTGGCGACCTCTTCGGCCGTTTTCTTTTTTTCCTTGCGCAGATATTGGATCGCTCTCCCTACTTCCCAGGGATTCAGACTTTTTCTCTTTTCGTTTTCCGCCAGAGCCATCTCGTAACAGCGATCCTCGGACGCGTCGGTTTCCACCGCGGCGATGGACTTCCATCCCAAAATCTTCGCGGCCTGGTATCGCCTTTCCCCCGCCACGATCTGAAATTTCTTACCCGCTCTCCGGACTACGATGGGTTCGATTAGACCCAGGCGACGCATAGATTCTGTCAGATCGCTTACTTCTTCCCTGCCGAAAATCCTAGGCTGCTCGGGATTCGGCTGTATATCTCCGACGGAAATCTCTTTCCGCGAGGATTCTTCTCCGCCGAACGCCGTCAGCAGATCCATACCGGCAAACTCAGCTCTCTTGGCCATTCGCCCTCCTTACCACTTCCTCCGCCAGAGCGGAAAACATCTGCATCGCCTTCGGGTCGTATTCGGATAACAACTTCCGTTTCGCCTGTGACTGAGGAATCGCCTCTCTCCTGTACACGACGGAATCAAAAACCGGAAAATATTTCCGAATCGCGTCCGCGAGCCCGGACAACGCCCTGGAATCCTCGTATTGGTTCAGTACCGCCCCGAGTAACCCCAAATCGGGATTCGCTTTCTTACGGATTTTTTCTATCGTGCCGTGCAAATCCTTCAACCCCTGAACGCTAAAGGCTCTCGTCTGAATGGGAACCAGGACTAGATCCGCGGCAATGAGCGCATTCTCCAGAATTAAACCGAGGGACGGCGGGCAGTCTATGATGACGTATTCGTAGGACGACCTGACGGGCAGCAGGGCGTCCTTCAATAACTCGAAGTCGTCGCGTTCGTACGGAGTCGTAAAATTCGCCAGATGAATGGAGGACGGAATTAGATCCAAGCCGGGAGCAAGATTCAGGACGATTTCGGAAATCGGAATCGTCGAATCGCCCCGATAGCCTAGAGAATGGAATACCGATTTCTCGACTTGGCCGACATACAGTTGGGTGATATTTGCCTGAGCATCCCAATCGATCAACAGGACTTTTTTTCCCGATTTGGCCAAGGCTTCGGCAAGACAAATGGAAACTGTGGTCTTACCCTCGCCGCCTTTTTGATTCGAAACCGCGATCACAATTGATTCGTATCCGCTTTTCCTCTTCTTCCGGAAATATTTATCTAAAATTTCCTCTTTATACTTCCCCTTGCCCTGGACCGGAATATTCCAAGCCTCCGCCTTTTGGCGAAATTCCTCTTCGGAAGAGACCGCATACACCGAGAGAATCTCCCGAATTTCCAACACCCTATCTTTCATTTTTCCGGAACCTTAGCCTCTTGATCCCTTTACTGATCCGTTTTGTCAATCAAACCTATGTCTCATTCCATCGGATAAGGCGAAAAAACGAGATTGCTTGGAGGCGGGTAGGGGAGGAGACTAGTAGAATCATTTACCGGGTTCGAACTGGGGTGAAATCGTTTCACCCTCCCCGGATCCGAAAAACGATGAAAAAGAAATACTCGCGCATTTTAAAGATATTCCTTCCTTTTTTACTATTCTCAATCGCCTCGAATATACATTCCCAGGAAATCCCTAAAAAAGAACCCCGGCTTGGGGTACAAAACGGCAAAGTGGCCGAAATAGGATCTTCTCCGGAAGCGAAAATCGGATTCTGGAAAGGGTTTTGGAGCCGATCTTCCGCGACCGTGCTCGCGGGAGAGAACGGAGGACAGCATATCTTCGAATCCGGTACCAAATACCCGAATCTTTCTGGAGCGGAGGCAGGATCCAGGATCACGTATAGTCGTGAATTTTCCTACGGCGGGATAGAGCTCAGGCATTGGTGGCAAAAATGGGAGTTAACCGCCGGTTATAGAACTAACGGACGGAATACTAGAGTAGGGCAGGGGAGGGACGAAGACTTCGCAATGGCAAACTTCTCGGTCGAAAGAGGGAATAAGTTTTCGTTCAGAGAGTGGAGCTTTTACGATACGCCGTATACGTTCAGCGGCACTAAGAACTTTGCCGACGGCAGAGGGCGACTTAAAATGAAGCAGGACAGAATCAGTCTCACTTTACGACGCTATCTAGGCGACAGCGATCCCGACGGCAGAAAAGAAGGGAAAGGACTTTTTTTGTCCGCCGGAATCCACTATACTTACTTCAAATATTATCTTTACGATGTGAACCAATGGATCGCATCCAATCCCATCTTTTACGGGCCGATTGGAATCGGGCTTAGTTTTTCCAACAGTACTTGGGAAATACCTGTCGGGATCGGCTACCGATATTCCGACGGGGCCTGGCTTTTCGAAGGGAGCTTCATGGGAAGCACCTGGTTCTCCCATTTCCGGGACTATCATTACCAAAGAAATCTGAATTTCATAGGCAATGCCGCCGGCTACGGCATCGAAACGAATCTAGGAGGCGGGAGGATCTGGAATTCCTGGCTGTTTTTCCTTCGCTTGACCGAGAACAGGTTGTACGGCGCGGGAAGTTTCCGAACGGCCGGAGGAATCAGCACAAGCGACATCCTATCGAACAGCGCAGGCAGCTACCGCAACTACTTAAGTACGAAACAATACAATATAGAATTCTCGATCACAAATTATCTGGAATGGATTTCAAAGTAAACAGAGGCAATTTGAAAAACAGGTTACTTATCCTCAATTTAGGCGGACCGCGACAACCGGACGAAATTCCGAAATTCCTATCGGACCTCTTCGAAGATCCTTTCGTTTTCGATCTACCCTTACCCGAATTTCTAAGAATGCCCTTGGCAAAGAAAGTCGCATCGTCTAGATCCAAAAAAGTACAGGAAACTTACGCCTCTATGGGATTCGGAGGGGGCTCTCCTCTCGTTTCCGAGACGGAGAAACAAGCGGAGGCTCTTAAAAAATTACTGGAAGAATCCGGAGAAAAATGGGAAGTAAAAATCGCCATGAGCTGCGGATATCCCGATCTCCGCGAGCTAGGACCCGACTGGACGGACCCAAGATCCGGAACGATCATTTTACCTCTATACCCTCAATACTCCAGATCGACCGTGCTATCCACGGCCATGTTGTTAAAGAAAAGCTTAGGCTTCTGCCCGGCCGGTCATCCCAATTGGGTCCTTCCTTTTTCGGACAGAATCGAATACCTGGAATCCGTCCGTGATCTGATTCTAGAGTATTTCCAAGGAAAATTGAAGCGGGAAGATTTCCTCCACCTCGGGGAGAGTCCGGTTACAAACTGGCAAAATATCGATCTGATTTTCAGTGCGCATGGGATTCCCTTAAGATTGATCCGAAAGGGAGATACCTACTTAAACGAAATCGAAAAGAACGCACGAGACCTGGAAGGACTTTTGAGAGAAAAAGGATTCGCGGGGAATGTTCACTTGTCCTTTCAAAGCAGGGTCGGCCCCTCCAAGTGGACAAGTCCGAATACGTTGGACAAAATCGCGGAGTTAGGAACGAAAAAAATCGAAAGAGTAGCGGTATATCCGATCAGCTTCGTCAGCGACCATCTCGAGACGCTCGAAGAAATAGGTGTGCAAATCAGAGAACACGCCGTAGCTAACGGAATCCGAGAATACTACAGGATCCCGGCCCTCGGATGCTACCCTGCCTTTTTAGAAGCCCTAAGCAAATTCGTATTCGAGACAAAACTCGATCTAGAAAGAGGAGGGACGAGGGAATCCTGTCTCTGCTTTACGAGAGGCGGATACGATCCCAAAAAAGAAAACACGAGATGCATCGCCGAGCGGTAAGGATCATTCTATTTAGGCCGCCGACTCGTCCTTTAAGAAAGAGATGCTGAACGGATACTTCCATCTGACACCGTCGGCCGCCTTGATGGCTCCTATGATCGGAAAAATCAAATAACACACACCGAGCAAAATCAGAAAAGGAATGCCGATCAGAATTAGACAGAGAATCCCGAGGACGACTCCGTAAACTACGGAACTGATCATCCAATTGACCACGATCTTTCCCTGAGCGTCTACTTCCGCATCCGAATCCTTCTCGATCAGCCAGAGAATCAATGGGACGAGCAAGCCCACTCCCGGAAACAGAAAAGCGGAATAGAGAGATAGATGAAGCACCATACAATACTGGTTTACGGTCATCCCAAGGCGCTCGTTAGCGCGAGGGTAGGGGGAATCTAGAATTTTCTTCTTTTCGGCTTCATATTCCTCTTCGGAAATCGCCCCTTTCTGTTTCAGCTCGTTCAATTTTTCCAGTTCGTCGTATTTCATCCGTTTTTCCCCCGGTCCATCCTCAAGTTACGGCGTAAGCCCGTTCCAAAATCGATTTCAAACCGATACCCTGCCTGAAATTACCTTCCACTTTGATTTCCGGCGGCAAGAGTCGATCAAGTTCCTTATTAAAGGAATACAATTGAGGTCCGTAAACGGGAATAGCTTCCTTCCATACGGTCACATAATGATTGAGCGGGCCCGAACTTTCCGGTAAAAGTTTTTTCCGATCCTCTTCTACGATCCCTATGATATCGTCCTCCGACCTGGTCGCGATCTCTCTGTCACCGGCTCCTCCGTATATGTACGTCTCGGAGTGTATTCCTTTTTCCGATCTACTGGGAAAAATGAAATCGTTCAACAAAATCCCTCTTACTCGCACGCCCAATTCGGAGGAAAACGTTTTGTGATCCTTGGGAAAGAGGATCCCGAAACCTTTCTTTCCTTGGAGGACGGAATCTTTTCCGAATCTGGTCACGCTAACCACGGGCAAAAGTTCCAGCACTCCTTGGTAGGATTTAAGTTCCGGAAATTCCCCCTTTAATATCCTCAGACTGGAATTCAATCCGGTAGCGATCGTGATCTTAGATCCGGGAAATTTCTTCCGAAGATCCTTTAGATTCGTCACTTCCTCGTCGTAACGAATTTCTCCGTCTTGGGTCACTCTCGCTTCCAACGCTCCGATCAGAGTACCGATCCCTCCGCGAAAGCTGACCGTTCCTTTTCTTCCCGGCAATACTTTCGGCTGAAGCTTCATGGACTTGGAATAAGCCATCATGTTTTTCCAAAGGGTTTGGTCTTGGAGTAGAAACTTTCCGAAGACGAATTCCGCGGACATCGCGTCCAAATCTCCTGCATAGATACCGCCGAGGGCAGGCTCCAGCAATTTTGCGACTGCCGCTTCGCCTAACACCCGTTTGCCCCAATGGAACACGGATTCCCCAGGCTCGGGTTTGGAAGGCTTGGAGAAAGCTCCGTATAGAACCCTCAAGATTTCCGAAAAACTCAACGGAATCCTTCTGGGTTTGCCGTTCGCGAAGATGTATCTTTTTTGGGCCGCAGAATCCGGAAAGAGTAGATCCAAACCCAAACGTGCGGCCAATTTTTCCAACTGCCAGGAATTCAGGATGCCGTTCGCGGCAGTCTCCACGATTCCGTATTCCGTTCTGACGGAATGGATCAAGCCTCCTGTGCTATCCTTCTTTTCCAATACCAACACGGATTCCCCTTTTTCCAACGCGAGGAACGCGTGTACAAGACCGGTAAATCCGGCGCCTATAACGATTTGATCTGGGATCTGTTTCGCCACGGATACATGGTAGAATCCTTGAAACTTCTGGCAATAACATTGCCCTCTCCGATTCGAGGAAAGAACCGGATCGGAGACTAAGAAATATCAAACTTTTTCTTAAAAAGTGAAGCGGTACCCGAAAGTATATTTGGTTTCGGAAAAGGAAGTGGAGGAAGAACCGGACGATCCCAGATTCGACATACCCGTATTGGAAGGAAGAGCGGACAAGATCATACCGGAACTTTTTCCGTCGGATGCCTTGACCAAATTTCTACCGTATCCTGCCAAAAAATACGCGTCCAAAAGATTCAAAACATAGATGGCGCCCAAAGCATAAAGAGCGTCCTGGTAGTGTTGAAAATCCCGGTCGGCCTCTACGCGTTTCTGGTGGATTAGGTTGTAGTTTTGATCGAAGTAATATTGGCTGATCGGATCCGGAAGGACAGGGGGAGTGTAGAAGGTGGTGACTCCTAACGCACCGCCTAAGAGCGCCGTTTCGGAATACGGATTTCCGATGGTGCCATAGTCCCTCATGGCGTTACGATAGACTCTGTATTTGTCGTAGGAAGCGACAGCCGCAGCCGCCATCAAAGTAGGCCAAAGCACCCCGAACATTTTCCGATCACTATAGAATTGGCCCCAGCCCGGCAGGATCGCGGAGCGGAAAAGCGCCTTTTTCGGGTCGACAGCATCCTGCACCGGAACCTCGGCCTGCCGGCGCTGAACTTCTTCTCTCTTTAATCGTTCCGCTTCTTCCAACTGCTGCTGGACTTGTTGCTTCCGGGCAACTTCACGTAACTGTGCGTCCCTTTTATCGGTCGCGATCTTCTTTTCCTCGGCGATGCGGATTTTTTCCTCTTCGTCGTCGTTAACGTCCTTGTATAGAACCTTGAGTATAAGATTTTTATAAATCGTTCTTTTGCCGGACTCTGTCTGGATGACTACGGTGGATTGGTTTTGAGTAACCATATCCCCTTTTACTTTTCCGCCTTCTCTAAGAAGAATCGTGACCGGAAATACCGCGGCCGGCAATAAAAGCAGGATCAAAAAGAAGACAATTTTTCGAAACGTAATTAAAACCATTCTAAAATCTTGGCAACCGCAGAAGCGCTTCTCGCATTCGGGAACCCCGAATATTGGACGGAAAAAAAATTATTTCCGAACTCTAAATCGCCAATTCCAACCCCATTTTACAAAACAATCGGGCGGCGGACAATGTTCAGATGGACTGAGAGAAAACCTTCGTTTCGGGAACTTTTCTTCTCAAACGCAAATCCAAACCGGTACACGCGTTCCGTAGGAAAGGCTTGCCCAAATCCGTCAGCACTAGGGTGGAGCCTTCCCATCTGATTAGATTATCGTCTTCCATGACGCTCAAATAGAGTTTCACCTCGTCGAAAATCTTTTCCGGAACGGACACACGACCTGCGGTGGAAAGTCTGAGAATCAACTCCCTTTGTTCCAAATCCTCCGGAGTCAGTTTATGTCCTCTTAAAAGTGCGAATCCGTCTTCGTGGATCCTGCGTTGGTACTTTTTCAGGATTTTTTCGTTTTGGTGGAAACAATCCCAGCTATCCGAAATCGCCGACACTCCGAGACCGAGAAGCAAGTCCGTGGGTCTTGTCGTGTACCCCATAAAATTGCGATGCAATGTTTCGTCCAAAGAGGCGGAGTAAAGAGAATCGGATTCAAGGGCAAAATGATCCATTCCGATCTCTTTATACCCCGCATTCAGGAACATCTCCCTTCCGATTTCGTACAATTCCCGTTTTTCGGATCCTTTCGGAAGATCTTCTTCGGTAAAAAGTCTTTGGGCCGCTTTGATCCAAGGGACGTGAGCGTAACTATAAAAAGCGATACGATCCGGGCGCAGTTCCAGAGTCTTGGAAATCGTCGTACGGACACTTTCGCTGGTTTGTCGGGGAAGTCCGTAAATAAGATCGAAATTCACGGAAGTGTATCCTAATTTTCTCGCTCCGTTTGTGATCTTTTCCGTAAGCTCGAAAGGTTGGATTCTGTTGACCAGTCTTTGGACCTCCGGGTCGAAATCCTGAACGCCCAAACTGATTCTTTTGAAACCGAAATCCTTCAACAACTCCAACTGAGTTAGACGCGTGCGTCTAGGATCCACTTCCAATGAAAACTCGGGAGTCGAGGAGACCTTCCAGGATTCCAGAATCGTACTTAATAAAACCTTTAAGTTTTCCTCGGAGAGATAGGTGGGGGAACCCCCGCCTAAATGAAGTTCGCGCAATTCCCTCTTGGTCAATTCGGGAACTTCCCGGGTATAATTGCGGAATTCCTCCAGCAAGGTCGCAATGTACGGTTCCTCGACCGTGTGGTTTTTCGTGATGGAAGTGTTGCATCCGCAAAAAGAACACAAGGTTTCACAAAACGGAATATGCAGATACAACGCAACGGAGGAATCCTCCGGAAGGATCCTTCTACGTATCGCCTCCAACCATTCCGCTCGGGTCGGGTCGGATTCCCAATAAGGAACCGTCGGATAACTGGTATAGCGTGGGGCCGGAACGTCGTATTTTTCTATCAAGTCGATTTGCGATTTCATGCAAACACCTCCCTCACGGTTTTTACAAAGGTTCTTACATTCGCTTCCGGAGTTTTAGGAAGGACCCCGTGACCTAAACCGCAAACCCACCCGGCCCTTTTTTCCGGCGGCAAGTCCAAGAAAGGGCGGAGCCATTCCAAAAGATACGTCCTAAAATCGACAGGATCCAGGAATAACATTGCCTGGTCGAAATTCCCTTGGATGAATTGTCTTCCGTTTCCGAAGAGCTCGGTCAGGTCGATGCGGTGGTCCACGCCGAACCCAAGTAGCCCGGAAAGGGATCGCACCTTATCGAGACTCGGAGAGGGGAGAGCCTTGGCGTAATAGCCGATTTTTCCGGGAAATGCCTGCACCAATTCCTTCAAAGGAGGCAAAATCGCCTCGTCGAAAAATCCCGGAGAAGAATCTCCACCTGCAGTATCGAACACCATCACTACTTCCGCACCGCCCTCTAATTGCAGACGAATATTTTCCTTCAATAAAGGGATGATTTTTTCGTAGAACCCCTGCCTCAAAGATTTAGAGACTTTGGGAAGGACCAAATTTCCGTCGTGTTTTCCCAAGGTCGCATAACAGAAAAGGGTCCAGGCTCCTCCGACGAATCCGATCAAGGACCTGTCTTCCGGAATCCGTTTTCTAGTCAAAGAGACTGCGGTTTTTTGGAATCCCATAAAATCCACTGCCTGCTCCAAAGGATGCATCCGTTTCAGATCTTCCAAACCGCCGAGTTGCCAGCCCAGCTTGGGACCTTCGTCCCCAAACTTTAGACCCATCCCGAGCGCTTCCAACGGAAATAGAATATCGGAAAATAGAATCGCGGTATCAAAACCGAAATCGTCGACCGGACCGAAGGCCACCTCTGCGGCCAACTCGGGGATCTTGCAGAGCTCCTCGAAGCTATGTTTCTTTCTTAAATTCTGGTAATGGGAATGGTAACGGCCCGCCTGCCTCATCATCCAGATCGGCGGAACCGACTGCGGCAGGCAACGAAGCGCATTTTCGAATTTCGGGTTAGGCATCCTGTAAATCTCCGGTCCATTGGTAACCGACGCCTCTTACGGATCGGATCGCGTCTTCGCCTTGGTCTTCGAAGGCTTGTCTAAGACGAACAATGGAATTATCTATAGTTCTGTTCGTGGGGAATTTTTCCTCTCCCCAAAGGCGGTCTAAAATTTCATCTCTGCTCACGGTTCTATGTCTTTCTTGCACCAAGAGATTCAAAAGGGCACAGTCTCTTTTGGAAAGCCGGGTCTCCTCTCCTTTCGGAGAGCGGATCGCATATCCGGAGAAATCGAGCAGGTAACCGCGATAGGAATATCTGGCTTCCCGAAAGGAATGTTTATGAGATTCTAATACGTGTCTCACTCGAATCAAAAGTTCCTTTAGATGGAAAGGCTTCGGAATAAACTCCTCGGCGCCGAGCTCGAACCCCCGCAACCTTTCCGGTGCACCGGAATGGGCCGTAAGAAACAGAAAAGGAGGGCAGTCCTTACGACTCCGCAACTCCGCAGCCAATTCGAACCCGTCTCCGTCAGGCAAACGTACGTCCAATAGCACCAGATCCGGCTTCGCTTCCAAAGCCAATACTTTCGCGGATTGGACGGATACGGTCCAGACGATCTCGTAGCCTTCCTTTTCCAACCTCTCTTTCAGGGTTTCTCCCAAAGAGCGATCGTCTTCCACGAGCAACAGTTTCTCTCTCATTGCGTAGGAACCTTTTTTTCCGTGGAGGGTAGGGTCCATTCCGCGCGGAATCCGTCCGAAAAACCGGGACGCAGTACGAAATTCCCGCTCATCTTTTCGATCAGTTTTTTGACGATGTACAGACCGACTCCGCTTCCGCTGGTGGATGTGTGTCTTACGAAGGGACGTCCTAAGGATCTAGAATCCCCTTTAAATCCGGATCCGTTGTCTTCGAATATGAATTTCACTCTTCCGTTCGGGGCCGCTTCGGAGGAGATATGGACCTCCGTAGCTCGGCCGTGTTGGAGGGAATTTTCCAGAAGATTCCGAAAGACACTTTCCAGAGCCTTGCGATCGGCCCGGACCCGTTTCTCTTTCCAGTCCGTAATCAGTTTTAATTCCGTCCAGTCTTCTCTAAGACTTTGCTCCAGACCGCTTAAATCCGTGTTTTCCAGATACAAACGTTCCGAGCGCATCAAGCTAGCTAGATATAACGCCTTGGTCATCTGGGATTCGATTCTCACCGAATCCTTGAGCAGTCGATGGAGCAATTTGTCCCGGGCGGTTTTGGAACCTTCGTCCAAAAGACTTTCCACTTGAAGACGCAGACTAGCCAACGGAGTTTTGATCTCATGGGTCACGGTGGAAAAGAAGTCGTGGATCAACTTGTTACGCTTGTCTTCGCGGAACGTCAACCAAACGAGGGTAAGCCCTCCGGATACGAGCATGAAAAGGAAGAACGTTCCTTCCAGCTTGATCATCAGACTCTGGCGCTCCAATTTATCCAGGACTTCCGGTTCGGCCTTCTTGCCCAGCCGAGCGGCGAATTCCGTGGCCATTCGATTCTGACGGAGTCCCAAAAAAAGCCACCAAGCCCCGAGAGAGACCGTAATGAGTACCCAGGCTACGGGCAAGACGACTTTTTTGTATTTCCAGAAGGACATGGACTTAAACTTTACTTTTTTTGAATGCCTTTTCCGCCAAATCGAAGGTCCTGTCGAGGATCTCCGGTGTATGGGCAAAACTCGTAAAACCCACCTCGTATCCGGACGGAGCCAAATAAACCCCTTCGGTTAACAATAGATGAAAAACGTTTGCAAAGGCCTCCTTATGGCCGCTCGGGATCGAATCGACCGTCCGAATCGGAGAAGGAGTCGCCCTATGGAACCAAAACAGGGAAGAGTGCGCGGTAAAGGACCAATCGCTATCAGGATCGTATTTTCGGAAGATTGCAAGCATGCCTTCCGTCAATCGTTTCGTCCTCTCTTCCAGAACCGAATAAACGTTTTCCCGTTCGCATTTGACCAGTGTCGCCAAGCCAGCTCTCATTCCGAACGGACTCGCGCTCAAAGTACCCGCTTGGTACACCGGTCCTTGCGGCGCGACCAAATCCAATAGATCCGCGCGACCCGCATAGGCGCCGACGGGAAATCCCCCGCCGATGATTTTTCCGTAAGTGACAAGATCGGGTCGGATTCCCAACTCGCCGCTCATACCTTTTAGACCCACGCGAAACCCGCTGATCACTTCATCAAAGAGAACCAAGGCTCCGTGACTCCGGGCAATCTCTACGATCTTTTGCAGGAATTCCTTCCTCTGCACCAAGAGTCCGTAATTGGCCGGCAAAGGTTCTAGTACTAGGACGGCTATGTTTTTTCCTTCCCTGTCGAATAGATCCACGACGGCGCGCTCGTCGTCCAAAGGAAGAACCAGCGTATTGCCGATCCATTCGGAACCGATGCCCGCGCTATCCGAAGAGGCTTCCCCCGCCAGGCCCGAACCGGCTTTGACCAAAAGAGAATCCAGATGGCCGTGGTAACAACCGTCGAACTTCAGGATTTTGTTCCTTCCCGTCGCCGCTCGAGCGACGCGTAATGCGCTCATTACCGCTTCCGTTCCGCTGTTTACGAAGCGGATTTTTTCCACCCACGGAATCCGGGAGACGATCCACTCGGCGAGTTCGAGAGAGTACGGTTCCGCAGCTCCGAAGCTCCAAGCAAGGGACGCCGTTTCCCGTACGACTTCCTCCACTTCCGGATCCCTGTGACCCAAAAGAAGAGGCCCGAAACTCAGACAATAATCCAGATATTCCTTACCGGAAACGTCGGTTAACAACGGGCCTTTTGCGGCTTGGAAAAAAACAGGAGTTCCTCCTACGGATCGGAAGGAACGGACGGGGGAATGGACTCCGCCGGGAGTCACTTTCTTGGCCCTTAGAAAAAGTTCTTCGGAGCTGCCGTATGATTTCAAGAGAGGATCTCCTTTCCGCGTCTAGCCGCGTACGTGATCAGGTAGGAAGCGCCGGCCCTGGAAAATACCTGCCAGGTTTCCCGCAGTGCATCCTCGAATTTACAAAAACCGCTTTCTGCGAGAAGAGCCAGGGAGGCGTATTCCCCGCTGACTTGGTAAGCTCCGACGGGAAGATCCGTCGCTTCTCGGATCGGACGGATCAGATCTATGGCCGTCATGCCGGGCTTGACCATGAGCAGGTCGGCTCCTTCCTGCGCGTCCCGAAGGGAGGACAGAAGAGAATCCTCCCGGTTACGCACATCGATCTGATAAGAGGAACGATCACCGTGTCCCGGAGTCGACTCTGCCGCCTCTCGGAACGGACCGTAAAAATGACTTTTGAACTTAGTGGAATAGCTCATGACGGGAACGTCCTCGAAACCGTTCGAGTCCAGAATCCTCCGATGACTAGCGACTCTTCCGTCCATCATGTCGGAAGGAGATATTCCATCGGCCCCGGAATTCGCATAACAAAGCGCTATCTCCGAAAGCCTCTTGACGGAACTATCGTTGTCTATCCGACCTTTCTTGTCCAATAGGCCGCAATGACCGTGGGTCGTCAGCGAACACAAGCAGGTATCTATCCAAAGAAAGGCTTCCGGAAATTTCTTTTTGATCCCGCCGATCGCTTCTTCGTAAAACTTAACAGGGATCGAATGATCGGATTTATGCCCCGGGACAAGAAAGAGAAGAAAATGCTCCGTTCCCGCCTTGAGATCGGATTCGATCTGGGACAAGACGGTCTCCTTCGTATCCCGAAACACTCCCGGCAAGGAGGACATGGCTTCGCGATCGGCCAAAGACTCCGCTACAAAAAGCGGTTGTACCAATTTTTTCGGATGGAGAGATTCCGAGGAGATAAGGTTTCTGAGAGTCGGGCTGATCCGATTTCTTCTCAATCCCATTCCGTACGATTCTTTCATTGGGTTCCACTTTCCTTTTTCAGGAACTCCGGAATTTCTCCGACGCAGGCCGTCATCCAGGATTCGTAATTCGGAAACGCGAATATCCTGTCCGGAGTTCCTAAAACATTTCTAATATATGAGTACGTCGAGCCGGCCCCGGTCGCATGGATTTTGTCCGCAATCGAAGGATCCTTTTTATAGGCTCGGGCGAACTGAGAGGCGCTCATCCAGAAAAAATGGGTGTATGCCGAGAGATCCGAAGGTTCTTCTTTCCATTCCACCTTATAGGTAGGTAGCCTTCTCCAAGCTCCTTCTACGATCCCACTTTCCTCATGAGTCAGCTTGATAAAATCCGGTTTCGACCCCGTGAGAACTTCGAGAGACTTCGCATTTTCTTCCCCCAATCCATCCGTGGATGCATGGACCCAAATGTCTCTTTCCGCTAATTTTTCCCAGGTTGTCGTTCCCGCCACGACCAATATCGTTCGGGAATCCGGATTCGGCCAAGTTTCCGGAAACGCGTCCGCTCGAGCTACGAACCAAAATCTGTCGGGAGGGGGAGAAGAGGGGAGGGGAATTCTGACCCTCCCGGAGGCGAATTTTTTTACGGGTAGAATCCGGGAAGAATCGACCGGCTTCGGAAAGTCTTCCACAGGTAGGCGGACGGAAGTATTCAAAACGACACCTGAATCGGTTTTCCCTCTTAAAAATAAAACAGTGCCTGCAAAAGAAGAATAGGCTGCCACGCCGATTTTCTGGTGGCACCCTCCACCGAAACCGGAAAGCAACCTTCTTTCCTCCGCGACATCCGCTTCTTCCTGCGGATCACGCAAAGGCAAAAGGAGTTCACGAACCCTTTCGTCGCCCGCGCGGAACTCTGCAGCGAGCGCGCCCTGTGCCGGAGCATTCGGATTCTTTGATAAAGGAAGGACCATGAACATCTGTTCGTCCAGGATCTTCCTGAGTTGTGTGCGTACCTCGACGTATTCCTCCAGATCGGAAAAGGAAAAGTCCGCGGAAAGCAGTCGGTCCAAAGCCGCCTTGGCGACTACGAGTCCGGAAATGGAAGGATCTTCCATCCACTTCCTCACCCTCGTTTGCACGTTTCCTCTCACGGGATGAAATTGGATCGGCTTTCCTTTGTATCTGGAGGGGAGGGCGGTCGGCAAAAATGCGGAAAGATTGTATTCTCTACGCGGGCTCGAAGAGTGAACGTTCAAGATTTCCGGAGGATTTTCAAAAGAAGATCGCTTCCAAAGCAATACGTCCCTTTGGTCCGCGCGAGGCAAGACCATCATCGTCTCCGTACCGGGATGGCCTTCCAAATCCAAATCCTTATAGGAATGGATGACCAGATCCACGTTTCCGTCCGTCAACTCCCGGGTCAAATCCTGGGTAAACACTCCGCGGGACGCCATCTTCCACAAAGGAGTGACGAGGTCCTGGTCTCCGCTGGCCTCTTTGAAAAAAAGATCCACTTGTAAGTCGGAACGAGATCTCAGCAAGGCGTCGCGTACGAGGCAGGATTGGAGTTTTGCGAGCGAACTTTTTCGGGAGCCGATTCTCAGAACGAAGGACAAGGTAGGTCTTCCCAACCGAATACGAATTGATGCGCTTCTAGTTCTCTTTCTTCCAAAAGATGAGCCAGCACGACGTCCAGCTCTTCTCTCACTCTTTTAGTTCTTTCTTCGGTCTCTTTCAAGGAGGACATCATTTCCGCAAAGGAAATGTAAACGACTCCATCAGGCCAAGAAGTTTCCAAAGGAACTTCCCGGAAATCCAAGACCAAATCTCCAGGACGAAGACGATTTTGCCAGGGACCCATAGGAACCGGAGAGGCGATGACCCAGGCTTCTCCCTGGGGAGACCAATCTTCCCAGAGTTGCGAAGAGACGGAAAAAGAATTCGCAAAAAAATCCAAGCGCTCCGGATTCCGGCCTACGACTTTGACTCGTCTGCCTCCGCTTTTTAACCAGGGAATCATTTTCTCGGCCAATTGCCCCGTTCCCAACAAGGAAATCTCCCGAACGGGAACATTCGAACCGGAAATGTATTTTTGCGCCAATCCACCATAGGACTGCTCGCCTAAATTCTGCAGATAACCGGAGCGGAGAGAACGACAATCTTCGATCAAGTTATCTCTGAGTTTCGCTACGTATTCCCCGAAGGCTGAGTCGGGAAGTTCTTGGAATCTCTGACGGAACTGAGCTAAGACTTCCGTTTCTCCGAACAATTTGGACCTGAGGCCCGAGATAATTTCTAAGAGAAGTCGATAGGCTTCGTACCCTGTCTTTACTTCCCAATTTTGCGGTAAAGAAATCCGTTCCGGATGAATGCGTGAATCGGTCACCCATACGGTTCTCATGCAAGTCTTCCAAGAAAATGCATCGGGCGGCACAAAGCCGTCCCTTTGTCCGAAATCAGAATGAAACACCTTAAGTGTGGACCACATCTCTTCTAAGAGCATACCGAATTCGCAGGCTGTTTTGTCAAAATACTGTCAGCAGATTTCAAAAATATTCTGCTTGCCGCAATTGAGAACCATTTTCAACATGGCCCTATGATCTGGGAACCTCAGATACAAGATTGGATTGTGCACGCAATCGTCGGAGCGACAGCTCTCTATCTTCTTTTTCCTTTTTTATCCACTCTGAAAAGTCTCTTCGGAAAAACTTCCGAGGAAGAAATCCGGTTCGGATGTTACGAAGACGCATGCTCCGCTTGCAGAGTCGTTCCGATCAAAAAAGAAACTCCGTTACGGAAAAGAAAGAATTCCTAATTCCAGAAGAGTCATCGCGATTCCGTCCTCGTCGTTCGAATAACGAGTGTGATACGGAGCGAATTCCTTTAAATACGGTACGGCATTTTTCATCGCAAAGCCGAATCCTGCATGGGACAACATCTCCAAATCATTCTTCTCGTCTCCGAACGCGGCAACTCCGGAAGGGTCGAGTCCGTTCGCTTTCAGAAAAGAGGAAATCGCAGACCATTTAGAGGAATTCTTTTCGAGGATCTCCAAGCAAAAGGATACTCCGTGAATCCGGGTCAAAACCGTCCGAAACTCTGCCGCCTCGGGTAGACCAAGGAGCTTTCTTTCCAATTCTTCCAAGCGAGTCTTGTCTTGGGACAGAAAGCAGGCCACGAGGACCCGATCGCTCCCGTGCAGAAAACAATCTTCCACCACTCTACTTCTCTCGGTATCTCCGCCGGAGTAATTATAAAATCTGGGGTCCGTGATCGGCGACTCCGCCAGAATGTCTATTCCCTCTTCGTAATGGTCCACATGCAGGATGGGATCGAAACCTTCTTTTTTTCCGGAGTCCAAAACCGCGGCAATCGTTTCGGAAGAAAGATAGGTTTCCGAGACCCGAGCTCCCGACGGACTTTCCCTCATGACCTGGCCGTTATTGGAAATCACGAAAAGATCTCCTCTGAATTCGCGAGCAAAGGGCAGGGTGGAGGAGAAACGCCTTCCGGTCGCGATCACCAGGCGCATTCCTTTTTCGAGGGCAGAGTTCAGAACGTACGAGTTTAAACTGGAGATTCTCCCTCGAGAATCCAACAAAGTGCCGTCCAAATCCATGGCGATCGTATGGATTTTGGGAGGAAGGTTCGGGAATATAAGGGTGTTTTTTTCCAAAAGAAATCCGAACGCCGGTCGGCGTTTTTCCATTTTCATCGGAATCCGGCAGGCCTTCCTCCTTTTTTCGTTTCCAAAGCGGCGAAAAATATTTCGCTGGAAACATGAAGATCAGCCTGGCCTATTCTCCTTGTCCGAACGATACGTTCATCTTCTATCATTTGATTTCCGGAAAGACGAAAGCTCCCTTTTCCATCCAAGAGGAACTGCACGATGTGGAGCAACTGAATCGCTTCGCAAAGGAAGGCAAGTTCCACGCCTCCAAACTTTCTTTCGCAGCCTTTTTTCATGTGGCAGACCGATATTCCCTTTTGGATTCGGGAGCGGCGCTCGGCAGAGGTTGCGGGCCCTTGATCGTCTCTAGAAAAGGAGAGGGGAAATCCGATCCTAAAGGAAAAAAAATCCTAGTCCCCGGACTTTGGACCACAGCCAATTTATTGACCCATTTGTATTTGGAAGGGAAGTACGATCCCGTTCCTGTGCGGTACGATTTGATTTTGGACAAGGTAACCAAGGGGGAAGCGGACTTCGGAATCGTCATCCACGAGGAGAGATTCACCTACGAAAAAAGAGGACTGGAAAAGGTCCGAGACCTAGGGGAATGGTGGGAAGAAACCAGCGGTTCCCCGATTCCGTTAGGTTGCATCGCCGTCCGAAAAGAGTTGGGAGAAACATTCCGGGAAGAATTCGACGGTTCCATCAAGGAAAGCCTGGATCTTGCCTATCGGAACAGGGAAAATACGTACGATTATATTTTCAAACACTCCCAAGATACGAGCAGGGAGGTCGTGGACGCACATATCGGACTGTACGTGAACGACTTTACCAGAAGCCTAGGCACAGAAGGAAGAAACGCGATCCGACACCTGCACCAGGAAGCGATCCGAACCGGTCTGGTGCCTTCTTCCCTCGCTCCGCTCTGATCTTTGGCCTAATTTTCCAATTCCCGAACAATGTCGTAACTGGCGTGGGATTGGTTCAAAGTGTACAAATGGATTCCCGGGGAGCCCAAAGAAAGCAATTCCCTGCATTGTCGGACGCTAAAATTCAAACTTCTTCTGTAGAATTCCTCGGGACGATTGCGGACTTCCTCCAGATCGGAAAGGAGTTCCGCAGGAAATTCGCAGGCAGCCATGGCGCGAAATCGTTCGATTTGGGAAAAGGAAGTAATCGGCATGATCCCCGGAATCACGGGAACGGAGATCCCTTTCTTACGTACCAAACCGAGAAAGGATTCGAAAATCTCGTTTTTAAAAAACAATTGGGAAACCAAATAGGAAGCCCCTGCGTCCACTTTCTTTTTGAGATTGTCTACGTCCTCTTCCAAACTCCGAGCCTGCGGATGTTTTTCGGGATAACAAGCTCCTCCGATGCAAAAGTCGAAGCCTTCGGATTTGATGAATGAAATCAACTCGCTCGCATGTCCGAAACCGCCTTCGGCCTTCTGAAACTCTCCCTGACCCTTTGGAGGATCTCCCCGTAATGCCATCAGGTTCCGGATTCCGGAAGCATAAATTTCTCCTAAAATAGATCGGATCTCTTCCCGGTTCCCGCCGACGCAGGTAAAATGGGCTGCAGCCGGAACATCGAATTGTTTGGCCAAATCGGAAGTCAGTCGGATGGTCTTATCCCGAGTGGAACCTCCGGCTCCGTATGTAACCGTAATGTACCCTGGCTGGAGACGGGAGAGTTCCCTCAAAGTTTCCGTCAATTTGCCTTCTCCCTCATCCGTTTTCGGAGGGAAGAACTCGAAAGAGTACACTGGTCCCTTAGCATTATTATAAATTTCTAGGATCTTTTTCATATTTTCCTTATCTGCGAATCCGCAATCCGCGAGTATATCAGCCGCAGCTCAAAAGAACGGGAATCAATCCCCGTCCACTTTTTTGGGAACCGAGAGCCTTTCCGACCAAGGAGCCCGGTTTTAAATTTTCGGAAGCGACCTTGACCGCATGGCCTCCCGTCAACCCTGCCACTAAAAGATCTCCCGGATGGATCGGATGGGACTGGGCTTCCACGCAAGCGGGAACCACGCCTGAAATCGCGACCAACCATTGCCCTTCTACGTGGGGTTTTTCTCCCAGAACTAACGCCGCCGACTTTACGGCAACACCGACTACGTTTGTCGCGTTCGGGTTCTTGGATTTATGAAGACGACCGTCCTCTCCCATGACCAACCAATCCCCTTCGCCGATGACGTCGGAAGATTGGACCGGAAAAAATCTTGCGATACAATCGATTCCGTTTCCGGTCTGCATGTACACGGTGCCAATAAAATCGGATTCTCCTTCCGCCAAGACCGCTCTTCCGGAGCCAGTCTCGTTCAAAGACGGAATCCCTTTTCCGCTGGCATACACCGCATACCCCGATCGGGAATGAAACCATCCTCCGAAGCCTCTTTTTGCAAGACCCAGAACACCTGCCGATTCCCGGTCACCGGAAGAACTATCTCCCCGAGCTCCGAACTTTTCTCCGTAGGCAAGAACACCGATGTTCCGTCCCGCGCCGACGATTCCGGATCCTTTCTCGCTCTCGTTTCTGGCATAGACTACGCCGTTATTTTCCGGAGGAGGGGAAATATTCAGATACGAAGCTTCCACGGAACCTTTTAATCTGAGAAATCCCGAATGGGAATTGAAGTCGTGCTCGATCGGAGCGTACTCGTGGGAATGAGGTTTCGGGTCTCTGGAATCGGACAAGCGAGGATCGTCGGAGGAAATCACATGGTTCGGGATGGATTTTCCTTTAGGAGCGATCGATACGATTCCCGGATATTCCGTACTGGCGGATCTCAATCTTTCGTCATTTCCTTGGACAACCACTCCTTCTTTGCTCTCTCCGGAGCGAGCCAACTGTACAATCCCGAAGGATTGAGCGGTGGCCAATTTTAGGCGCTTATCATTTCCCTGGATGGCCGCTTCCGCAGCCTCTTCTCCGCTGGCGGCAAATCTGAGCACCCCGGGGGATTGGGTGGTAGCGGCACGCAGCCTAGGATCATCGGAAGTGACTACTTTTCCAGGACTCGCTTCTCCCGGAGGAGAAAGTTGGACCAACCCGAATCTCTCGAAATTCGCGTGCTTGAGCCTGTCATCGTTCCCCTGGACCGCGACCCCTTCCTTGGTCTCTCCGTTTTCGGCGAGTTCCACAATTCCCGGAGATTGTGTAGAGGAAAGCTTCAGTCTATCGTCATTCCCTTGGACAACTCGACCTGCCCTAGTTTCGGCATTCATCGCGAGTCTCACCAAACCGAAGGAAGTTTCCGTAGAGTGCTTGAGCCTTCTGTCGTTTCCTTGGACGACCACTCCTTCCTTTTCCTCTCCGTCCGAAGCAAGCTCCACGATTCCTTTGTATTCGGTGGAAGAATCCCTAAGCCTTCTGTCATTCGCCTGAACTGCGGCACCTTCCGAGGTTTCTCCATCCACTGCCAAACGGACAAGTCCGGAGCGAAGCACAGTCGCATACGGAAGGGGCTCCGCAGTCGGCTTTTGCGTAAGATCGCTTAGGTACGGAGAAGCGTATAGTTCGACTTCCGCAATCCGAGTAGAATATTTTTCCTGTCCTGCGGCCTTAACGGGGCGGGAGACGAATTTCAAAAACCGGATGTTTGTGGGCAAAAACCGCCACTGGTACCAAACTCCCGGCTCCGAAAGAAATTGGTTCTCTTCCAAAAGCTGGTTCCAGGTAAGATCGTCTTCACTATAATACACCGTAAAAACTTCGGGAAAAAGGGTAGGAATGGTTTTGGGCGAAAGTAGACGAAGTTCGTTTACCCGACTGATGGAGCCTAAATCCACCAGAAAGAATTCCTCTTTCGGTTGCCCGGATTCATGGGAAGCCCATCCGTAATCCGGACGTTCATCGATCAGATTTTCTTTTACCCAGAGCCTGTCCTGCTCAGAGCTTACTTCCACCTGAACGATTCCGGAAATCCCCACCTCTAAATCTGCGATGGCGACCTTCCATTTTCCCCCTTCTTTTTCGGAGACCTTGCTTACGAATTTCAGATAATTCGCACGAACAAGAGAGAAATTCCACTGGCCGAATTTTCGATTGGAACGCCGAAAACCGGTTTCCTGTAAAATCGGCTCCCAAACTTTTCCATCCAGAGAAACTTCGAATCGAAACGTATCCGGAAAGAAAGAAGCCTGAGGGTCCGAGGTATGCAACTTAATTTGATTAAAACTAGACCCTTCCGCCAAAGCAAGAGTCAAAATCCCTATTCCTGGCGTGTCCAAACTTTCGGAATATCCCCGAAGTTTTCCTTCTTTCAAGTCAAAGGATCCTTTTGTCCGAACTTCTCGGATTTTTACTGGCTGAGGGTGACTGATTCGGATGGAATCTTGGTTCATACGGGTTTAAGTTGGTCCTTCAAATTTGCCGAAATTCTTCCTCCTGCAATCGCAGAAAGTAGATTCGGAATGTCTTTTTTAAACTGAAGCATAAGCTCGAATGGCAAAACGTTCGTTTTCATACTCTCGTACGATTCTCCTCGTGCTTTGCCGAAAATATAACCAGTATCGATGGGTGGATTGTGTCTGTGAAGTACTTTGTAACGATAGCCCTCAAGGAGGAGGGCACAGGATCCAATAACAGAAGGGTTCTTCCGTCCGGCTCCACTCGGATATTTCTCAACACGGCCACGCTAGAAGGGGAAAGGAGCCCAGCACACCAATCTAGAAATCCTTGCCAAGATGCCTCGTAGTGTCTGGAAGTAGGCTCCACCCTTTCTCCAGATCGCTCCGAGTTGTGCTCAAAATTCGGCTGTTTTTGAGAAGCAGATAGGTTCCTGCAAATCCCTCGAAGATAGTACAGATTCCTCTCCTGGTTTTGGGCCTTTGCGATTTCCATGGCTTCCGATAGAATGGCAGGCCCGTATTCAGAAGAAAGGGTATCTAAAGACAATTTCTGCGTGTCTTTCCGCGGATTTGGTTTTTGGTTCTGGGTATTGTGAATGGTTATATTTATATTGTTTGGGGATACTGCCGGAACCCCCTCGGCCGGGGAAACGCCACCCCCTGAGAGATCCCGATCCACCCCCCTGGGGTTTCCAAAAATACCCCCCTGGGGTGGAATTTTAGAACCGGGAAAATGAAAGCAGAAATAATACATCGTATTCTTATGCCCTGTGCCGGGAACAAACTGGAGTAGGCCGGCCTTTACCAGGTCTCTTTTTCCTTCATTGATCGACTTTTTGGTTTTTAGTCCAGTGAGCTTGAGCAGGATTTCATTACTAGGCCATACGGGCTTAAAGGTATGATCGCTAAATTTAAGCAGAACTAGGTATAAGGTCTTTGCCGCGGAAGAAAGCCGTGCCCAAACACCGGAATCGATGATTTCAGAAAGGAATTTGATGTATGGAGTATGCTCTCCCATGCCACGGATCCTTTTTGCCCCCGAGAGCAAAAAATTAATTTTAAGCAAAAAATCCGAAGGGAGTTGACATTATCCGACATAGGAATCATTATGTCTCATCCAACAACATTCCTTCGGGAAGGTCCGGCCCCTGGAATTCTCCAGGGGAGTTTTTTATTTCCGGACAACAGAATATAGAGAACCCTTTCTCCCTTCGGGATGGAAGAAAAGTACTACATTTCCGTTTAGAATATTATGTCACATAATATTTCGCTTTTTTTCTCTGTCAATCCCATTGGCTAGTTTTGATTGTTTTCAGTAAAAATCTTTTGCTAAGTACTTGTTTGTACTTATATTTCGCTTAACAATATATGTTAAGGAATTTGAATTTTAAGAGATCGGATTCCGATTAAGGAGATTTGCCGAATTTTTTCGGGATCTCTTTTCTTACGAATTTATAAAGCTCTTGTAAAAACGCTTCGTCTTCGCAGGAAAGTAGGATGGAATTCCCTTTTTTGGTCAATTTGTACGGGTAGATAGAAATTTCTTGGTTCTTATGCGAAATTGTGGATGTGTCGGAGGGGAAGAGGGTGTCTTCTGCCCGGTTAAAGGACTTGGCGTCCTTGACGGTCTTTAGTTCCCCGGCTCCGAATTTTTGTATAAAATCCTGGAAGGTGCCTTTTTTGGAGGCAGCGGCCGCTTGGACGAGCAGGTTTTTCGTTTCAACGCCCACATCTTTGCAAGCTTTCAATTCTTCCTTGGTTAAACCGGCGATACCGAGCAATTCCGTCATGTAGCTTCTGCTTTTTCCGAATAAGTTACCAAGTTCTAGATCCGTATAAGAGAAGGTGATTTTCAGATGGCTCATTGCCTCAATCTCTTCATACGGAGATAAGTTTTCCCTCTGTAAATTCTCGATGATCGCAAGTCGAAACGTTTCCTTTGCGTCCCGGTCCAAGATTTTGCATTCCACTTCCGTCCAATTTAAGAGAGAGGCGGCGTGGTATCTCCTTTCTCCCGCTATGATCGTGTAAAATTCTTCGTTTGATTGTTTTGTAACTAGTATGGGCTGGAGGAGTCCGTCCTTTTGCAAGCTCTGGGCGAGTTCTTCGATCCCTTTCTTTCTTTCTTGCCTGGGCTGGTTTTCCGAAGGGCGGATTTTTTCTAAACGGATTTTGCGGATCGTGCCCTCTAGTTTTTCTGCCTGGAAGACATCGGCCAGAGAACCTAACCGTTTACTTTTTGAGCTCATTTAGGAACTCCTCTACAAAGCCTTCGTATTCTTGGGCTTGCCGACTGGATTTATTGTAGTCGTAGACCGATTTTTTGGCCAGATGCGATTCTCCTACCGCGACTCCGTCCGAGATGCTATTTTCAAAAATCCTAAAATATTTTGTAAGCACGGGAATGATGGTCTTTGTTAAAAGTGTTTGAGGCTTGAGCTGGGTGACTAAGGCGCCTAGAATTTCTAACCCGGGATTGATCCTTTTTTTGATACTGTTGATCGTCTGCTGCAAACCGAGGATTCCATCTACGGAAAATTTTTCCGCCTGTAAAGGTATGATCACATAATTTGAAGCCACGAGGGCATTGATCGTAAAGATGGAAAGACTGGGAGGGCAGTCTATGATGCAAAAATCTATCTCCTTTTCCAGGTCCGATAGAGCGTCCCTGAGTATGTAAGGGGCGTCGACAATTGCGGCAACTGTCTCCGCTTCCGCCAGAGTCAACTTGGAGGGAGCTATGCTAAGGTTGTCTACGTGAGTGGGAACGATTACATCCCGCACTTTTGCTTTCGATTGAAAAATGTTGTGCATGGACTTTTCCAAGTTGTCCGGGTTCAAAAAAATACCCGTGGAATTTGCCTGCGGATCAATGTCTATGATCAGGGTTTTTTTTCCTCGGCGGGCTAGCCCCCATGCTAGATTCAGGGAGGTGGTGGTTTTGCCTTCCCCTCCTTTTTGATTGGCTATAGATACTACGATCATTCTGGTCCCTTGTATTTCAATTGTCGGATGTCCGACATCCTAACCTTTACGAGAGGTAAATTTCTTTCTAACGAATCGACTTTTATTAGGAAAAATCTTATGCGAACGTAAAATTGGGGCTCAGGCAACGGAATTTTCCTGGGCTCAGTTTCCCATTGGTAAGAAGGGCAGAGTGGATTCAACACATTCTCCGAAAAAAAGATTTTTCGGACCGGCGACAAAAATATGAGGCCCTTGATTTTTATCTCCGATGTCGGACGTCCGACGTAATCGATTTGATCGGTACATGGTTGACGCCATGCTTAATTTTAAACAATCTTCCAACATGGAGCCCAGTGTTCGGGATTTAATTTATGGAAGCATTTCTGCAGAAGAGCTTCGCTTTTTACTCCCGGAGACTTTTCCGTATTTGCTGCAGGTTTTAAAAGGAGAAGTGGGCCTTTTGGTCCTTGCCTCCGATCTTGAGCCAGGGTCCTTAGAAGAGGTCGCATCCTTGGGGTACGGAGAGGAAGGTTTTTTCTATACTTTCTTGTCCAGGGGCTCCGAGGTCCGGCAGTCTTTAGAATCGGAGAGATCTCCATTTTTTCTTACGAAAGACCAAGCTTCCGGTTTGTATAAGAGTGGATCCGAAGGATGTTTGCTTTCCGGAATTTATTTGGATGAAAAGCTCCAAGGATTTTTATTGATCGAACTCTCCTCTCCTCCTGAGCCTTGGCAGACCATGCTCTTGGCCCTTCTTTGTCAAAATATCGCTCGGTCATTCAGGAGCGAAAAAAAAGAGGCGTCTGCCGGTTTTGCCCCTTCTCGCGAAGCTACGGAAGAAAGATGGAGCTGCATGGGGAAATTGCTATTTCGAATGAGCGGAGGGGGAAAGTCGGTTCTAGACAATTATCGCAAATTGGGCATGTTAAAAATCCGTGGACCCAGAAGTTCCGGTAAAAAGACTTTGGCCAAATGGTTGCACCGAAACGAATCCGCGGACCGGGGATTTTTGGTGATTGGGGTGCTTCCGGAGCAAGCCGGGAAATTGGAAAAGTCACTGGAAGAATGGGAAACCATGGTCCAAGGAGGGACCCTCATTTTTGAGAAAATCCAGGAGTATTCGGCCCTGCAGCAAAAATTATTATATGAATATTCGATTGCAGAAAGAAGTCGGCCTCGGCTTGTCTTTTTGGAAAATTCGGAAATTTCTCCCAAGGAAGAGCTCGTTTTTTTTCGATCATTCTTAGAGTCCAATTTTATAGAATTACCCATCTGGAGCAATTGGCCCAAAGAGGATAGAGAAGAAATGGTAACCCTTTTTTTTGAAGAGGCCAAGGAGGCGCAAGGGCGTCGAGATCTGGTCTTATCTAAGGAAGCTAGGACTCATTTGGTTCACCCGGAAATGAATCGAAATTTAGAGGACCTTAGGAATCTAATAGAGGAAGGAGTTTTGCATACTTCTGGGAGAGAACTTTTAGGGTTTTCAGAGACCATCAGTCGCCCTCAAGGAGTCTCCATTCCGGATGCAGACGATTTGGATTTAAGGAAGGCCGTTGAGGCATTGGAGAGGCAAAAAATTCTTTTGGCTTATAAGTTATTCGGCGGAAACCAGATCCGCATGTCTAAGGCGCTCGGGATATCCAGGGGCTCCCTTCAGTACAAATTAAAAAATCTGGGACTGGGGTAAAATTTTGGAATTAGATACCTTATACGAAGAAAGAAAGACGCCCGGCGGATTTCTTGTAAAGGTCCGGCTGGCAAAAATGACCTACGTCGTATTTACCTCCAAGGGTCCGGAAGTTCCCAAGGGGGCAAAAAATCAATCGATCGTAGTTCCGGTTCCTAGGGTCGCTTTTTTGGGGGATGAATTCGACCTCTCCCATTTCCGCTTAGGAGAGCTCAGCTTTGTGAATGTTCGGCAAGGAAAAATGGTCATTCCCTACCAGCACGCTAGTTCTGGCAACGAGGTCCGTACCATATTTCTGAATAGCGGAAGTGAATGCGATATCCTTCCTGTTATTATTTTCCACTACCGGGAAAGCGAAGATTTTTTGCGCGCAAAGGAAGAAGGAGTCGAGCTTCACCATTTGGTTTTGGACGAAGAATTTCCCCGTCAGGATTTAGTGACTCTTAAGATCAGATTTCCCGCTTTGAACATGCTGATCATCAAGAGAAAAGTGGCACAGAAACTGGAAGCGCCGGGCGGGATCATGCCTGGCAAAGAGGAGCTGGAAAGAAGTCTTAGGGAAGAATCCAGTATCGTAGACTTTAATAAGGTTCGGGCTACGGATCTCTTGGAAAAAGGGAATCTGAATATGCACTCCACCAATCCGGTATTCTTGGCCAGAGTGCATCTCCGAAAACTGGAGCTGGAAAAAGTAAAACAATTGCTCCTGGATTTTTCTCTCCGTCCGGAAGAGGTGATTTTTATCCGCACCTTTTTGGGAGTTATGATTCGCAACGAGGAAAATAAGGAAGAGCTGAAGGCCTGGCAGCTTAAATTAAAAAATCTTGATGAAGGCTTCCGGTTGGTCGGCATGATTCTGGAAATGAAAGAGGTCGAATTCGAATCGGAACTGGACAAAGGCTTTTCCCGGGACATTGCGAGTATGGTTTATGCGCTCTTAGAAAAAGAGCAGGGAGAGGTCGGGTCGAAAGAACAGGAAATCGTCCTTTGGGAATGGAAACTTAGGACCAAGAGGCTCTTCCGAAAATCTGCCTAATTTTTCCGAAAAACGGCAAAAAATGCTTCCTTTTCTGACAAAAAGGGCTAATTTCTTCCTAGATTCGTATGTTTTTTGGGTTGAGACAGGGAAAATTGGCACATTTTTTGCTTATTGCGCTGTTTGGCGTAGTGAGCTTTCCTGTCTTCGCCTCTGAGGAAATTTCAGAAGAAAAAAGATCCGAAGCTTCTTTTTCGATTTCGCATTCGGAAATTTCTTCGAATTCTGCAATCATTCATCAAGCCGAAGTGGATTCCGTTTTGGCGGAAGGCATTTCCTATTCCGAACAAGAGAGGCTTTCGGATTTCCCCGATCTGGAAAATATTGTCCGACCATCTTCTCGGGATTCCCAAAAAAAGACCGCGTCTCTAGAGGTGAAAAAAATTTCCTCCAAGTCCTCTCGGATCCTGGGATGCTCTCCTTCCGTTTTGAGAGATGGAGTCGATTTGCGGACCGTTGCTTTTTCCGATCTCTCTCTTCCCGGTTCCCATGTTGATTCGATTCGCTCGAAATTCTTCGAGCCTAAGATGCGGTCTTTGGTGGCAACCTTTTCGGCTTCCGGATCGGATCGTCTGCATGTCGGTGAGGATTCCTTTTCGGGTCTATCCACGTCTTTAGGATCTACTTGCGCGCCCCTATTCTCCCGCCAAATTTCCGAATCCGAGGATGAGAAGATGTTCGTTCTTTCGGATCTGGAGTATGGCTTAGGAGAAGAGCTGGGTGTTTCTCTCCCTTCGGCTGAAAACATCTCCGTAGAAATGTGCTCCTTCTTACTTTTCCCCGCGAGCGGAACCTTGCTCTTGGAGTCGTCCAGAGCGAAGATCTCTGTTCTGCCTAAAAGTGCAGGGGTGCAAAGAGTGATGGCGTCGGAATTCTCCCTGTCGGAACGATTTGCGAAAGGGAGAAAGAAACAAGGATTCCCCGCTGGGCTTGGGTTTTCAGTTAGGGAGAGCAAGGCAGAAGAATTGCTATCTATGCGGGGAGTGCTGCTCCAGCGGAGACCTCACTTTCTCCCGGGATTTTCGTTCCGACAAACTCTCTGAAGTCGGAGCTTTTTCTAACCTTTTACACAAGACTGCATCGATCACAAATGCACTAAAATTCTAGAAATTCTTGTGATTTCTGACTCCTTTGAAATTCTAAGCCATAATATGGCTGCCAAGGTAAAGCGGACCTCGTTTCAAAAGCTCCTAAATGCGATGAAAAAGCTTACGATGGAGGTGAACGATAACGAAATCCTTCGTAGGCTCGAAACCTTGATGGCAACGAGCAAGGAAGATCTGAACCAAGCAGTTGTGCGCTCCCTTTTGGAAAATCCCCTCGAGTTCGATCCAAAATCCGTTCCGGAGCCTTATGCACAGTACGTCCGACACTTCGTTTATATGGTAAAACGAAATAAGAAAAAAGGTCTAGACGTCACGTTTGACGCGGACGCTTTAGAAAGCAAAGGAGCAAAAAAGAATGTTCCTGCTGCAAAATCCTCCTTGGAAAAGAAAGTCCCTCCGAAACGGAAAAGAGCCTAAAAATCGAATTTCGGCCTGTGCGTAGCACAGGAAAAAAATCCCTGCCGTAAATCCGTTCGAATTTTGATTTATCTGCCGGTTTACCGGCAAATGCCTGCAAAAAACAGCAATTCCCGCCCGGAGACTGGCATCCACTGGCAGAAAATGGGCAAAAGCATAAATGCCTGATTTTAAGCATCGAACCTTGACATTTGCCAGGGCTTTCAGGGGGAGAAATTTTTCGTTTTCCTGGAGAAAAGCGAATCAAGCAAGAATTACAAAAAGGGGGTTCCATCATGGGCATTGGATCGGAAAAGGCTTGGATTGACCCTCAAATAAAATGCTTAAAATTAGACAGTCTATCTTTACCAAGTCTGTGGAGTGGGTGACTTTCTCTGGGCAATGCCGAAGGGAGGGCAGATTCCGGCATCAAGGATCGCTCCCTGCTTTTTGGGAATACCACCGGCTGGGTTCTGAGGAAATATTTGATAGGCTTTTGGTCATTCTAGGGTAGCAGATTCTGCGGTGGCTTTAGGAATTTAAGGCTTCTCGGCCTTTTCGGTTGAGGTTCGGTGCCCATTGCTGGGCTATACTGGCCTTAGGCTTGGAAAAAAGAGCAGTAGAAGAGCTTCCGACAAAGGGGCACCAGAAGCCGTTGAAAGGGTTGCAGAGAATCAAGGAACCTGGGTTCCCGAGACACTCATACACCTGTATTTTCATGAAATATTGTCATGTGTAGGTAAAATTCCTGCGCCTGAGAAGTTGGCGCATTTGAGGTGGTATTTCTGCTTGCCTTTGCCTTCCCGCGGGGAATTATCTACGTATGGCCGAAGTCATCAAGTTAAGGGTAAAATGCCATGCTTGCTCAAATTTAATCGAAGGCTCTGCTCGCTATGGGTCTGGACATTATGTCCCGGAGGGAGTAGATTTTGAATTTGTGGCGATTGGCAAGGTGGAAACCCCTAAAGGAAGGCGGGTTAAGGCTGAAATTACTGCGATTTGCCCGAATTGCGGCGTAAAATGCAAATGGACCGTCTGACGATTAAAATCAATCATATAAACATGCTTAATATATATCAATATTTATGTTTTTAATTAATTATGACTAATTTTAATCTTAATTCTACGTCGTGCATGCCTTATATTAATCGATTAATTTTAATCATAAAAATTGGATGAATTTTACAACCCCGCTTTATTCTCTTTTCTTCGCATGCATCTTTCTTTTACGGTGGATTTTACCCAGATTACCCTTTTTCCCGAGATGGATTCCCTTTCCGTTCCTCTTGGTGGGGAGTTATTTGTTTTATTTCTCCTGGAGTCCCAAGTTCGGGAGTTTGATTTTGGCCACTTCCGTTTTGGATTATTCCGTGGGTTTGGCTATGGAGAAATCTTCTGCTAGGAGGAAAAAGGGACTTCTCCTTCTTTCTCTTTGTGGGAATCTGAGTGTTCTCGGGTTTTTTAAATACTACGGCTTTTTCCTGCAAAGTGCGAATGCCTTATTTTCGGCATTTGGGCTTTCCTCTGCATTGCCGGCTTTGAATGTGGTGCTGCCGGTCGGGATTTCTTTCTATACGTTTCAATCCTTAAGTTATACCATCGACGTGTACCGAGGTGTGATTCCCCCGGAGCGGAGCTTTTGGAGATACGCCTTATTTCTTTCTTTTTTTCCTCAATTGGTGGCCGGTCCGATCGTTCCCGCAAAGGAGTTTCTGCCCCAGCTGGACCGTTGGCTTTCTTGGGAAGATTTCCCTTTCCGGTCTGGTTTGGTTTTATTAGTGGTAGGTGTCTGGAAAAAAGCGGTTTTAGCGGACCATATCGCCGTTTTGCCGGATGTACTGTTTCAGAATCCCGTTTTTGTTTCTTCCGCCTTCGCATGGGTAGGAGTTTTTGCCTACGCTTTGCAGATTTATTTCGATTTTAGCGGATATACGGATATTGCGATCGGCTCCGCTCTGCTTTTGGGATTTCGCTTAACAGAAAATTTCAGGATGCCGTACTTGGCATCCAACTTTTCCGATTTTTGGAGGCGGTGGCACATTTCCCTTTCTTCTTGGTTGAAGAATTATCTGTACATTCCTCTCGGAGGAAATCGAAACGGAGAGGTCCGTACGTACTCGAATTTATTCGTTACCATGCTCTTGGGCGGACTCTGGCACGGAGCTAGTTGGAATTTCGTGGTCTGGGGAGGAATTCATGGAATATTTCTTGCCTTGGAAAAATTTTTTGCTCGGTTTTCCCTTTTCCAATCCGCTTTCGATTCTTCCGTTTTTCGTTTTCTCTACAGGTGCGTAGTGGTGTTCTCCGTGGTTCTTGCTTGGGTTTTTTTCCGTTCTCCCGATTGGGGGCGGACGCAAGCGGTGTTTTCGAAGCTGTTTTTTCTTTCCTCCGCAGGAGTTTCTCCAGGGGATCAGTCGCTCAAAATATTTTTCGGCTGCTTGCTTTTGTTTCTTCTGGGGACTTGGATCGGAAAAAGAGAGGAAAGCCGAGGAAGTTTTACCTGCTGGCTGGAACGTTTGCCTGCATGGATTTTTACCTGCGGAATCGTGACCGCATTGGTGTCGGCGGTTCTTTTATCCGCGGAATCTCAGCCGTTTCTCTATTTCGTTTTCTGAAAAGGTCTTTGCAGTAGGTTCCGGATGGTGTTCGGTTCCGTGTAAATCCAAACCGCCTTGTTGTCATTCGGGCATTCCAGGATCTGATCGGGATTTCCATAAAAGGACCGGACTCTCGCTTCTCCCAATCCTTCAGGAATCACTGCGTAAGGTCCCTCCGGCGGAAATAGGTACCACTCCCGGTTGGAAAGAAGATGGGAGCCTTCGAGGGTGCTGTAGTCTACGGAGATCGCTCTGATTTTTTCCCGGGAATAGACTAGGATTCTTTTAGCGGTTTTTCCATCCGCAACGACGGAGACAAACGGTTCGGTCCGGTGGAGTTCGTCCACGCATTTCGCTTCGGGCGGTGTGGGAATTCCTGCGAAGATCCAACTTTCCTGCAACGACTTGGGGGAACTGAAAATCGTATATCCTCCCAGTCCTAGTATGGCGCCGAGAAGGGCTACGTTTCTGGAATTCTTGCGTTTGCCCAAATGGCGGGAAATGACCAGCGCTCCCAAAAGAGCCGGTACCATGTAAAATGCAGGGACGGTATAGCGAAGCCCGGTTTCGTCCGAATATAGCCCGGTGAAAGGCGGAATTCCGATCAAAATCAGTTGGAAATACCCGGCAAATCCGAAGCTAAATCCTCTTTCTTTTCCCCGAAACAAAGCCCAAATTGCGGTCAAAAGTGCAAAAAATAGAAAAATCCCGGGTAGTTCCCCGTGCAGCACCCACTGGAAAAAATCTTCCAAGTTCCGTTTGCAAGCTTCCAGGATCGGCAATCGATTGGGTGCCTGCATGGACAAAAACGTCCTCAAAAGCGCGTGGAGGCCGAATCCGATCAGGCCGGAAAGGAAAAATCTGAGGGAAATTGTGGGGAATTCCAGGCCTCCTCTGCCGTAACGACGTGCCCAGGCGAGAAGAGCCGGTACGTATAATTCTAACAATAGGAATCGATCCGACATTACGAGCAGGGAGAGGGTCGGAAAAAAAAACATTCTGGGGGCCTTTTCGTTGTACAGGTACGGCCAGGCCCAAAGTGCGGTGAGAAAGGCGCCGATATGCATCGTGGGAACGAGAAACAGGTAAAGGACCGGAAATTTTTCGGCGAGTAAAAGCAGGAAGGAAACGGTCAATAACGCGTAAGAAAAACTGTATAGACTCGGGACCTGAGGTTCCAATGTCCTTAGGAATCTACCTAAGGCCCAGACAAAAAAACAGACCTGCAAGACGGAAAATCCGACCAAGCCCCAGAACGGATGTCCTGCGATGACGCTTGATAAAAATACCAAGGGCAAATCCGGAAATAAGTACGGGGAAGAAGCCAAGGACCAACTGCGCAAAGATCCACCGTTTTGTAGTACGTCCGTGAGTACGGTAGGGAGATAAAGAACGTCCGGATTCCAATAAATCTCGACCGGGCACCTGGCTAAAGTCGCGGCTAAGCTCAGTAGAAACAGGATCGAGGAAATAAGTATCCAGTACACTCGGGAAATTTGGTTTTACGCTTAGGAAAGGTAAAGAAGAAAACGGAAACTAGTTCTGGACAAACGGTTCTTTCAAGCGAGCCTGGAAAAGCCGAGTTTCGATATGGATTCTTCTCCGACAAGATTTTCCTCTTCCCGCCTTGGAGTCGTATTCGGGGGAATCGTTTTGATTTTTTGTCTGGATTTTTTCGTTTTCGGAGCGGCGATCTGGAGGGTGCCGAACGAGTCCGCTTGGAGTACGAACCATTTCTACAATTTTCTTTACGAGTATTTCCGGATTCGAAAGAAGCCGAAGACGAAATTCCGCATACTGATCGTCGGGTCGAGCATCGCGCATTATTCTTTGGATCGATCGTTATTGGAAAGCGAGGTGTACGCATTGTCCGGGAAAGAAGTGGAGGCGGAATTTCTTTCCTATGCAGGAATGACTCCTTTGGACGCGTATCTTCTCCGGAAAAAAATTTTGGAGTTAAGCCCCGATTTGGTCGTTTATCCGATCAACTTCATCGATTGGAGATTGCACCGCACCTATGTCCTGGATCCGGTTTCGGGGAGAAACGATACGTTTCCCGAGGAAAAATTGATCTTGGATGCTTTGAATTACGGCGAGGCTCCTCAATCCAGGTATATCTTTCCCTCCGAGACCTTATTTTCGTTTTGGGATCTCTTGGGACCGGAAAAGAGCGCAGAATTCGCGGCTGCCGCACTTTTCGATTTTTACAGGTACAAGGACATCTATTGGAAAAATATCCGTTCCCTATTCGACCATCGCTTCGGGAGAAACACGAGTTACCACGGATATAACGGCGTACAAATTCCGGAAAGGATTACTAGTTTGGGTTGGACCGGAAAGTCCTTTTCCTTTCTTCCCGAAGAATATATGACTCGGAAGGGATTTTATCTCCAGGTCGTACGGGAAATTTTGAGGGAGAGAAAACTTTCCGTTTCTCTTCGCAATCGATCGGGGGATTCGCAGATCTTGGAATTCGATTCTCCCGGTTGGAAACGGATTCTTCTGGATCCGAAATTTTTAAAAGAACCTTCACCTGTGACGGCAGAGCTCTCCCATACTTGGGTTCCGTATTTTGCGGAAGCGGAAAACAAGGACTGGGTGTACGACGAGTTGGGGGTCCGGTTACAACAAACGTTCGGGTCCGAGGTCCCCAGGTCCGGAATGCAGTACACTAGGGAAGAAAGGAGCGAAGACCTTCGCTATCTCGGAATGAGTGAGAAAGAATACAGGGAATATTTCTTTTTTCGCCTATTGTCCGAGCCGGAAAAAAGACCCGGGATCGGATACCTGGTCGCCCTAGCCGAAGCGAAGAGAAAGGTTTCGTCGGAGACGTTTCGTCCGGCGCTTCATTTCCGCTTTATGGCGGAGTTTTTGGAATCGATGCGGACCGCAAAAGTTCCGGTTCTGCTCGTCAACAATCCGGAAAGTCCGATCAGTTTGGAATGGTACGCACATTCGAAATGGTACCGGGATCATCTGGAATATTTGAGGAAGGTCTCCGGAAACGGTGTCGTGTTTTTGGATTGGAAGGACGCCTTGGGGGAAACGGATTTCAGCGACTACCATCACCTCACGTATCCCGGGATGAAAGAGATGAATCCGATGTACGCGAGAGAAGTCGTTAAATTTGTCGAATGACAAAGCTCTGCGCGGGAAAAAAATAGATCAAAAAGGGGAGGAGGCGACTCACGTTTCCGACCTTTTGTATTGCGGAAGGATATGAATAAAATAAGCGTTGCCGTACTCGGAGCGACCGGCTCCGTCGGACAAAGATTCATCCAGCTTTTGGAGAATCATCCATATTTCCAAGTTACCCATCTATGTGCGTCCGAAAACAGCGCGGGAAAAACGTACGGAGAGGTGATGAGGAAGCGTTGGAAAATTTCTTCGGACATTCCTTCGTATGCGCGGGACATAATCGTTACGACGCCGGACCCTTCCCGCGCACCCGGAGTAAAATTGGCTTTTTCCGGTCTGGACGCAAGTGTCGCCGGAGAAGTCGAAACCGCTTTTGCAAACTCCGGGATCCATATCATTTCGAACTCTAAGAACCATCGTATGGTGGAGAACGTGCCTTTGCTTTCCGCCGAAGTCAATCCGGACCATCTTTCCGTGCTTTCGTTTCAGAAGACTCCGGGAAAAATCCTTACGAATTCTAATTGCACGATCATGGGAGTTACGATCTCATTGAAGCCCCTCTTCGAGCAATTCGGGATTGAAGCGGTAATGCTTTTTTCCATGCAGGCGGTTTCCGGTGCCGGTTATCCCGGAGTTCCTAGTATGGATATTCTAGGAAATGTCGTCCCATTTATCGGTGGAGAAGAGGAGAAGGCGGAAATCGAACCTTTGAAATGCCTGGGCAAAGTCGTAGACGGTCGTATCGTAAATGCGGATTTTCCTATTTCCGCTCATTGCAATCGTGTTCCCGTTTTTGACGGACATACGGTTTGCGTTTCCGTTAAGTTGAAAAAGAAAGCTACGGAGCAGGAAATCCGCAAGGCTTGGACTTCTTTTCGGGGACTTCCTCAGGAATTGGAACTTCCCTTGGCCCCACCCGTGCCGATCGTATATAGGGAAGAGGAAGATCGACCGCAGCCAAGGTTGGATTTGGATACCGGAAAAAGTATGGCCACTGTGATCGGTAGGCTAAGACCGGATCCTCTTTTCGATTGGAAATACGTCGTCTTAAGTCATAATACCGTTCGAGGCGCCGCCGGAGCGGCCGTCTTGAACGCGGAACTGATGGTTCGAAAAAACCTACTCTAAGAGAGGACTTTGCCGTGCTGGATCCACAATCGCCGGAACTCAAGGTTGCGGATTACAACTCTGCATTGCAATTGACTCAGGCTTTGGAAGCCCGGGGAGATTTCCAATACAAAGGGATCTATAAGCTCGTACTGATCGTCGGAGATTGGACGGAAAAATTCGTCGCGAACAAAATCCTTCCCGCGGCCGATCAGCTCGCTCGGGAATTGGCTCTAGATCGGGAAAGGGTTTCGGCCTATCTTCGCGAATTATCCTCGCGACAAAATCCTCCTTTGATCAAAAAGATCTGCATGATCGATTTTGATCCGACCGGAGACACTTCGGACGGACGATCCATCGGTTCCTCTCTTCGTTTAATGACCGTGTTTGCCCGACCTTTGCAGACGGACGGATCCTCCAGCCATCGGTATGTGGAGGGGATTAACCAGGCATCTTTTGCCTCCGTCCAGAGATGGATCAAGGAGAGAAGAAAATTCCCGGGTCCGGAAAACTTCCAGAGGTGGATTTGGGAGTGCATCGATTCGAACCGATTGAGCGAAACGTATGCTTCTTCGGAGATCGGAGGTCTTTTTCAGGATTCTTTCGACATCACTCCGCCGATGAAGCAGACGACGATCAATATAAACCTGAAACCCGTACTGAAACGATTGGTCGATTCCAAGAACCTATATTTTTTTCGGAACGAACAGGCTCTCAGCCCGGGAAACCGGTCCGTATTCTATTACAACGTCCACGAGGAAATCATTTTACGGCTGGAAGCGTATAAGAAATATCTAAAGGAGAAAATCGTCCCGGAATTGCAGAGAATCGGAGTCATAGGAAATTTTACTCCCGAAGAGATGGATAGTACCAGAAATCTCGTTACGCAAGTCATTCCTTTCCTAAGCCCCGCTTACGGGGATCAAAAGACGGTTATGGAAGAACTGTCGACCCTGATCCACTTCGAGGAAGAGGAGAAGGAAAAGAAGGAAAAAGAGGAAAAAAAGGCGAAACTCTCCGAGCTCCTGGACTATATCCACTCGGCAAACCGTTTGGTTGATCTGAATTTTCTCAGATTCCGAGGGGAACCGATCGAGGGGGAATTGCGCACTCTGATCGTCAATAATGAGAGCATCCTCAGCGCCGATTACGCGGATAGGAAAAACCTGTACACTTTCGCGCTTCACAAGGAATGCGTTCCGGGGGCGATCGAAAACGCGCGGCGAGTTTTTAGCGCCACCGGCAATGACAGCGAAATCCGTGTCCTGGAAAAGATGGACGTAAGGGATTTTCTGGATCCTCGGGAGGCGGCCGAGCAGTTTGACAAACTGGAATATTCGTCTTTGTTTAAGTACCTTCCTTTTATTACCAGATTTTGGAGATCCTTGTTCGGAAATAACGTAGTGCATCGTTTCGAGGCGGAAGAGATCAAAGCTAGATTGTCCACCGAACAGAACAAGATGGTGTTGGAAGCCAAAACGCGGGCTGCCCAGGAAGAAAAGCAGCGTCTAGCGGAGCGTAGGCTCAAAGAAAAAGACGCGGCGGAGACCGTTGCAAAACCTAAGGCAGCGGCGTCGGCCCCCGCGGAAACGGTTTCGGCCTTTTCTCGGTCGGGGGAACAGGAAGTGGATCCGGAAGGCAAGAAAATGCTTTCCGCCGTTCTGGACATTTTGGACGCCGCTTGGTCAAAAGGGGAGACTCCGGATCGCAATTATCTTTTGGAAAAGTTAGGAGCCGACTCCGACGAAAATACCCTTTTGAACTTTCTGAAAAAGAATGCAAAAAAGGAAATCCTTTCCTTTATGGTAAGAAATCAGCAAGAGAGATATACGTTTCCGATATTGATCACCAAGAGATATTTGAAGAAGAACGGAAAAGCCCTCTTGGATAAGGCAAAGAAGGTGGTCGACGAACAGAAAGACGCCGATATGCCCGAGCAGGAAAAGTTCGATTTCTATATTTCTTTCGAAGATTTTCTGAATCGAACTCTTGCGAAAATTTAACCGAATCCTTCGCGTTCGTCTGGAAGACGGCGAATCCGCGGATTCTTCCGAATCTCATGAAAAACGAACTCGTTAATTATAGAAAAACCAAAATCATCTGCACGATCGGTCCGGCCACCGCGGATAAGAAGATGATTCTCGCTTTAGCGGAAGCCGGGATGAACGTCGCCAGGCTGAACATGTCGCACGGGAACCACGAATTCCACCGTTCGATCATCAAAATCATCAAAGCTCTGAATAAAGACGTTCTCAAGCACCCGATCGCGATTTTATTGGATACCCAAGGACCGGAAATCCGAACCGGAGATCTACAGGTGGACCATCTGGATCTGAAAGTGGGGGAGTCTTTTACTTTCCATATCATTCCGGGTGTCGAATCGGAAGAACAATCCGTTTTCGTGAATTACAGGGACATCGTAAACGACTTAAAGGTCGGCGACCGGGTCACGGTGGATAACGGTCTGATCAATCTGGTGGTGGAAGAAATTCAGGAGACCGCCTTGAAATGCAAAGTAGTGGACGGAGGAAAGTTAGGTTCTCGAAAGCATATCAACCTTCCCGGAATCCGCGTCAATTTGCCTTCCATCACTCAAAAGGATCATAAGGATATTCTTTTCGGATTGGAGGAGGACGTCGATTTTATCGCTCTTTCCTTTGTCAGGTCCAAAGATGACATCCTGCAACTTCGAAAGATCATCGAGGAAAATAACGGACACTCCGCGATCGTGGCCAAGATAGAGGACCAGGAAGCGGTCAAAAATATGATCGAAATCGTGGATTCTGCCGACGGCGTCATGGTAGCGAGAGGGGATTTGGGAGTGGAGCTCCCGATAGAAGAATTACCCATCATACAAAGAGCCATCATACGGGAATGCGCGGTCCGCGGAAAAAGAGTGATCGTCGCGACCCACCTTCTCGAGTCCATGATCAGCAATCCTTCTCCTACCAGAGCGGAGGTCACGGATGTGGCCAACGCAGTTTATGAGGAATCCGACGCGATCATGCTCTCCGGAGAAACCGCAGCGGGAAAATTCCCGATCCGTTGCGTGGAAATGCTTCATAAAATCGCGGAGAGAGTGGAAAAAACTCCGGGCGTCGGGTATGTAGGCGATCGTATTCCTTCCAACAAGAAGGAAGAGATGGCAAAATCCGCCGCGATGCTTTCGGATTCGATCAAGAGTCCTGCGATTATAGTGATTACCCGCAGGGGAACGACCGCATTGAACGTGGCTTCCTTTCATCCGAGGCATCCTCTGATCTACGCGTTCACGAACATGACGACGGTAAGAAGAAAGCTTTGGCTGACTCGAGGAGTCATTCCTTATCGCATCGATTTTTCCAGTGATCCGGAAAAGACCATTAAGTTGGCCATCGAGACGTTGAAGACCAGCGGAAGGATCAAGGAAGGCGATCAGGTAGTGATTCTTTCGGATATTATCGCGGGGGACGACCGCGTGGAAACGATTCAGATCAGGGAAGTAAAGTGATCTTTATTCTCCGCCTCCGCCAGGGTTTTCGGAGTCGGATGGTCCGAAGGCTTGGCTTTCGATCCAGGCCAAAAGGGCTTCTTTGACTCCGAGGCGGTCCAAAGCTTCGAATAACATTCCCGTATAATTCAATGAGGATTGGAAACGTTCGAACTCCAATCGGACCTTCAACTTCTTGATGTGAAGGTACAATTTCAATTCCTCCGGAGTCATATCTTCGGGATCCTTTTCCGAAAAGTCTTCGGATCCGACGAAAGGATTGAGCCGAAGTCCGGAAAAATCGCTCTGTTTCTTTTTTTTACTCATCCTTTCTAAGGTCTTAATTCTTGAATCTCGAAGCTGCGATTCCCAAGGAGAGGAAGGAAAAAAAGATACAAACGCCGCCGGTTCCGAGGGAAGCAAGTAGGAAGTCCCCGCCGAACGTTTTCAAGAAGAAGAGGAATACGGCGGCCAGGAAAAACAGAACTCCTATTCCTAAAAAATAGAGGCTGATCTTCAGAAATAGATAGGCCTGGAGGCCCTGTTTGATCTTTACTTGTGCAGATTTTCTAAGATACAGTAGGAGGGTTTCGATGTATTCCAGGAAGGAATCGATCAAAGAGAGGAGATGATTTCTTAATTCGAAATTTTCGAAAAAACCTCCGGCTTCTTTCGGCGGAGTTTCCGTATCAGCCGTATGGGATTTTTCTCTTTTGCGGGCCAACCGAAAATGCCTCTTTATTTCCTACGAATCAAAAGTCCGACGAGCAGACCTAACCCAACTCCGACTCCCAGTCCGATCAGTGCGGCTTTTTGCGGATTTTCCTTGATATAGACGCCGGTTTGATCGATGATCTGCTTCGCTCTTTCACTGGTTTCGCCCGTTACTTGTTTCAGGCGCTCTTTTAGATCTGATACGTGTTCCAAATATTCCTCTCTCGCTTTTCCCGTGATTTTTTTCGCCTTTTCCTTCAGGGATTCCAGTTCCTGGTTCAGGCTTTCTGCATTGGACATAAAAGAACCTCCAGAGTCTTGTATTAGAGGATCGGATTCTGATTTCAAGAACTTTCCAAATTCGTCAAAAACGACGAATAAAATCATTTTTCTAGATCCAAAATTTGAGAGAATTCGATCGAAAATTCCTCTAATATTGACAGCATGGTCATCGGGGAGTCCCTATGCGGGCGATTTCTCTCTCAAGCGAAACCCGATCGACATCATAGATTTTCATTAGGGGATGCGCTATGAATCTCTTCACCAAAATCGCTAAAATCCGCCGGAAACAAAGACAAAGGATTTATAACCGTGCTTATCGACAAGCGATGAAGCACTTGAAACGCGAGTTCAAGGCGGAGTCCGACCGCCATGTTCAGGCCGAGAAGGAACTGGAAAAATATTATCGCAAAGATGTCGACACCGAAGCCAAGAAGACCCGTAAAAAAATCCAGGAATTGGAAAATTACAAACTTCTTTTGGAACGGAAGGAAATGGAATTGGAGTCCAAGTTGGCCTTTCTGAACGACCAGCTCCACAAGATAGAGGAACTGAAAGCCAGGATGGACGGCGCAGTAAATCTCATGGCGAGAGCCGGTTCTCTATCCAACGGTGCGATCGACGACGCGGAGAAAATCAAACTGGCTTTGAAGAAAGTGCTTTGATTTTTGATCCGGCGAATCTCTTGTCATGAGCAACGCGAAAAAAATGGATCCGGACGAGGTCCGGCGGAAACTGCCGAAGGGTTGGGAAATCTTTATCGTGGATGAAATTCCCCGACTTCGTAAGAAGTATTCGTTTTCGCAATATTCTGCGGGGATCCGTTTCGTAAACGAATTGGCGAAAGAAGCGGAACGACTGGATCACCATCCGGACCTAGGAGTATTTTACGGAAGCGTGAACGTCGAGATCTTCACGCATTCTTTGCAAGGGCTGTCCGACCTGGATCTGGAGTTCGTGGCGTTCGCAGAAAGAGCGTACGAAAACGTCCGACTTTAATCGGATTCGGCAAAGCGGCCGCTTAACGGACCGCTCGAATCTCTTGGTCGAATTTCGGTTTTCTTCTTTCCAAGACCGCTTTCAATCCTTCGTCGAAATTTCCGGAAACGAAAGGTTTGAATTCCTGGATCAGATGATCCGTCGGAGCGTCGAACTCCAAGATTAAGTTTTTTCTAATGCTTTTTTTCAGGGATTCCAGGCTTGCCTGTGGAAGATTCAACATGTTTAACATATAATCCTCCGATTTTTTATGCAATTCCGCGGCCGGAAAGATCTGGTCCACGAGTCCGATCGCTTTCGCTTCCTCCGGTTTGTATGCGGTTCCCAGCATCGCTACGTCTTTCAGTTTTCCTTTTCCCACCACCGATTCGACGATGTTTAGCAGGGTAGGAGGGATGGTCAATCCGACCAGCACTTCCGAAAAACAGTATCTCGCTTTCCCGTCGCTCATAAATCGGAAGTCCGTCAAAATGCCTAACACAGCTCCGCCAGCCATCGCGTGTCCGTTGATCACCGTGACTTCCGGTTTCGGAAAAGTGTAGATCACCCGCATCATATCGAAAAGTTTCGCAAAGACTTTGATGCGGTCGTTCGCGGAACGCTCCAGCATGTATCTAGGATCCAGGCCGTTGGAAAAGAATTTCTCGTGTTTGGATCCGATGAGAACGGCTCTTACGCTTTTTTTCTCTCCCAGAATCCGATGGGCTTCGATCAATTCGTCCATCAATTCCTCGGTCATTTCGTTGGAAGGCGCACGGTCCAACCAGATCCAAGCCAAAGATTCCTTTTCTTCGATTTTAATATTCTTCATCGTAAATCCTTTTGCACTCAAACTAACAAGCTTGCTGGAACGATAGTCGATCACCTGCTTTTTCGTTCCTTTTTGACGAACTGACATAGGCTCCGATTCTTTCAAGTGGAATCCGAAACATAACGAATGTCGTTCGTCGATTCAAAAGAAAAAGGCCCGGAGGGCCTTTTCTGAAATGGATTCGATTTTTGGGGAGATTTTATTCGGGGATCACGATATTATCGTAATTGTCCGTAAAGCGATATCCGATTCCCCAGATCGTTTCGATCCATTCCGGCTGAGCGGAGTTTTTTTCCAACTTCGATCGGATCCGTTTGATATGCGAATCGATCATCCGTTCGAATCCGTCCCATTCCATTCCCCAAACGGCTTCCAAAATCATTTCCCGGGAGAAGACTTTTCCGGGAGCGGTAGCCATGAGTTGCAGTATGTCGAATTCTTTGCGGGAAATATTGATGACTTGGTCTTTCAGAGTCACCCTGCGACGAACCGGATCTATCTTGAGATTGCCGCGGATGATTTCTCCTCCGCTTCCCAAATTGGGTTTGATTCCGGCTTTTTTGTCCCATCGACGGAAGAAGACGTCCACTCTCGTCTTGAGCTCCCTGACGGAAAAGGGTTTCGTAATATAGTCGTCGGCGCCCAATTCCAATCCCATAATGCGATCTATTTCCTCGTTACGAGCGGTAACGATGAAGATCGGAGTGTTTTCATCCGACCTTCTGACGGTGCGACAAACGTCCATGCCGTCTATATCAGGAAGAGAGAGGTCTAATATTAGAAGATCAGGATGGTTTGCCTTATAATATTTCAGGCCTTCCTCCCCGGAGGTTTGTATCGTGGTTTTATAATGGGCCGAATCCAAAGACTTGCGGATGAGGTTTCCGATATCCGGATCGTCTTCGATGACCAAAATGTTCTTCATAAATACCTCAAGTGAATTTGATGGAAAATTTAACCTGAATACAACATATTCTTCCCATGAAAAATGCTTCAAAACAAAAATTAAGAACCGAGGAATTCACGTGAAAAATGCCGATTTTTCGGAAAAAAACGATGTTTAAAAGAACTAAAATCTAGGAAATTTGAGATCAAGCTGTGTCATATGATTTTTGAATTTTTGTCCCAGGCAACTCGACCTGGAAGGCGGTATATTTCGAATGAGTTTCACCGATAGGAATCCTAGATCCTGGGCTTTGATCGCCATCTCGGAACCCGGTTTAGACGTTCATGAAATCACCCGTCAAACCGGAATCAGACCGGACTTGCCGGTTCCCGGAACCGTGGAGGGAATTTCGGGAGAGCCGGTCAGTTCTCCTCTCTGGCAAATCCATTCCAAAAAGGACGCGAACCTTCCCCTAGAGGAACATATCTGGGAATTGATAGAAAGAATCTCTCCCCATCGTAAGGAGTTCAAATCCGTATGTGAGAGACACCGAGCCGTATTGTATTGTTCCGTGGAATATAACGACGGTCGTATGGAGGAAGCTTCGTTGGATTCCAAACTACTGCTTTTGCTCGGAAATTTAGGTCTGAAAATCGCCTTCCAAGCCTGGAGACTTCAGGAGAGAGGAAGAAGGTCAGAGGATCAGAATAATCTCCGTTAATCGAAATCTTTCCAGGTATTTTCGAATCGGAAGGGAAGGATGGGAAAAGATGAATACCCTTTTCTTTTCCCTTAAATCCAGCGCGTATTTGACCAATTTTTCGAGGGTGGCGATGGACGGAGTTTTGACGTTGCCCAATTCCAATTTGACGTGCCTGCTGGATTCGTAAAATGCCATGGCGAGAGCTGATTGGAATTCTTTGGAGGCTTCTCCTTCCAACATGCCGGATAAGGGCTCGATTTCCACTACTTTGCTTTTTTTTCGGATTTCGAAATAGGAGTATCTGCGAATCTGTTCCAAAGCGGGAGTCCGTACGAACAGATTGATTCGATAGCGGGAAGTCTGCAAGTCCGATATGGAGAGATACGATCCATGAACCTTACCTCCAGAACGACCATGGAAGCTCGAGCTCGGTTCTTGAAATCGGTGAGGGACTTTTTTTCATCCGAAAATTTCCTGGAGATCGACACTCCTTGTCTCAAAAAAGTGCCCGGGATGGAGCCTCATTTGGATCCGTTTTCGGTCCGTTCCCCTTCCGGACAAGAATCGGGATACCTGATCACTTCTCCAGAATATTCCCTGAAGCAGGCTTTGTCTGCGGGGCTGGAAAAGGTGTACGAAATCAGTCATACGTTCCGGTCGGGAGAAAAAGGGAGCCGTTTCCACACCGCGGAATTTCTGATGTTGGAATTTTATCGGACTCGGATTGATCTGAATGGATTGATGGATCTCACGGAGAATTTCCTAAGAGCCGTGGATCTGAATCGGATCCTCGGGAGTGGGGAGAAAAAAATTCCGAGAAGGAGCGTGAGGGAACTTTTAAAAACAATCGCGGGTTGCGACTGGGACAGATCTTCTTTAGAGGAAAAAATCGTCGCTTCTTCTTTGACTCGATTGCCCTTGGAGGAGCTGGAATACGAGGATTGTTTTTATCTGGTTTTTCTGAACTTTGTGGAACCTAGTCTTCCATCGGAATTCCAATTTTTGTACGACTATCCTCCGGAAATGGCCGCTTTGGCAAGAATAGAGGACGGATGCGCCAAACGTTTTGAAACGTACTTCGGAAGTTTGGAATTGGGGAACGGTTTTTTCGAGCTCTCGGATCCGACGGAACAGCGCCTCCGTTTTTCCTCGGAAAGGAAATTACGGGAAAAGTTGGGCAAGGAGGCGTTTCCGATCGACGAAGAATTTTTGGGAGCCCTGGATCAGGGGCTGCCCGCCTGCTCCGGCAATGCGATCGGACTGGATCGATTGTTTTTGACTCTGCAAGGAGAGGAAACTCTTGCCCGCGTCAGTCCGTATTGGGCCCGTCTAGACCGGTAAGAATCTCGGATCGAGGAGTAAATTGGTTTAAGATTCCCCTTTCTCCGGTTCGATATTCAAAATAGAATCGCAAAACTTTGGTTGCACGGATTCACTCTCCGAGTACTCTACTACGGGACGAACGGAACATGGCAAAAAAAAAGAATTATTACGTCACCATCAACGGAAAGAAATACGATCGCAGCCTGATTGAAATCGCCGAAAGTTCCGTATCCGGGAAAAAAGACGGACGCATTTCCGTCAACGACGCCAAGAAACTACTGAGTGCGGTAAAAGATAACGACACTTATACGGATATCGAAAAGAAAACCATAGAGCATATCCGGGAAAATTATAAATTTACGGACAAGGCCGACGAATGGTTCCGGTCGGAAATTAGAAAATGGGCGGGAGAAAAATCCGCAAAAGCTCAGTCTGCGGAGGAGGAAGCGGAGGAAATCTATACCACCCCCGATGAGGCTGCCAGCCTAGCTCCGGCATCCGTGGAAGCGGACAACAGCTACTCCGGATACACGAATTATATCCCTACACCTTCTGCCGGAAAACCCCGGAACAGGAGCGGAATTCCGATCTTACTTTTATCCGTCCTGATTTTGACGGGAATCGGGATCGGAATTTATTACGCGTTCGGAACCCCGGATCAAAATCCAAAAAAGAAAATCGCGTCCAAGGTCGAAAAGGAGAACGAAAAGAGAGTTCCGAAAGAGAAAAAAACGGACAGTACGCCATCCGAACAAGATTCCTCGGAAAAAGGAGTCTTCCAGCTGTTTTCGGGAACGAAGGAGAAGTCCGCAAAACTGGAAGGAAAGGATGGAGAAATCGCAAAAGGCGTGGAATCTTCTCCCGTTCGATTCGAAAAGAACAGTATTTCCGTAACTTCTTCTTCCCGCAAAACTCTAGATCACCTCTCCCGCCTCCTAAAGAGGAAACCGGAACTTAAGATTACCCTGACAGGGCATACGTCCAACGAAGGTTCCGAAGAGGCGAATCGGAAAGTCTCTCTGCTCCGTGCGGAAATGGTTCGGGATTATCTTTTGGGGAACGGGGTTCCCGCTCAGAGAATTTCGATCCAAGCCAAAGGAGCCACCGAGCCGGTAGCGGACAATTCCTCCGAAGCCGGCCGCCATGAGAATCGCCGAGTGGAAATCCGGATCGTCGAATAGATTCCGAAATTTTAAAGGGTACGGCCTAGTTCTCTAATCTTAGACTTAGATCGGAGCCTCTTTTCGTTTCGTACCTCCGCGATTTCCAAAAATCCCTCTCCGTCTGAAAAATCCTATACAAGTACCCTAGGTCCGAGGACGATGAAACCAACTCCCGGAGATAACAATGGCATTTGATATAGATATGATCCGCGCACGGTACGACAAGATCGGGACCTTGGTAAAAAAAGCTAGGCAGGTAGTGGGCAAACCTCTGACCTTGACCGAAAAAATTCTGTATTCCCACCTTTGGAACGGAGAACCCTCGCACGCGTTCGAACGAGGAAAGTCCTATGTGGATTTCGCTCCGGACAGAGTGGCCATGCAGGACGCTACCGCTCAAATGGCTCTCCTTCAGTTTATGTCCGCGGGAAGAGAAAAGGTGGCCGTTCCTTCCACAGTGCATTGCGATCATTTGATCACCGCTCAGATCGGTTCTTCTGTGGACTTAAATAAGGCCGCCTCGGAAAACAAAGAGGTTTACGATTTTCTTTCCTCCGTTTCCAACAAGTACGGTATCGGATTTTGGAAACCGGGTGCAGGGATCATTCACCAGGTTGTTCTGGAAAATTACGCATTCCCTGGAGGGATGATGATCGGAACGGATTCCCACACCGTAAATGCGGGCGGATTGGGAATGGTCGCGATCGGAGTCGGAGGAGCGGACGCCTGCGACGTGATGGCTGGGCTGGCTTGGGAATTGAAATGGCCGAAGTTGATCGGAGTCAAACTGACCGGTAAGTTAAACGGTTGGACTTCAGCGAAAGACGTAATCTTAAAAGTAGCCGGCATCCTTACCGTAAAAGGAGGAACAGGCGCGATTGTGGAATATTTCGGAGAAGGGGCAACTTCTCTTTCCTGCACCGGAAAGGGAACGATCTGCAATATGGGAGCGGAGATCGGCGCTACCACTTCCACCTTCGGTTACGACGAATCCATGGAACGTTATCTTCGTTCCACTGGTCGTGCCGCGATTGCGGACCTTGCCAACGGTATCAAGGAACACTTGACTGCGGACCCGGAAGTATATGCAAGTCCGGAAAAATACTTCGACCAAGTCATCGAGATCAATTTGAGCGAATTGGAGCCGCACGTAAACGGTCCTTTTACTCCGGATTTGGCGACACCCATTTCCAAAATGAAACAAGAAGCCGAGAAAAACGGATGGCCCACCAAGGTGGAAGTCGGACTCATCGGTTCCTGCACGAACTCATCGTATGAGGATATTTCCCGTGCCGCTTCCTTGGCAAACCAAGCAGTGGAAAAATCGCTGACCCCGAAGGCCGAATTCACGATTACGCCCGGCTCGGAGCAGGTGCGCTTTACCATCGAAAGGGACGGGTTCATTCAAACCTTCGAAAAAATCGGCGCAAAGGTTTTTGCGAATGCTTGCGGTCCTTGCATCGGTATGTGGTCTCGCGTAGGAGCCGAGAAGAAGGAAAAGAACACCATCGTGCATTCCTTCAATCGGAATTTCCAATCTAGAAACGACGGAAACCCGAATACCTTCGCTTTCGTCGCTTCTCCCGAATTGGTAACCGCGCTTGCAATCGCCGGGGATCTGACTTTCGATCCGAACAAAGACACTCTCGTAAACGATAAGGGTGAAAGAGTAAAACTGGATCCACCGAACGGAGACGAGTTGCCGAAACGGGGATTCGATGTCAAAGATGCCGGTTTTCAGGCGCCTGCTCCGGACGGTTCCAAAATCCAAGTGGTGGTCGATCCCAATTCCAACCGCTTACAGTTGCTGGCTCCTTTTACGAAATGGGAAGGAACCGATCTGAAAGGATTGAAACTTTTGATCAAAGCGAAAGGCAAATGTACCACGGACCATATTTCCATGGCCGGCCCTTGGTTGAAGTTCCGCGGTCACTTGGACAATATTTCCAATAACCTTTTGATAGGCGCGACGAATGCGTTTAACAGTAAGACGAATTCCGTTAAGAACCAGTTGGACGGATCGTACGACGAAGTTCCGAAAGTGCAGCGCCAATATAAGGCAAAAGGGATCGGCTCTTTGGTAGTAGGCGATGAGAACTACGGAGAAGGTTCTTCCCGAGAACACGCGGCAATGGAACCCCGCCATCTCGGAGTCCGTGCCGTGCTGGTAAAATCCTTTGCGCGAATCCACGAAACCAACCTGAAGAAGCAAGGAATGCTCGCTTTGACGTTCGCGGACAAGGCCGATTACGACAAGATCCAGGAAGACGATACGATCGATATCTCCGGACTACTGGGCTTTCAGGAAGGAGTTCCGTTGACCTTGGTCCTCCACCACGCGGGCGGATCCTCGGAAGAGATCAAAGCGAACCATACTTATAACGAACAACAGATCGAATGGTTTAAGGCGGGCAGTGCTTTGAATCTGATCGGCGGGAAAAAGAAGTAAGAGAGTAAAAACAAAGGTGCCGACTGTCAAATCGGCACCTTTCATCCTTTTGAAGATTGCTTGACTTTCGAAAGTTACAAGTTATAAAAATCATAACATGTAACTTTTGGAGGACGGCATGAAACGGAAAAAATTAGGTAAGAACGGACCCGAAGTATCCTCGGTCGGTTTGGGCTGCATGGGCATGTCCGACTTTTACGGTTCTAAGGCGACACGCGACGATCGGGAAAGTATTTCCACGATTCACGCTGCTTTGGATGCGGGTATCGATTATCTGGACACCGGCGACTTTTACGGGATGGGGCATAACGAACTCCTAGTGGCCGCCGCGATCCGGGATAGAAGAGACAAGGCTTTTTTAAGCGTGAAGTTCGGTGCATTACGTTCCCATAATGGAGCGTTTTTAGGCTTCGATACGAGACCTAACGCGGTGAAAACGTTTGCCGCTTATTCTCTACAGAGACTCGGAGTGGAAGTCATCGATTTGTACCAACCGGCCCGTGTGGATCCTTCGGTTCCGATCGAAGATACGGTAGGCGCCGTGGCTGATCTGATCAAGGAAGGCAAAGTAAGATATTTGGGTCTTTCGGAGGCGAATGCGGAGCAGATCCGGAGAGCGCATAGCGTTCATCCGGTAAGCGCTCTTCAGATCGAATACTCTTTGGCGACTCGGTTGATCGAAACGAATATCCTTCCTACGATCCGCGAGTTAGGGATAGGTCTTGTACCTTACGGCATCGTGGGGAGAGGTCTCTTGACGGGGAATATTTTCGGCGGTTTGCCTCAATCCGATTATCGAAATCATTTACCAAGGTTTCAAGGAGAGAATCTCGCCAAGAATTTGGAACGGGTCACGATTCTACAGGATTTGGCGAATTCGAAAGGCTGTACTGCGGCTCAGATCGCCATCGCTTGGGTACTATCCAGAGGAGAGGACATCGTTCCCTTGATCAGTACGAGCAAGCGGGAAAGGCTAGCCGAAAACTTAAAAGCACTTGAAGTTCCTCTGACCTCGGAGGAGCTTGAAAAATTAGATCGAACCTTTGCGGAGGGAGCCATTTCGGGGGACAGATACCCCGCACCTCAGATGGGTATGGTCGCCAAGTAGAAAGAAGGAAGCATGCCAAGGACCGGCCTATCCCAGGAAGAATTAAAACAAACCGCTTTGGATACGGCAGAAAAGATGATCCGCAAGTATGGGTTTGACAAGACCCATCTTGTGGATATCGCCAAAGAAATCGGGGTAAGTCATCCGATCCTATATAGATTGTTCCCGGATAAGGCGGCCCTAGTGGACGCGGTCTCGGAGCGTTGGTTGAACCGGATCGACGAAGAGCTTGCAGGGATCGCTTCCAAAAAAGGGACCGCAAAGCAGCGTTTGCATTCCTGGTTTCTCGCTTTGCACCGCCTCAAACGGGAGAAAGTTTCGATGGATCCCGAGTTGTACCGAGCCTTCAATACCTCCGCGGAGTTGAGACGTCCGGTCGTCGTCCGTCACCTCGAGAACGCCCTGGATCAATTGCGATCCATTTTGGAATCCGGGATCCGTTCGGGCGAGTTTTCGAAGAAGGACCCCAAAGTCCTCGCTTCGGTTCTGTTTCAAGGAACCCTCGGATTCCATCACCCGAAACTGGTTTTGGATCATCTGGAATCGGATCGTGAACCTTTGTTAAAACAGGTCGTAGAAGTTCTATTGAAAGGGATCGCATAATCCTTTCCGTTCTAGGAATCCTTGACGAATCCGGGCTATCCGTCAGGATAATACCCATAAGGGTATAGGATAATGAAGGAAATCGACGTTCGGACTCAACTAGTACATAGAATCCATAGGATTCAAGGCCAATTAGAAGCGATCGAAAAAGGTCTCTTCGACGACAAGGCGGATTGTGAAAAAACCCTGATGCAATTAAAAGCATCCAGTCAGGCTTTGAAAAAATTCGGGGAAGCGTATATGCACGCGTACATGGACAAATGTTTTACGGAAAAGAGAGGGAGCTCGAATATTAAGGAGAACGTAAGAAAGGCGATCCGGACCGCATTCTCCATCTGACCTTCCTCCGTTCCTCGGGTTATTGTACTGCGGCTTTTTGTCTTTTTCCCATTAAGAACCAATAATATAGTGCCGGGATCGAAAACCGGCTCAATAAGGTCGCCGCGATCTCTCCGAAAATCAGGGAAACCGCGAGGCCCTGAAAAATCGGATCAAAGAGCATAACGGAGCTTCCGACGACCACAGCGGAAGCAGTCAAAAGCATGGGACGGAATCTGACTAAGCCGGCGTTGATGACCGCTCGTTTTAACTCTATCCCTGTTTCCGTTTCCGTTCGGATGAAATCGACCAAAATGATCGAGTTCCGCACTATGATCCCGGCTCCGGCGATGAATCCGATCATAGAGGTTGCCGTAAAATACGCTCCGGTAATCCAATGTCCGGGTAGAATCCCGATCAACGATATAGGGATGGGAGCCATGATGATCAACGGGATCATATAATCCTGAAACCATCCCAGAACCAACAGATAGATGATCACCATTACGACGGCGAACGCGATTCCTAGATCTCTGAACACTTCGTACGTAATGAACCATTCTCCATCCCACTTGACGGTCGGTGATCCGTTGGAGGGAGGAGCTTCGAGGGTGGCGGTCGGATATTTTACCTGATCCGAAAGATTCAGGATTCCGTACACGGGAGCTTCCTCTTTTCCCGTAAATTCCGCCGTAACGTATTCCAAGGATCTGAGATTTTTCCGGTGCAGTGTCCGATTGTTTCGGATGGCCGAAGGCCCTACGGTTTTCTCCGCGGATACGGTTCCGCTTTGCATGGTGGAAAGATTCAAACCTATAAAAGGATTTTTGGAACTGCGGGCGGAATCCGAAAGGGAAAGCGAAACAGGTACCTCCTCCGGAGAGTCCGTATTAGAGAGGGACAAAAGTTCCGTTTCTCTGAAGACCAGATTGGCGTTCCGGGCGAGGGTGGATGCCTTGACTCCTAAGGCTCCTGCCGTCCTATAATCGAACGGATAAAGGACGCTGGGTCTCTGTAATCTAAGGCTCGAATCGATGTCCGCTGTTCCTTTTTGTGTCCGGAGAAGGTCCAGAAGTTCGGAAGCGATATCGCGACGGATCTCTTCCGTAGGTCCATAGACTTCCGCGACAAAGGTGGCGAGCACGGGAGGCCCGGGGGGAATTTCCAGAACCTTGGTCACAGCGTTATGCTCTTTTCCGAACTTCGATATCGGAGGTCTTAAGGATTCTATGATAGAGTGACTTTTCGATTTTCTTTCTTTTTTGGGAGTCAGGACGACGTGAAGATCCGCCTGCCATTCCTTACTCCTGAGAAAACTATGTTTGACCATTCCTGAAAAAGAGAAAGGTGCCGAATCTCCTACGAAAATCTGCACTTTTTCCACATTCCTATCGGAGGCTATGATTTTGGCAAGTTCCTTGGAAGATCTCATCGACTCTTCCAAGGTGGTCCTCGGTTCATAATCGATCAAAACCTGAAATTCCTCTTTGTCATCGAAAGGGAGCATCTTTACTTTCACGAATTTTAATGCAACTAGGGAGAAGGCACTTAGTAATAGGACTAGAATTGCGAGTCCGAATAAAAGCGCGTTCTTTCTGGAATACAAAAGCCAAGCGGTTATGTTCTCGTAGATCCGATTCAGTTTGGATTCCGTTTTCACGTTGTCGTTCCGATGGGAACTGGTTTTCAGAAAACGATTCGCTGCCCAGGGAGTCACTACGAAGGCGACCAGGAGAGAAAGAATCATTGCGAGGCTTGCTCCGACCGGAATGGGTTTCATGTACGGACCCATAAGTCCCCGTACGAACGCCATAGGGAGAATGGCCGCGATCACCGTGAACGTCGCCAGTATCGTTGGGTTTCCTACTTCGCCTACCGCGCGAAGGATCGTATTCAGGAATGCACCTTTGGGGTTCGACTTCAGGTGTCGTTCGATATTCTCCAGAACTACGATAGCATCGTCCACGAGGATACCGATCGAGAAGATCAAAGCGAACAGAGTCACTCGATTCAACGTGTATCCCAAAAAGTAATATAAAGATAGGGTCAAGGCCAAAGTGACGGGAATGGAAACGGAAACGATAAACGAAGCCCGTAGACCCATCCATAAGGCGATTAGAGCGGCGACGGAAAACGTGGCGATCAACAAATGCTCTATCAACTCGTTCGATTTAGCCCCCGCTGTCGCGCCGTAGTCCCGCAGTACCGACAAGGAAACGTCTTTCGGAAGAGCTTCGGTAAAATTCTCGGCTCTTTGGATCAACTCTTTGGAAAGATTCGTTATATCCGTTCCCTTTCTTTTGGAGAAAACGAGGGTGACCGCATTTCTCGGTTCGGAGCCCAATTTTTTATCCAAGAGTACGGATTCTCGGGTTCTTTCTTCCGGTCCTTCTTTTGTTTCCGCCACGTCACCGACGCGGAGGACTCTGCCTCCTCTCGTCGAAATCGGAGTGGCCTCTACCTGTGTTCTATTGGAGATGGGAGTGCCGACCTCCACGTCGTATAGAAAATCTTTTCCCCAATTTTTGCCCGAAAGAACAAAGGCATTGTTTGCTCCGATCCCTTCCGCTATTTCGGAGATGCTTAATCCGTGCAGGCGCATCCGATTCGGATCAGCCACTACGCGGATCGATTTTTTTCTTCCGCCTAATAATTCCGTACGTGCTATATCGGGAGTGCTGGACAATTCCCTAGCAAGCGGAGCGATCGCGGTGCGAAGGGAAAAATCGTCTCTCTTTGCCGAACTGAATGTGAGGGCCAAAAAGGGAACGTCATCTATCGTGTAGGAGCGAATCACCGGTTCCTGGACGTTGGGAGGTAGGGAAGGTCGAAGTTCCATCAGGCTATGGTGGATTTTTACCAAGGACGGTTCCAACGGTTCGCCGACTTTGAAACGTACCGTGACCAATGCTCCGTGATCCGAGCTGGCGGAGTAAACGTATTCTACGCCTTCCAAGCCCCAAACGGCCCTTTCGATAGGCTCGACGACGTTGCGTTCCGTTTCTTTCGGTCCGAATCCGGGATTTGCAATCCGGATGTCGATCATTGGAACCGAAATCTGAGGCTCCTCCTCCTTCGGAGTCATCGCCACGGCAAACAGACCGAGCAGAACGCTGGCGATCGAAAACACCGGAGTCAATTTCGATTTGATGAAAAAAGAGGACACTCGTCCTGCAAATCCGGATTCGGGAGTATTAGATTCATGGTTCATTCTATTTCTCTAAATGATTATACATGTTGAGTCCGGCTCTTACCTTTAAGTATTCGGATTCGAGAACGTATTTTTCCCGCAGAACGTCGACAGTCCGACCGAAAACTTCCGCTATCTGAACGGATTGTAAGGTTCCATTTCGGAACAGCCCAAGATTTAATTCGAGTTGTTCTTCCTGGTTTTTCAAAGCTTCCGAGGTAAGCGTAAGACCGTTCTTTAGGGACTCTTCCTGCAAAAGCAGGACTCTGAAATTGGTCTCTTCTTTGGCGCGGATCTCTTCCGCTTTTTTGTTGGCGGCTGCGGATTTGCTTTTCGCTTCCTTGACGGCGCCGATGTCGCCAGGGTTCAACAAGTTCATCTGCAAATAAATTCCGGTATTATACGAAGTTGCGGTGCTTCTGCTTCCGTCATAAGCGTAAGCTTCCGCATAAACGCCCACTTTCGGCAAAAAACGCGATCTTTCGAAATTCACCGCGATTTCCGCTCCTTCGGCATAGGCGGAATATGCTTCCGAGAGTGGGGTTTTTCCTCCCGTTTTGCGATCGGGAAGCGGTAGGTGGAGTTCCGCAAATCGGATCCCACCTTCCCATTTTCGGGCCGGATCCCTTTGGAAGGGATCTCCACTGAGCATTTGTATGATTTCCTCAGCGGCTTGTCTGCGAGCCGAAAAATCGGATTTCATCGATTCCAATTTCAATCTCAAGGATTGTAAGGCGAGAGCTCCGGACTTGTCCAAAGGATTCCCGGATGCTCCGATCCTATAGGATCTTAAAAAACGATCCGATTTTTTGATCAATTCCTCGATTTTTCGCTCCATCTCGTAGGAACTTTCTATCGTTTGAAATGCGATCGAAGTTTCATAATATTCCTTTTTTAGAATGTGTTGTTCTTCGAATCTGTTCCCTTCCAGGTTCTTTTGTTTCAATATCGTGGAGTTTTTCTTGGCCCCGCCCTCGTACAGGGCTAAATCCACTCCTAAGGTTCCTCTCGAATACGTATTGCTTCCCGGATGGTTCAAAGTGTCCTTGGCGGCAAGGTTCAGGGAATTCGAGTTCAGATTCTGATAGGGAAGGTTGTTGGAATCCAGAAAATTGGAAGGACGTTGACGCACGCTGGCGGTGGAAAAATCCCCTTCGTTTGCGGCCCGCTGGCCCAATTTCCCTTGGAAATTCAGTCCCGGGTCGTTCGTATTATAATTTCTTAAATCCGTATAGACCCTGGGAATCCAATGGTATTCTGAATTCTCCTTGGAGATTTCTGCCGCCCGAACTTCCAGAGCCTTGGCTTTAACGGCAGGGGAATGGGTTCTTACTTTTTCCCAAAGGGCCGCGAATCCGAATTTCGATTCCTCCGCGAAGAGCGGCGAATATCCGATAAAAACGATCAGAGGAATTGCTGCGGAAAACGCGACCTTCATGTCAATTCTCGCCGGTAAGACGATAGTCGCAGCTTTTTACTCCGAAGGACTTCAATGGGATTGCCATAGGGCAGAACCCGACGGTCGCGTTCAGGATCATATTTACCGCTACTAAGAGGTTGAGCGCGTATCCCCAAGGGCTTATAAAAAAGCCGACCGCCAGTCCGACGAGGGAAAAGGACCCTGCTATCAGGAAGAGGAGTCTTTCGAGGTGCCATTTTTTAGAATTCGTCATACATATACCCCCATAGGTATTATATACGAACAATACCCTGCCGGGTATATTAAGAAGTCAAGAAAAAACGTCTCTTTTTTGGCGCGGGATGCGGAAAAATCGGATTCGGAAGGGAATTGGGACGACTTATGCCGCCGGTGGAGTTGCGGAGAAATTGCCTCTAAAACCGATCGTAGGATCGGTTAATCGAATGTGCGGCTGGCTCCGAACATGAATGCCGGAATATCCGATTTCAAGGAATGTCTAAATTCCTGTATGCGAACGTCGGTCGCACTAAAGACGGAATGAACCAAGGTCCAATCGCTAGACGGTTTGCCTTTCGTTTGCAAGGGGAAGTAATACAAGAAGGTCATATCGAACTTCCATTTTCCGGATTTGTATCCGAGCCCAAGGGAGGCTAGATCCTGCACCATGATCCCGGCTTGCAGTGCGTTTGTTCCGTCGGATCGAAGTACTCCTGCGTTATGTCTGGCTCCGGCTCGATAAATCCAGGAGTCGGATTCATATTCTCCTCCTATGCCGGCCGCCCAAGAATCGTGATAATCTATGTTTTGGGGGACGGTATTCGTGTTCCCGAAAACGGTCGGGTACCAGGAGGAAGCCAAGACCTGTTTGTATGTGGTATCGTACGAACTATAATTGTAATATAGAAAGTCCACTCCGACCCGAAAATTTTCCTTTCCATAAGAGAATCCGAGTCCGTGTCTTTCCGGAAGAAAGAAGGAAGCGGAGACTCCCGTTCGCCCAGGGTTGGCTCCCACTTGCATGTCCCCATCCAGAGGCAATCTTGCGGAGGTTTGGTAGGAATATGCCGCTTTGAAAGAGTCGGAGATCCGGTAGGTAAGGCCGAAAATTCCGCCCGCAGAAAAGGCGTTTTGGCTTCGGTAATAGAACCCTTGTCCTTGGAGTTGGAAGGTTCCCGTAGGATCATAGTATTTTTGCTCCGCGACTTGGTGAGCATAGATCACCTCTAAGCCCGCCCCGATGAGAAGATTCCCGATCTTGTAAGAGAGAGCGTGAGTGTTTTTGGCTACATAAAACGTGCTGGAATAGGATTCCTTGATCCGTTTCGAGTCTCCGATCGGACCGGAAATATTCAAACCGGACCAATTTTGGAAACTTTGTCCATTCGGAGTTGCACGGAATAATTGGTTTACGTTCCCGTTCCCACCTCCCGGAATGTATATTCCGACTCCGTACGTCAATCGCTCGGATAGGGGTACCCTGAGGGCTAGATAAGGGAGGGGAGCGAGTACATTATATTTTTGAGAATTTTCATAGGCAAGACTCGGGTCGGAATCCAGAAATTGGTCTTTATAAGTGGACCGAATGTAAGGCAAAGACACTCCGAATTCCAGTTCCTTTTTGGAACTCAGGCCTAAATTTGCGGGATTCGTTCCTATATCCATAGGAGATCCGCCTATCGCTAGATTTGTGCCGCCCATTCCACCGTACCGAGCGTTGTGGGAAGGTTGAAATATCCCTACGGAAATAAGATCTTGGCTCGCGATTAAGAGAACTAGGGTGATCGGGAAAAGCGGAAAGATTTTGCGAGGCTTCGCGTAGAGCATTGGAATAATGATTTCGCACGCGATTTTTTTACAAGTGCTTTCTTTTTATAATCCGGTTATTACATTGACGAATCCTGGGCGCTAGGATCGGGAAGGAGCTGATACGGATGGAACCAAGCGAACTCAGATCCCTGAGGCAAGAAACGGATCCTTTGGCTGACGGGGTCGTGCAAAAATATTTCCAAGAGTCCTCGTTTGACAGGTCTAAAACCTTATTTTTCTTCGACTTCTTAGCCAAGAATTCCAATCCGATCCCTCCGGGTCTTCCTCCCTACTTCGAAGATTATTTCAAAGAATCAGAAGTTCTACCGGACTGGACGGACCCGCAACAGATCGCTAGGGCGCAGGGTATATTTAGTCGCTTTGGACCTCAGATCCTGATGATGCTTTGCGTTAAGTCCTTACCGATGGCTTACTCCTGCGGAAACGGCGCTCAAGTTCTTTTGAAAACCGGAAGACTGGTCGAGCAGAAAGGTTCCGTATCCGGCGTGAACCGTCGTCTGATGGAGACGACCCAGTTCGTGATCTCCATATTGCAGTTGAGCGGACTCGGACCGGATGGAAGAGGAGTGAGAGTCGCTCAAAAAGTCCGGCTGATGCACGCGTCGATCCGTTATTTTCTCGCGCAAGGCGGAGATTGGAATCCGGAATGGGGAAGCCCGATCAACCAGGAGGATATGGCCGGAACATTGCAATCTTTTTCGAGCCTGGTTCTCCAAGGATTGGATCTTTCCGGAATCAAATTAACGATAGAAGAAAAAGATTCCTTCGTTCATCTTTGGAGAGTGGTAGGGCATATTTTAGGCGTAAAACCGGAACTTTGTCCCGAAGGATACGAAGCGGCTTACGCCCTCGGAGAATCCATTTTTTTGGACCAAAGAAAGGCATCGGAAGCGGGGCATATCCTGACCCAGTCTTTGATCGACTTTATGGAATACATGCTCCCCGGAAACATATTCGATGGTTTGCCTCTTTATTTTCTCCAGACCTATACGGGAGAAGAGACTTCCAAGGCCTTAGGCTTGCCTTGGCCGCCTAAGGATGATTTGGGGACCTTTATCGAAAAGATCTTCGTGGATCTGGATCTGAAAGCGGACGATGGCAGCGGCTTCAGCAAACTCTCCTCTTATTTTGCGACAAAGCTGTTGTTCTCGATGGATCATTTTTACTACGACGGTAAGAAGGCCAAATTTTGGATTCCGCCGTCGCTCAGGGGAGACTGGGGGATTTAAGGAATGGATTTTTGGCAGTCGATTTGGACGGATCCGGAATACCTGGGTAGGTATACACCTCTAGAGAACCTTCTTCTTTTTCTCGGGGTCGCATTCTGGGCGTATATGTACTTGGAACTTGCGATCGCTCCGTTCAAAACGCACTTTGTCGAAATGCCGGTCTTCATCGCCTGCGGAAATATCATTTGGGAATTTCTTTGGGGATTCGTCATCTCCGAGCCTATGGGCGCCGTTCTTTTATGGGGATACAGGCTCGCGTTTTTATTGGACATCGTCATTTTCTCCCACGTGATCCGGTACGGTAAAAAGCAGATCTCCATTCCTATGAGCGACACCGCTTACAGGTTCCTTTTGGCTTTTTTAGTCGTTTCTTGGGGTGTACTCATTTACACGTTCCACGCGGGAGGGTACGATCTATTTACCGGTTCGAATTCCGCGTACATACTGAATCTGTTCATTTCGGGGTTGTATCCTCTTCTATTCTTTAAAATGCAGAATCCCTCATTGTTCTCTTATCCTGTGTCCTGGGCCAAGCTGGTGGGAAACGGGTTTTTTACGATTTTTCTTTTCCTCTACTTCCCGAAGGAATACTTCGTTTTGACTCTCGGCGTCTTGTGCTTTATCGCCGATTCGTACTACCTGATCGGTTTTAAACGCTCCCACTGACGGATCATGGTTCACGCGAAGTCCGAAAAGATCCCGTACGAGTTGGGAGAGGAAATTTTCGAGGATTCCGTCTCGATCGCGTATCGGGGCTTTTTGGGGGCAGAGCGGAACCCGAAGATCATCCGCGTGCAAAAAGCGGAAGGTCGCGAAGCCTCCGCTTTTTATTTCGTAAACGAATTCGAATTGGGAAAGTTGGTCTCTAGTTCCGGGATCCTTCGCCCCGAGTCTATGCTGGACGTGTCCGAAACGATGTGTCTCGTCTACGAAAACCTTCCGTACGGATTGTTGGCCGAAAGGTTGAAGAGCGGACTTTTCGTGGAGATGGAGGAATTTCTCGAAATGGCGATCTCCTTTTCGGAGAACCTGCTCCAGTTGCATACGGTTGGGATCGTTCATAATCAGATTTCTCCGAACGCTTTTTTTTACGACGAATCCTCGCGCCTTTCTAAACTGGCTTGGTTGAGCGGCGGCTCTTTTCTTCTCTCGGACAAAGGAGGATACGTTCCTCAAAGATACACTTTGGATCTTCTGGCGTACTGTTCGCCGGAAAATACGGGCAGATTGAACCGGGCCGTGGATTCCCGTTCCGACGGATACGCCTTAGGAGCTCTCTTTTACGAAATCCTTTCCGGAACTCCTCCGTTCCGATCGAGCGATCCGTTGGAACTTATCCATTATCATATCGCCAGGTCGCCCGTTCCGCTTACGAAGTTGCGGAAGGATATACCCCAGGCGGTATCGGATGTCGTAGGTAAATTGCTTTCGAAAATGCCGGAGGAAAGATACCAATCCCTGGAGAGTCTCGTCTTCGATCTGAAAGGGATCCGGGATTCGTTGCATTCCAGGCGGAGACTTTCCCAATTCATACCCGGAGTTTACGAAGAAAGGATCGGATTCCGCGACTCCGGAAGAGTTTACGATCGCGAACAGGAGAGGAAGATTTTCGAATCGGCACTCGTCGAGACGACTCGCGGAAAACGGGAGATTTTGTTCGTTCAAGGTAAGTCCGGCACGGGAAAGACGACCTTTGTCGAAAACGCGGTGTCCTATCTGGACATATACTCGGTACATTTCATCAGGGGGAAGTTCGAAGAGGATAAACAGGACATTCCCTATTTCGCATTCCGTCAGATTATGAGCGATCTTCTCAGAACCGTTCTGGAAAGAAAGGAAGAGGAAATCGTAAGGTTAAAAACCTATATTAAGGAAACGTTAGGTGAAAGTTTCGAGATCCTCGCACATTTATTACCCGAGCTCGTGGATCTTTTGTCGATCGGGCAAAAACGAAAGGAGCGTAAAAAAGCCAGGGACGAAAAAACCTTATTCGCGGTAGCCCTGCGTTTCTTGAGTCTTTGCTTCGACCGGAGAAATCCAGGTATCATCCTGTTAGATGATTTGCAATGGGCGGATTCCGCCTCCCAAGCTTTGATCGAATATTTTTTACAGAACGAAGAGTGGGAAGGGATCTTATTCGTTTTGACCAACAGATTGGGAGAGGGGGAATTTTCCGATCCTAAGGCCAGGCAGATCGCGCCCAGTCTGAGGATACGGGAAATCGTACTTTCTCCCCTGAGTAGAGAAAGCGTCCGTAAATACGTCCAGGATAGTCTTTACATAGAGGCGGAAGATGCGAATCGATTGGTGGACGTTCTCATATCGAAGACGGACGGAAACCCGCTGTTTTTGCACCAATTCTTGAGGTCTCTGTTCCAAGACTCCTGTCTGACGTTCCATACTTCCACGGGCAAATATGTTCCGGAATGGGAGCGTATCGTGCATCGTACGGTCACGGAGAACGTTCTTGATCTCGTATTCGAGAGAATTTTAAAACTTCCCGAGGAGACCGCCCTGGTTTTGAGAGTCGGGGCTTGTATCGGAGCGAGGTTCGATCTCAGAGTACTTTACGATTATTTTAAGGATACCCCGAATCTTCTCGTAAGAGGGATCCGAGAAAGCGTTCGAGAAGGGATCCTGTTGTACCAGGAGGCGGGGACCATGCTCTTTCCCGCTTTGCAATACATCACGCAGGGGAAAATCGAGGATTCCGGACTACTTTCCTCCTTATCGGAGGTTCGGTTCCGTTTTTCCCACGACAGAATGAGCCAAGGAATCTCGGATGCCACGGATCCGGTCGAACGCAGGAAAATCCATAAGCGTCTGGCTCTGATACTCATAGAAAAACAAAAACAGAACGGGACCTCCTCCTTGGTCCTAGAAATCGCGAGTCATTTGGTCCGCTCCCAAGAACTGCAAGAAGACGAGGAAAATAGCGAGGATTTTTTCCGTTATATGGTACTCGCCGGAAACGCTTCCAAAGCGGCAGCCGCTTATGAATCCGCATATTCGATTTTCAGTCTTCTTTCCTCGCATCTGAAAAAAAGACATTGGAATTCCGAGAGAAAGACAGCTTTCGGAATCATGAAGTCTCTGGCAGAATCCGCCTATTATCTTTTTAAGAAAGAGGAAGCGGAGCGGATCGTTCAGGAATTATTGAACCAGACGGAGAATGCGATCGAAAAGGCGGAGATCTACCTCATGCAGTTGGAGGTGATGAACGTATATAACGATTTGGAAGCCGCTTATCGTATCGGGGTCGATGCATTGGAATGCTTAGGAATCCGATTCAGGGAAAAACCGGGAGTTTTGGATCTGTCTTGGGAATTCCTAAAGATGATGGTTTATTCCAGAGGTAGAAGTCCGGAGAAGTTGGTCGAAGCGAAGGAAAACAAGAATCCGCATAAGGTGGAGGCGGTCAACATCATAGTCAACCTGCTGAATTACGGAAAGCACATGGACGAGACCGTAATGGCGTATCTTTATCTGAAATTGATCAATCTCACTTTAAAGGAAGGAAATTCTCCTCCTAGCTTTTTCGGATACGCGGGTTTCGGTTCCGTGATTCTCGCCGGAACGGGGAACTTTAAACTTTCGCTCCGTTATTGGCAATTGGCCGAAGCCGTTTTGGAACGTTTCGGTGCGGATCACCTTTACGGGAGATATATATTCGGCCGAACGATTCTTCTGGATTACTTCAGGCATCCTTTCCGATCGATCGTCGATTTTGCGGAGGAAGCCTATCAAAAATGCCTACAGTACGGGGACTATCTGTGGGCCGGTTTTGCTTTGGTTTCCCAGAATATGTACCAGTTGTATTCCTCCGAAACGTCCCAATCTTATCGGGAAAAGATACGGGAAAATGCCGATAGGGGATCGAAACTAAATTATGATATTCTAAATATTTTCTTCCATACCTCGGAATCTTATCTCGACGGATTGGAAGGGCAATCGGTAGAGACGATCAAATTCAAGGGTTCGATTCTGGGTTATCCGGATTTCGAATCCGGAGTTCTGGACGTAACCGGCAATGGAACCGCGAATTCCTGGTATTCGACTTTGATAGGATCGTCGGCATACTTGGCTCAGAATTACAGCGAGGCGGAGAGGATTCTGGAGAAATACAAGGATGATGTGGAAAAGTCCAGAATTCTTTTCTTATATTCCGAATTCAGATTTTACAAGTCTTTGCTTCTGATCCGGATGTCCGAAAAGGGAAGGAATCTGACTCTGAGAGAAAGATTTTTCGTTAGAAATTCCCGTTTCCTGTTCACGAGATGGGAAAAGATCTATCCTTCCGCTTTCCTTACGTATTCCGCGGTATTGAAGGCGGAAATCGCCGAATACAAGGGCAAGTCGGATCTTGCGAATTTTTATTTCGAATCTGCGATCCATGAATTGGAAGTCGAATCCAGCGACCTAAGAAAAGCGATCGTATTCGAGCATGCCGCGCGGTGGAATATAAAACAGGACCGTATCGTTTACGGGAAGTTTCTGCTTCAAAATTCGATCCGATTCTACGGATACTGGGGAGCCAAGATACTCGCAGATCGACTGCGGGAGGAATTCGAGGAATTGTTACGGACTTCCGACGGAGGAAAACGTTCCGCAGGAAGGATTCTTTCGGACTCTACGCTTACTTCTTATAACTTGGATATGCGCACGGTATTGAAGGCTTCGCAGAGTATTTCCGGCGTGATCGAACTGAACGAACTTCTGAGACAGTTGGTGCGTACGATCATGGAAAACGCCGCAGCGACCAGAGGTTTCCTGGTTTTGCCTGTCGGAAAAGAACTCTATCTACGAGCGGGATCGGACATAGAAGAGCCAGGATTTTTGCCGAAGTCGATCGGTTTGGACGAAGCCGGACACTTACTTCCGACCGAAGTGATCTACTTTTGTTTCCGTTCCGGGCAGAAAATCCTTTTGGCGGACGCGTCCAAGGATCCGTTATATTCCGTAAATTCCTATGTTCGCAGGAGTAAGCCGAAATCGCTTCTATGTATGCCGATCACGAAACAGGGACGCACTCTTTGCGTGTTGTATTTGGAAAACAGACTTACTTCCGGAATTTTCGACCAACATCGTTTGGAAATTTTGGAGATCCTTTCCGCGCAGGCCGCAATTTCCCTAGAGAACGCAAAACTGTACGAAGAAATCACTTCCATGAATTCGGAATTGGAAAAGAAGGTCGCCGAACGCACGGAAGAATTGGAGCAATCCCTGGAGATCATTCGAAAGGATATGATCTATTCCAAACGGATCCAGCGGAGTATTCTTCCGGAGCATTTTACTATTCCCCGATTGAGGTATTCCGTGAATTATCATCCCATGGACGAGGTGGGAGGGGATTTCTACGATCTATCCAAGGTAAAGGAAGGTAAATATAGGTTTTTTCTGGCGGACGCGACCGGTCACGGGGTCCAGGCGGCGCTCGTAACCATGGCTATAAAAGGGGAATACGAGAACTTGAAATTCAAATTCGACGACCCAGGGCAATTGTTATCCGAATTAAATAATGCAATTTTAATGAAATATAAAACCCTTTACTTTACCGCCGTACTCGCCGACCTGGATCTGAGCGAAATGAAAATGCGATACGCCTCCGCCGGCCATGTTTCCCAATACCTGATACACGACAGCGAAGCAAGCGAACTCTCCAAAACCGGCGCAATTCTGGGTTTTATGAAGGATTATCCGTATAAGACCGAAGGGATGCCGCTTCATTCCGGGGATCGTCTTTATTTATTTTCCGACGGAGTCTTCGAGGAGTTCGACGTGGATAAGGTCGAATACGGCGAGAGCCGGTTTTTGGATTCCGTTAAGTCGACAAGGCATTTCGAACCGCAACAGCAAGCCGAGAAGATCATTCATTCGTTGCACGAATTTCTAGACGGGGAGTCCGTCCAGGACGATATTACTTTGATCGTTCTCGCCGTAGAATGAGTCTTACGGTTCTCGAAGGAGAAGTTTAGATTTGCTGGGTTTTTTCGTAGTCTTTTATATTCTGATCACGATCCTTGTGGGGGCGTTCGCCTCCAAATTCGTTCGGAGCTCCACGGACTACGTTCTTGCGGGAAGAAGGCTTCCGCTTTTTCTCGCGTCTTCCGCGTTATTCGCCACTTGGTTCGGGTCCGAAACGTTGATGGGGGCTTCCTCTAAATTCGTGGACGGAGGGATTCTCTCCGTAATCGAAGATCCTTTCGGTGCGGCTCTTTGTCTTTTCCTGGTCGGATTCGTTTTTGCAAGACCGTTGTATCGGATGAATATCCTTACGTTCGGAGATTTGTATCGGAACAGGTTCGGTAGGAAGGTGGAATTTCTTTCTTCCCTTTTTATGATTCCCTCTTACTTCGGATGGATCGCCGCACAATTGGTGGCTATGGGGATCGTGTTGAATTCCTTGTTCGACTTCGAAATATATGTCGGGATTCTGATCGCCGCGGTCGTAGTGCTCGTCTATACGTATGTGGGAGGGATGTGGGCGATTTCGATTACCGATTTTGCGCAGACGATCCTCATCGTATTGGGTTTGAGCGTTTTGGTTTGGGACCTGATGGAAAAGGCGGGAGGGATTCAAACCCTGACTTCCGATTCTAGGCCAGGCTTCTTCGATTTTCTTCCTCCTCCGAAATTGGACGCCGTGTTGGCCTATATAGCGGCGTGGATCACGATCGGGTTAGGTTCCGTTCCGCAGCAGGATATCTTTCAGAGAGTGATGTCTTCCAAATCCGAAAAGGTGGCGGTGTATTCCTCTTACTTAGGTGCTTTGATGTATCTGACCGTGGCATTTCTGCCTTTGTTGGCCGGATATTTCGCAAGGAAAGTCTATCCCGATATCGCGGTAGGCGACAATCAGATGATCCTGCCTCAGGTAGTGCTGACCCATTCCGGTCTTCTGATTCAGATTCTTTTTTTCGGAGCCGTACTCTCCGCCATCCTAAGTACCGCCTCCGGCGCCATCCTGGCTCCGGCGACCGTACTGGGGGAAAATCTGATCCGTCCTTTTATGAAAGATCCGAACGAGGCTCTCTTGCTGCGGACTCTACGTTTGTCCGTATTATCCGTTACCGCTGTCTCTACGGGAATGGCGTTAAGCGAAACGAATATCTATCAATTAGTCGCCGATTCCTCGTCCATCAGTTTGGTTTCTCTCTTCGTCCCTCTTGTGGCCGCCCTTTTTTGGAAAAGATCCAATGCGACCGGAGCGATCTTCGCGATGTTTTGGGGAACGATTGCCTGGATCAGTTTTAAACTTTTCGGACCGGACTGGCTTCCGGCTTCTCTTCCCGGATTAGCGATCAGTTTTTTAGGACAATGGACGGGGGTTTATTTTCCGATTTCCCGGTTAGAATCCCCGAAAGATCCTTAAGCGGAAACACGGTTGCGACCGCCGGATTTGGATTGGTATAGTTTCTCATCCGCTACCTTAAGAAAATCCTCGGCGCTCTGGTCCGGTTCCAAAGTGGAAATTCCTATACTCACCGTGACCCGCCATGGAATCCCTTCGAAGATTTCGGATTCTATTCGATTCCGGATCCTTTCGGCTACGAAGAGAGCTCCGTCTTTGCCCGTATTCGTCAAGATGATGCAGAACTCTTCTCCGCCGTATCGGGCAGCGACGTCGCAATCCCTTACTAGGCCCATCAACAATCCTCCGATTCGAGAGAGCAATCGGTCTCCGGTCAAATGTCCGAGCATGTCGTTCGCCTTCTTAAAATTGTCCAGATCCAAGAGTAGGGCGGACACGGGAAAATCGTAACGCTTGGACGCGGAAAGCATGGTGTTCATCGCCTCCATTAGATGTCGCCTATTGTATAATCCGGTCAGTTGGTCCTTGTGCGAAAGTTCGAGTAGGTTACGATTCGATTCCTCCAATTGCAGTTGGAGAAAATTCGCCTTCAGCCGCGCCTTCTCCACTATTACGGAAGAAAACAGGCTTCCGGTGCTGAATGCGATGATCGGAGCGACGGTGCTGAAATCTATTTTTTCGTTTAACACGAATTCATATCCGACCAGAAACCAGGAAAAGTTCACCGCTACGACCAGTACATAGGTTATGATACTGGTCCGTACGAATAAGGGCAGGGTAAGAAGGCCGAAACAGTAGGCGGAATAATCAGTTATGTGCGCCAAGTCCACGAGAGTGAGGGACGTGGTCAAAAGAGTCGCCCCGACGGCGTAAACATTCGTGAGGATACGCAAGGATTTCGTATCGGAAATTGCGCTTAGCAGAAAATACCAAGCGATGGAAAAGACCGCTATCGTTCCGAACGTGAGGATATATAAATATTGTATTATACTTCCCTCCGGCAGTCCGGGAGACACCGAATACTGTACGATCAATAATGCGGAGATCAGGATGGAGGAGATGCAGAGTACTCTCACGGTCTTGCCGTTGTCTGTCGCACGTATCTCCCTGATTTGGGAGGATTTTGCCCTAAGCAGATCTTCGTTGATAAAGTCCCAGATTTTCATGGCCGATCAGATTCATAGACGGATGATCGTTGCGGATTTAACACTTAGATCGTTCGGAGTCGGCCGGTATTTTATAATTTTTTTCTTAACGAAAATATGGGATCTTAGGGAAGGAAATATGCTTCCGCTTTCGTCTCATATCCGAAGGGTAAAAGGACAACCGTCCGATTTTTTAGAACCCTTTGAATCTTTCCGCCGCCAAACGTTCCAATGTTTCCCTATGATTCGGATGAGAGATCCGAATGAGTTCGTTCGCCCTCTGGCGTAGGTTTTTTCCGTACAAATCCGCCACTCCGTATTCGGTAACGATGTAATGAACATGTGCTCGTGTGGTCGTGATGCTTGCTCCCGGTTTTAACATGGCCACGATTCTGGATTCTCCTTTGGAAGTGGTGGAGGGGAGCGCGATGATCGGTTTTCCTCCTTCGGACAAGGAAGCACCGCGGATAAAATCCATTTGTCCTCCCACTCCCGAAAATTGGCGTGTGCCTATGGAGTCCGCGCAAATCTGTCCGGTAAGATCCACTTCGATTGCGGAATTGATTGCGGTGACTTTCGGGTTCTTTCGGATCACGGAGGTATCGTTAACGTAAGCTATATCCAATAACAGAACTTCGGGGTTATCGTCGATAAAGTCGTACAATCTTTTGGTTCCCATAACGAACCCGCTCACCACTTTTCCCGGGTGTTTCTTTTTCTTCAGTCCGTTGACGATTCCTTTTTCGATCAAAGGAATCGCTCCGTCCGAAAACATTTCCGTGTGAATTCCTAGATCTTTGTGATTCGACAAACAGGAAAGTACCGCGTTCGGAATCGCTCCGATTCCCATCTGTAATGTTGCGCCGTCCTCGACCAATCCCGCCACATGCTTTCCGATCAACGTCTCCACTTCGCTAGTAGGAAAAGTCGCCGCCTCCAGCAGCGGAGTATGTCCCTCCACGATGGAGTGGATCTTACTTACGTGCAGGATCCCGTCTCCATGGGTCCGCGGCATGTTGTTGTTCACTTGGGCAATCACGATTTTTGCCGTATCGACCGCCGCCTTGGCTATGTCTACGGAAACTCCCAAGGAACAGAATCCGTGCTTGTCCGGAGGAGACACGGAGATCAGAGCGACATCGATCGGGAGGATTCCCTTTCGGAATAGGGAAGGACATTCGCTTAAGAAAACGGGAACGTAATCCGCCCGACCTTCTTCCACAGCCTTGCGCATATTCGCGGCTACGAAAAGCGCATTGATTTTAAAGCTTTCTTCCATACCCGGCGAGCTGTAAGGAGCTTCCCCTTCTGTATGGATGTGGACAATCTCCACGTTTTTAAGTTCTCGCGATCGATTGGCAAGGGCTTGGATGAGAAGTGGAGGGGCCGCAAAAACGCTATGAATGAAAACGCGATCGTTGGACCGGATGGAAGATACTGCTTGGGCGGCTGTGGTAAATCGTTGGTTCATGTTCGGATCGAAAACTCGCTAGACTAAATTCTAGTTATACAGGGATATTAGATTCTAAAGTTGGATTTTTTAGTTCGAGTTTCTTTCTAAAAGTAAAATTTTCTCCCTTTCTTCGGAATCTTAGAAAGGCTGGTTGTATTATGGAGTCAACTGCCACCGCCCCCCGTAATAAAGTCTCATTGAGCGAGCCATTTTTGATCTTTCTTTTGGCTAGCATCCAATTCACCCATATCATGGATTTCATGATCATGTTTCCGCTGCAGGATTATTTTCTAAAGCAGTTCGCGATCGATACGGGTGTGTTTTCTTTCGTTCTTTCTTCCTATTCCTATGCCGCTGCGGCAGCCGCCTTATTGGGGGCGAACTTTATAGATCGTTTCAATCGCAAGTCCGCGGCGATCTTTCTGTATTCCGGATTCATTATCGGAACGGCGCTTTGCGCGGTGGCGGATTCCTTTTATTTTCTGTTGGCAGCTCGTATCATCGCGGGAACCTTCGGCGGTATGATCGGCGGGATCGTGCTTTCCATCATCGGAGACGTACTTCCGATCGAAAGAAGGGGAAGAGCTATGGGTGCGGTGATGGGAGCTTTTTCCGTGGCTTCCGTCGCAGGGGTTCCCATCGGACTCTGGATCGCTCATGCCTTCTCCTGGAATTACACGTTCGGGTTCGTGGTCGTATTGAGTCTTCCGATCTTACTTACCGCCATCGTCTATCTGCCTAGTATCCCTTCGAAGCAAGCCAAAACCAGCGCTCTGGACTTTTCCCAATTGGTTGCGGTCCTTTCGGATCGGAACCACTTGAAAGCGATCGCGTTCTTTATGTCCGTGATCTTGGGCGGATTCGTGGTAGTTACCTCGATCGCAGTCTATATGGAAAGAAACGTGGGATTTTCCAAACAGGATGTCCAGTTGATCTATCTGATCGGAGGACTTTGCACGTTTTTCTCCTCTCGCTTTATCGGAATTATGGCGGACAAATACGGAAAGCATAAGGTTTTTCTAAATATGGTTCTCGTTGCGATCGTGCCCATCATCGTATTGACCCATTTGCCTAAGGTGCCTTTGCCTCTTGCTCTACTCGTGACGACTAGCTTTATGGTCTTGGTCTCTGGAAGAATCATTCCGGCGATGGCTTTGATGACCTCCGCAGTCCGACCGGAACTGAGGGGAAGTTTTATGTCCGTCAGCTCCGGACTCCAGAGTGTTGCCACCGGTTTGGGAGCTACGATCGCAGGCTTTGTTCTGGTGACCCAGCCCGACGGGTCTTTTGCGCGCTTCGATATCGTCGGCTATCTTGCAGTGGGGTTCAACCTGATCGGTTTGTATCTTTCCCGTAAAGTACGGATCGTTTCCTAAGACGGTAGACCCTGTACCAATGCGATCTGGATTTTGCAAAAAATTTCGGACATTTCTTGACTTTTTAAAGAGACAGAATACGTTCTGGCCACACGTAAAGGAGGTGGTTTAGTGAGTAGCGATAGTTGCAGCAAGAAATTGACCTGTGAGGTGGCTGAGCAATAGCCCAAGCCGCTTGCAAAAAAGGCCCTTTGGGACCTATTGCAATACCATCAGACCACTGGCCTTTCTGAGCTCCGAAAATTGGTCACTTTCGGGCTCTATTCGGATACCAAAAATATCCGAGCGGATGCAGACGCTCAGAAGGTTTTAGTTTCCTTTCCCGTCTTTTTTCAATTTCATTTTCGATCGAAATCCGGTAACCGAAAGAACGTGAATCGCCGCGCCGAGTAGAATATTCGGCTTTGAAAATTCCTCCTCCGATCGAAAACTGGCGAACGGATCTTCCAGAATGAAGCGTGCTTTGATTTTATCCGGTGGCGGGGCTCGAGGAGCTTACCAGGCAGGTGTCTTAAAATATCTGGAAGAAATCGGATACAAGCCCGACATCGTCTGCGGTACTTCCGTGGGAGCGATTACCGCTTCGGCCATCGGCTGCGGGCTGGATGCGAGGCAGATCGTAGAACTTTGGAAATCCATAGAAGTTCAAAAAGTCATGAAGTATTCCGTCTGGAACGATTTTCTGGATCTGATCTTCCGAAGATTTTCTCCCTTGGCGGATACGACTCCTCTGAAACACCTGCTCTACTCCCATCTAGATTTTCGTAAGCTTCGCAAAAATCCGGTCCAGGTCATCATTACCGCCGTGAATATCCTGACGGCGGAATTGGTATTTTTTCGGAATAAGGACATAGATATCGAACACGTAATGGCATCCTCCGCGATTCCGTTGATTTTTCCCTGGCAGTACGTGGACGGAAAACCTCACTGGGACGGGGGAATCATGGCCAACACTCCCATCTTGCCTGCGGTGGAACGAGGAGCTACGGATATCGTGGTCGTCCTTCTTTCCCCGGTGGGAGGAGTGAATATGCCTCTCCCAAGGAGTCGAAGGGAAGGCCTGGAACGGGTATTCGAACTTTCCCTCATCGGTTCCTTTCAGACGGTGATGTCCAATCTGCAATACGAAAGGAAGAAAAGAAGAAGGTCCCCCAAAGGGTTCTTTCGCGAAGCGATTTACTCTTTTGCGGAAAAGGAAAACCCCGAGATTCGGATTCGAGTCATCGGCCCTAGAACCTCTCTCGGCTTCGGGAGCATTCTGAATTTTTCCCAAGTCCAAGCGGATTATCTTATCAGCCGCGGTTATGAAGACGCCAAAGTCCAGTACGGAGAGGATTGAGGAAAGAATGCTACCGGTGCACTCCTTAAACGGGAATTTTTACGATTCCGCGGGTTTTCTTTTACAATTGCGGGGAGTGAATCTTTCCGGAAGTTCCAAGGTCCCGTTTCGTCCCGACGGAACGACTCACTTCGATCAGACTCTGACCTTTTACGATCACCGAAACGTTTCTTTCGTGGGAAGACCTTTAGAGGAAGCCGAGGCCAAAGAACATCTCGACCGTTTGAAAAAATGGGGGTTCAACTTTCTGCGCTTTCTCGTCACTTGGGAGGCGATCGAGCACAAGGGTCCGGGGAAGTACGACCAGGAGTATTTGGAATATGTGGAGCGCATGGTCGCTCTCGCGGAAAAGAAAGGTTTTTATATCTTCGTAGATCCTCATCAGGATGTTTGGTCCCGTTTTACCGGAGGCGACGGAGCTCCGGGATGGACCTTGGAAGAAATCGGAATGGACATCTCCAAAATCCGGGACTCCGATACGGCCATCGTTCACCACCACCAAGGTAGAAATTATCGAAGAATGTCCTGGCCGTTGAATTACCAGAAGTACGCCTGTGCTACGATGTTTTCCCTATTTTTCGGAGGAAGGACTTTCGCTCCCCATTTGATGATCCGCGGAAGGAACGTTCAGGATTTTCTACAGGACCAGTACATAGCCGCAGTCTGCAAGTTGGCCAAACGTTTAGTAAAATATAAAAATGTAATAGGATTCGATTCCTTGAACGAACCTTCCCCAGGATGGATCGGAAAGAGAAATCTAGGCGAGTTTTCCGGTTTCGGTTTCGGCAAAGTTACGGCGACTTCTCCGTTCCAGGAAATGTTCTTGTCGGAAGGAAAATCCGTGAATGCGAACCAATCGTACATGCTCGGTTTTACCGGAGTCAATTTCGGAAAATCGAGACTCAACTCTCATTCGGTACGGCTCTGGAAAGAGGGCAAGAGCTGCGTTTGGAAGGATCACGGGGTTTGGGATTACGATCCGAACGGGGCTCCAATGCTTTTGAAGGCGGACTATTTTTATAAATACCGCGGCCGAAAAGTCGAATTTTACTCAGAATACATGCTTCCGTTTCTCCAAAAGTTCAAGAAGAACGTACAGGCGGTTCAAAAGAGATTTTTCATTTTCGTGGAAAGCGATCCTACCGGTTTGGATCTGGAATGGAGAGAGGAGGACAGGCCGGGAGTGTCCGGAGTCGTAAACGCGACACATTGGTACGACGCTTCCGTTCTACTGTTGAAGAGATTCATTCCTTGGTTCGGGATTCATGTGTTCAAACAAAGGCCGGTTTTTGGACGCAAGAATATCCAAGCGGCTTACGAGGACACGGTTCGGATGATCAAAGATCTTTCCTTGAAAAAGATGAGGAACTGTCCTACCGTAATCGGGGAGACAGGGATTCCTATGGATCTGAACGGGAGAACCGCCTTCCTCGATAAGAATTACGCTCCTCTCGAATCGGCCTTGGACCGGATGCTCGTTCCTTTGGAAAAACAATTCGTACATTATACGTTATGGAATTATACTCCGGATAATACGCATAGTCTAGGAGATCGATGGAACGAAGAGGATCTTTCCCTGTTTTCTTTGGACACGCCGCAAGAGGTGGATGCAGACGGAGGAAGGGCGGTCAGAGCCTTTTCCCGTCCTTATCCGATCCGAACGAAAGGGGTTCCGGAAGCCATCCGTTTCGATATGCAGACTTCTCTATTCAAATATTCCTTTCGCGAAGACGGTAGGGAGATTCCGAGTGCGGAGATCTTCTTGCCGGAGATTCACTATAAAAACGGGTTCGAAGTGCTGGTAAATGCGGGCACCTTCAAATTCGATCCTAAGTCTAGAACACTATTCTTCCGAGGGGAGAAAGGGATTTCCCACTACGGCATTACCGTTTTGCCCTCTAAAAAATAACTTTTCAGAAGGACAGGAGGAGGTAAAATGGCAAAGTTTCCATATTTTAAAGACCAATATTCAGAGGTTTCCATGAAAAAACTATCCTTCGCTATTCTCTCCGCCCTTATTCTAGCGGCGATCGTTTCCTGCGGCGGTCCGAAGGTTAGCCAAGCGGAATGCGAGCCTGTGGTGAACGATCTGTTCAAGAATCTCACCGAAGGCAAATCCGCAGAAGAGATCGAAAAATTGAATTCTCTCAGGCCTTCTTTGTCGCCCATGTTGTTGAAAGAATGTATGTCCGGTAAATACGAACTAAGTTGCTTGAAGTCCGCAAAAGATATCCAAGCTCTCGCAGTTTGTAAGAAGTAATCTTTCCTTCGCCTTCGGACGCTTTTCGGAGCGCCCGAGGGACTCCTCCTCTTATTCTCAACGATTTTCTAATAGAAAAAATCCCTCTTCCTCCGTATAACATCCATGCTCCCGATACACTCCCGAGGGATAAAAATGGATCCTTTGCGCGTACCGAACCCCTTGCCGAACGCATTTTAGGCAAACATCCCATCGGATCGCCCATTCGCATTCTTCCTGCCGGAAGGCGGGCAGAACCCGAAGTAGGGGTTTAGACTCGGGCTCTTCTCCCGGAAAATTCGGCTTTGGGATTGACGGAGTACCGAAGCAGAGGAGTAGAATCATGCACGTAAAAATCCCGTATTGTCGAGTCCTGGATTTCATGTTTTCCGGCCTGGTATAGTATCGGTCGTTTCGAGGTGATTTTGTGTTTTTGAACCGTCGCTTTTCCTTTTTTCTTTTCCTTTCCTTGGCTGCGTTCGCTTCTGCTTCTCCTTCGGATCTTTTCGCCATCGATCAGGAGTATTCGGGCTGGAATACTTTATTAAAACGGAATGTAAAAAACGGATTGGTTGATTATGTCTCGTTTAAGAAGGAAAGTGCCGTCCTCGACGGAGTTCTGAAATCCTTCCGTCTGGTCACGGAAGCGGAGTATGCGACATTTTCTCGGGAAGAGAAACTCTGTTTTTTGATCAACTCGTACAACGCATTCACGGTAAGGTTGATCCTGGATCATTATCCCGTAAAGAGCATCAAGGATATCGGAAGCATTCTACAGAGCCCGTGGAAACGGGAATTTTTCGAACTCTTGGGTCGGCCTAGAAATCTAGATTGGATAGAGCACGAGAAGTTGCGGAAAGAATTTCGCGAGCCGAGGATTCATTTTGCGATCAATTGCGCTTCTCTAGGTTGTCCCCCTCTCATGAACGAGTCGTTTCAGCCGGGCAAGGTTTCCGAGCAATTGGCTCGAGTGACCAAGGATTTTCTAAAGGATAAGCGCAAGAACGAGTACGATTCCGGCGCAAACGTCCTGTACATGTCCAAAATTTTCGATTGGTTTCGGGAGGATTTCACCGGAGCCGGGACCGGTCTCATCGATTTCTACAATCGGAATACGGGTGCTTCGGTTCCTGCGGATGCGAAAGTGAAATTCAAGGATTACGACTGGAATTTGAATCGTTTGCCCTGAAGAATCTTTTTTCGGGAAAAATCCTCCTCTCGTGGAAAAACGGGAAGTACCGGATGTTAGATTTTACGAGACCGTCGAAAGTTGGGGGGCAGCGGCGAATCGGAGCGGAAAGCGTTCTTCTTCCGGAAATGACTTGAATTCGGTTTTCCGGATGGGAACATTGCTGAATGGCATCCCGGAGAGACTTTATGGAAACTCTTTATAGGGAATCCAGCGGGAGAATTTTCGATTTCCTATACAAGTACACTGGAAATCCGGAAGTCGCCTCCGACCTAATGCAGGATACTTTCTTGAATTTCTTCAAGAAATACGCCGATTCCGACCTCAATCGCGAACAGTCTCTAAAACTTTTGTATACGATCGCACGCAATCGTTCGATCAATCATGCTAAAAAATTCTCCACCGTTCGGGAAACCGGAGCGGAGGATATGGGAGTGTTTCAGGAAAAGGGGCCGACATTCGTTCGCAAGGCCGAACTTTCGGATCTGGAGTCCAGGCTAAAAGAATGCTTGGCGTTTTTACCGGAAGATGAACGTTACGCGGTCGTTTTAAAGAATATCGAGAATTACACTCTGGCGGATATCGCCGAGGTTATGGGAATTTCCGTCGCGACTGCCTCGCGTTTGGTGGTTCGTGCAACGGGGAAATTACTGGAAATCGCAAAAGAAAAACAGATCTTTCCCGGCAATTGAGCCGGGGGAAAAAAGGGATCGATGAGTTTACGGGGATGAACGAAGAACAGGAAAATAAGATCAAGGAAGCGATCGAAGGGAAGTCCAACGAACTTTCCGGGCCGATCCAGTCCTTGCATTCTTTGATCGGTAAGGCTTGGCCCGTCCCCGATTCCGACCTGCCTTCCTTCGAAGATCTGTACGGAAAGGCGCGCGGCTCCCGTGTTATTCCTTTGAACCGTCGCGTATGGTTTAGTTTGGCTGCCGCCCTAGTTTTGATCGCGCCGATTCTGTACTTATTTAAGTTCGGAACGTTTACACATCCGACTCTTCCTAAATCCTCCATCTTAGTCACGAAAATCACGGGCAAGGTATATCTCTCCGCGACAGGATCGGCCGATCGATTAGTTTTGAACGAAGGCGAGACCGTGGGCAAAGGGCAGATCCTTCTTACGGACAAGGATTCTTCCGTTTTCCTTTCCGTATCGAAAGGGGAAGGAATTCTCTTGGGGTCGGCGACCAGATTCGAAATTCTCAACGATCCTAAAAAATCGTTTTACCTCCATTCGGGAAACGCCTTCGCCCATCTGCATAAGAATCTGAAAAAAGAGGATTTCAGAATCTTCACTTCGAATGGACTCATTGAAGTCCGAGGAACGAAATTCTCCGTTTCGGAAATCGCCGGAACCGAAACCCAGGTTTCCGTGCTGGAAGGTAGGGTAGCGGCGATTCGGAAGGAAGGCGGGGATAGCGGGGAACAAGTATTGGAGCCCGGACAAAGGATCCGGTTGAGCAACAAGGGTTTTCAAAGATCCTTCCTTTCCTCTTCCGAGCTGACGGAATTAGAAGCGGAGTTCCGACGTTTGAAAGTGGAGGATATTCCGAGAGATCCGAACAGATCTTTCTCCGATCGGGAAGAGCTTTTCAAGGAATTCCAACGATTGGAAAGGGTGATTATGACGGATAAAACCTCCTTGGAAGGAGTCATCATAGATATGGACGGGGAATTTATGTATCTCCAAACCTTGGAAAAGGAAATTCGAATTCCTCGGGATAGTGTCGAGGAAGTGATTCAAGTCCGATAGACCAGAAATATTTTTGACAAGAGGCAATTTCTCCTGGAAGCTACCTAACTAAGGGAAATGTCATGTCGGAAGTAACCCCGAATCCGTCTCAAAAGCCAGCGAAATACAAAAGGCATCTTGCCAACTACCTGATCGATAAGGATTTTCAGTTACGATTCTTTCTGAATTTTTCGCTTCTCTTTCTTTTCGGATTATTGCTGACTCTGGGTTTTCTTTTCTGGACCCACTCCACGAAATACGATAAGGGTGTCGTATTTCGCCTGCGGGAGGACACCGTAAAAGTATACCAAAAAGGGTTCGAGTTCAAGGACGGAGAGGAAAAGGAGAAATTCGTAGAACGGGAAATCGCTTTGCCCGACTACGATCATAGCCTCGACATGTTTACGATCCAATTCAAAGGGATCCTTTTGTTTTCGCTGCTATATCTTTTCATGTCCGCTATCTTCGTGATCGTCTATTCGCATAGGATGGCCGGCCCCATTTATAATATCAAAAAGAATCTAAGAGCCCTTTTAGCCGGAGAAGAAGTCGAGAAAATCCGATTACGTCAAGGGGACGAATTCCAGGAACTTGCCGACCTATTGAACAAAATCATCGATCAAAAGTCGCGGGAAAGGAAGCAGTAAGTCGCTCTTTTGAAGTTGGATTCTTTTCCACTCCTGGAAACATCTCATTCGTTTATCACCGGAGATTCACGGAAGATGAACTCGCTTGAGAAGGAAAGCGTCCATCTCGTCGTAACTTCTCCTCCTTATCCCATGGTGCAGATGTGGGACGGTTTATTCAAAAGCTGGGATGCGCAAACCGAGGATTATCTGAATCGGGAAGAGGGTAGGCTCGCTTTCGAAAGAATGCATTTGCAGTTGGATAAGGTTTGGAAGGGATGTTTTCGGGTCCTGAAAAACGGCGGTATCCTGGCCGTTAATATCGGCGATGCGACAAGGAACTTGGGAAAAGAGTTCCAGCTTTATTCCAATCATTCCCGGATCCTGCAATCCTGTTTGAAATCCGGTTTTTCCTGTATGCCGGATATATTATGGAGAAAGCAGACGAATTCTCCGACGAAATTCATGGGCTCGGGAATGTTCCCGGTCGGCGCGTACGTCACCTACGAACACGAATATATTCTGCTTTTGAGAAAAGGCGGCAAGAGGGAATATTCCAAAGCGGAATCAGAATCCAGGCGAGAGAGCGCTTTCTTTTGGGAAGAAAGAAACAAATGGTTTTCCGATATCTGGGAGATCAAAGGCGAAAGGCAGGTCGCAAAAGATCTCGGAACTTCCAGGACCCGGACTGCGGCGTTTCCCTTGGAATTCGCATACAGGTTGATCAATATGTTTTCCATCAAGGGAGATCTGGTCTTGGATCCGTTTCTCGGGACTGGGACGACCTCGTTGGCTGCGGCGATCGCGGGAAGGAACAGCATAGGCTTCGAAATCGAACCCGATATTTTGGAGATGGGAAAAAGAAGAATGGATCACTCCGTCGGGATCGCAAAGGAAGTGCTCGAACAGAGATGGAACGAACATCTTTCCTTTCTATCTCTTCGTCGTAAGGACAAAGGAAAGCCCGCCTATTTGAACGAATTTTATTCCGTCCGAGTCGTTACGAATCAGGAACGAAAACTGAAATGGGACAAGCCCGTTAAAATCGAATGGTTCGCTCCTTTCGGATGCAAAATCGGATACGTTCCTTTTCACCCTAAAAACGGAAAAAAAAGCGGGTAACTCCGAAGTTACTTGCTTTTTTCCGACGGATCGATACTTAAAATTCCTCCGAAACGAGAGGTTTAAGAAGTTGGACCGCAAAAATAAGATATTGACCTTAATGGCTTTCCTATTGTCGATCGGATCTTCAGCAATGGAAGCCGCGGACGAAGTCGCTGTCGTTCTGTTCGTGACAGGCGAGGCGTCCTATTCCCAGCGTGGAAAAAAGGGGAAGGTTTCGAAGAATCTCGTTTTGGGCAAAGAGGATACGCTGGATACTTCGAACGGAAGAGTGGACCTCCAGGTAGGTTCTAGCGCCGTGATACGCGTGGCTCCTTTCAGTAAAATTAAGATTTCCGAATTATCTTCTACCTCTAAGGACAATTCCTCCACGGTGGAATTGGTTTCCGGAAAGATATTCGCGAAGGTGGATAAAAGTCCACGCAAAGAGAATTTTACGGTGACTTCCGCCTCGTACACTGCCGGTGTCCGCGGGACGCAATTCGTAATCAGTGAAGAACCGAAGGGGAGCAATCCGCAGGCTCACGAACACTCGGATATTCCCGACGGAATCTTCGTCAAAGAGGGGGAAGTCGGCGTTTCGTCCTCCGCAGGTAGAGATTTTTCCCTGAATGCGGACGAACAAGCGGTCCAGTCGCAGGAAGGACTTTTGAAACAACCTTTGGCGGAATTCATGAAGGAAAAAATGAGAGTCATGGACCAGTTCAAAAAGTTGAGCGACGAAAATTACCAACTCTTAAAGGAACAGAAATTGAAAAACCAGCAATTGCTGGAGTCCACGAAGTCGGGGATCAAATAGCCACCAACATTTCCTGGAGAATCTGTTTGATCTTGTGAACCGTTTTGGATTCGATTTTACCGAGTTTCTTGACTAAGCGGAGCTTATCCAAGGTACGAATTTGATCCAAAACCACCCAACCCTTTTTGCCTTGGAATGTCAGCTCGACTCTCGTCGGATAGGGATGCGATTTGGTGGTCATGGGGGCTACGATCACCGTTTCGATAAACCGATTCATTTCGTTCGGCGAGACAATCACACAAGGCCGAGATTTTTGAATCTCATGTCCTATCGTTGGATCTAAGTTTACGAGGTATACTTCATATTGGGCAATCACCATTCCCAATCCTTGCCGGACAGATCTAAGGAATCGGGGACCAGAAGTTTGTCTTCGTTGTTAGAAGACATTTCTTTGAATCGTTTTTCCCAGCCGTCTCTCGGTTTGGATTTTACAGGGATGATCATAATTTTGCCTTTGTCGATCTTCAACTCCACTTCCTCTCCTATCTGACATTCTTCTAAAATCGCTTTTGGGATCCGAATCCCCTTGGAATTCCCGATTTGAATGACGGACGCGCGCATGGTAATTATTATGTAATTACTTGGGGCTTTGTCAATACTATTCTGGTCGGATCCGTGAACTTACAGATTCCATGTCCTAGAAATTCTCTTCCGGGAGTGAAATTTAGGGAAGTCGACGGATTTTTTGCTTTGAATAGCGCGGTCCCGCGGGAGCGGGAGTCGCCCTTCCTTCTTCTTTTTTGCTTGCCTAAATCAAGATATCTTGATATCAAGAAAAAGTGGCGAAAACGGGAGAAATTCTGGATTTCCAGCAAGGGACTGGGTCGAAAACCGAAAATAGAATCGCGGTTCCTTCCAGAACCAAGGAAGAAGCTCTTTCTTCAAAACATGTTCTAGCCGCTTTGAAGGCGGTTTCCGATGAAACTCGGATTCGGATCTTACTCGTTCTTTCTATTGCACCCTTGAATGTCCAGGAAGTGACGGAAGTTCTTTCGATGGGACAATCTCGAATTTCGAGACACCTGAAAATCCTTTTGGACGCCGGATTTCTGGACTCTCAAAGGGAAGGTTCTTGGGTGTACTATAAGGTGAAAGATGATGGGGCGACACACCATTTTTCCGCCGAGATTTTTTCGGTGATCAGCCGTTACGAAAAACAACTGACTCATTCCGTCCAAGACGCGGCAAAAGCGAAAGAGATTCTGAAGCAACGGGGCCTAAAGACCGCGCGCTATTTCGATTTTGTCGCGAAGAATTGGGAATCCCTCCAAAGGGACGTCTTGGACCCGGTTTTATATAGAAAGAAGATATTACAGCTTCTACCGGACTCTTTGGTTCGGACTTTGGATATGGGTTGCGGTCCGGGCGGACTGATTCCGTATCTTCTGACCAAGAGTCGCGAGATCGTCGGGATCGATTCCTCGGAAAGTATGATCCGGGAAGCGAGCGATTCTTTTTTAAATAATCCTAATGTTCGTTTCATCGCCTCCGATCTCGAGCTATTGCCTTCGGAGTTGGATTCGTCCGCCGATGCCGCAGTTGCGTCGATGGTTCTCCATCATATTTCGAATCCTCCCAAGGCGATGAAGGAAATCCATAGAGCCCTGAAAGAGGACGGAACGTTCATCATCGTGGATCTGAAAAAACACACCCAGGAGTTTATGCGGGATAGTTTTGCGGATTTGTGGCTCGGATTCGAACCGGAACTAGTATCCGAATGGCTGGAAAATTCGGGCTTCGGAATCCATTCCATAGAAGAGATAGAAACCCAGAAATACTTCAAAGTATTGATTATAAAAGCTAAGAAAAAAGGAGGACGATAATGTCCACTGCTGCGCAAGAAAAAGGTTTAAACTATAAGGTTAAAGATATCTCCCTCGCCGATTGGGGGCGTCAGGAAATAATTTTAGCGGAAAAAGAAATGCCCGGGTTAATGGCTATCCGTCAGGAACATAAAGGCAAGCAACCTCTGAAAGGAGCCAGAATCGCGGGATCGTTGCACATGACGATTCAAACCGCCGTGCTCATCGAAACTTTGACCGAGTTGGGAGCGGAAGTAAGATGGTCCTCTTGCAATATTTTCTCCACTCAGGATCATGCCGCAGCCGCCATCGCGAAGACCGGCGTTCCCGTATTCGCATGGAAAGGAGAAACCGAAGAGGAATATTGGTGGTGTGTGGAACAGACGTTGTTCTTCGAAGGCGGTAAAGGGCCGAACATGATTCTCGACGACGGCGGGGATTTGACCATGTACGTGCACGAGAAATATCCGAAACTTCTGGAAGAAATCAAAGGCGTGTCGGAAGAGACCACTACCGGTGTGAAAGGGTTGGAAAAACTCCTGAAAAAGGGCGAACTCAAAATTCCCGCCATCAACGTGAACGATTCGGTGACTAAATCCAAATTCGACAATCTTTACGGATGCCGCGAATCTCTGGCGGACGGAATCAAGAGAGCCACAGACGTTATGCTTGCAGGTAAAGTGGCACTGGTTTGCGGATATGGCGACGTAGGTAAAGGGTCCGCAGCGTCCTTACGTAATTTCGGAGCTCGCGTCATCGTTACCGAAATCGATCCAATTTGCGCGCTGCAAGCCGTCATGGAAGGCTATCAGGTCCTACGCGTGGAAGACGTGATCGAAACTGTGGACATCGTGGTGACCGCGACCGGCAACGACGATATCATCAGCCTAGAAAGCATGAAATCCATGAAAGACGGCGCGATCCTTTGTAATATCGGACACTTCGATACCGAGATCCAAATGTCCCGTTTGAACTCCGAAAAAGGGGTCACGAAACTCGAGATCAAACCGCAGGTGGACAAATACACGTTCCCGGACGGCAAATCGATCATCGTTTTGGCCGAAGGTCGTTTAGTGAATCTGGGTTGTGCGACAGGGCATCCTTCTTTCGTGATGTCGTGCTCGTTTACGAACCAAGTACTCGCTCAAATCGAACTTTGGAACAACAAATACGAGATCGGAGTCTATCGTCTTCCCAAGAAGTTGGACGAAAAAGTCGCTGCTTTGCATCTGGAACAGCTCGGCGTACGTCTTACGAAATTGAACGCGAAACAAGCGGAGTATATCGGCGTTTCCATCGAAGGCCCTTATAAGCCGGAGCATTATCGCTACTAAACGGATTCCGAAGGGGGGTAAGCCTTGGCATATGTAGTGACCGAGCCTTGCAGAGGCTGTAAGTATACCTATTGTGCCGCGGTTTGCCCCGTGGAAGCCTTTCGGGAAGGAGAGGATTTCGTCCTGATCGATCCCGAGGTTTGTATCGATTGCAACGCTTGCCGGAAGGAATGTCCGGCGAACGCAATTTTCCCCGAAGATGAAGTTCCTTCGGTTTGGAAAGAATGGATCCGTAAAAACGACCTGGAGTCGAAAACGTTGCCGACAATCCGGGATTTAAAGCAACCGCTGCTGAAAGAACCCTGCAATATTAATACATTATGAAAAATCAATTTTCCTTATACACCAATCCGAGCGCCCAAGAACTGATTTCCCAGTTGAAAGACCGTATTCTCGTTTTGGACGGCGCGATGGGCACCATGATTCAAAGGTATAACCTTACGGAAGCCGATTACCGGGGGGAACGTTTTACCGATCATTCCTTTTCCTTAAAAGGAAATAACGACCTTCTAGTTCTTACCAGACCGGAAATCATCGAGGAAATCCATTTGAAATTCCTCGAAGCGGGCGCGAATATCGTCGAGACGAATACCTTCAACGCGAATAATATCTCTCAGGCGGATTATCTGACTCAAACGCTTGTGGACGAGATCAATCGTGCGGCGGTAAGTGTCGCGAAATCTGCCATTCGGAAGTTCAAGGAAAAGAATCCTTCTCGGCCGGTGTTTCTCGCGGGGGCGTTCGGTCCCACGAACAAAACCTTGTCCCTGTCCCCGGACGTGAACAACCCTGCCTTTAGAGCGGTTACATTCGACGAGCTCGTGGAAACTTTCTACGAACAAGTCAGAGCCTTGGTGGAAGAAGGAGTCGATATTCTCCTTCCGGAAACAAACATAGATACTCTGAACCTAAAAGCGGCCATTTTTGCCATCGAAAACGTCTTCGAAGATCTGAAGGTTCGGCTTCCGGTTTCCTTGTCCGTTACGATTACGGACGCTTCGGGAAGAACTCTTTCCGGCCAAACCATAGAAGCTTTTTACAATTCCATCCGTCATGCGAACCCTCTTTCCGTAGGCATCAATTGCGCGTTAGGCGCCGCCGAGATGCGACCTTACATAGAGGAATTATCCAAAATCGCAGATTGTTTCATCAGTTGTTATCCGAATGCAGGGTTGCCGAACGCATTCGGGGGTTACGATCAGACTCCCGAAGAGTTCGGGGGCTTTATCGGGGAATTTGCGTCCTCGGGCTGGTTGAATATCGCGGGAGGCTGTTGCGGAACCACTCCCGAGCATATATCCGCCGCAGCCGGCGCGGTTCAAGAATGTGGTCCCAGAAAAATTCCGGAAATAGGGGACTACACTCGGCTTTCCGGGTTGGAACCTTTAAATCTGACTCAGGATAAGGGTTTTATTATGGTCGGGGAAAGGACGAACGTAACCGGTTCCCCGAAATTTAAGAAGCTGATTCTGGAAGGAAACTTCGAGGAAGCGGTCGCCGTCGCTCTCCAACAAGTGGAAGCCGGAGCCAATATCATAGATATCAATTTCGACGAAGCCCTCTTGGACGGCGAAGCATCCATGAGAGAATTCTTGAATTTGATCGCCGTCGAACCGGATATCGCGAAAGTCCCGTTTATGATCGACAGTTCGAAGTGGTCGGTTCTGGAGGCGGGCTTGAAATGCATCCAGGGGAAACCGATCGTAAACTCGATCTCCCTGAAAGAAGGCGAGGAAAAATTCCTGGCCCAGGCTCGATTGGTGAGAAGATACGGAGCCGCGGTCATCGTCATGGCCTTCGACGAACAGGGCCAAGCCGCGAGTAAGGACGATAAGGTTCGGATTTGTGTTCGGGCCTTCCGATTACTGACGGAAAAGGCGGATTTCCCCGCATCCGATATCGTTTTCGATCCGAATATTCTGACTGTCGGAACGGGTATCGAGGAGCATAATAATTACGCTCTGGATTTCATAGAGGCGGTCCGCGAGATTAAAGCCTTGTGTCCCGGCGCGAAAATAAGCGGAGGCTTGAGTAATATTTCCTTTTCGTTCCGCGGAAACAATCCTGTTAGAGAAGCGATGCACGCCGCATTTTTGTACCATGCGATCCGAGTCGGAATGGATATGGCCATCGTTAACGCAGGTATGTTGGCTGTTTACGAGGAGATTCCCAAAGAACTTCTTATTCTAGTCGAGGACGTTCTTTTGAATCGCCGCCCCGATGCGACCGAGAGATTGATCGACTTTGCGGAAACCGTAAAGGCCGGTGAAAAAACGGACAAGAAAGAGGACGTGTGGAGATCGGGCTCGGTGGAACAAAGGCTCGAACACGCGCTCGTCAAAGGAGTCGTAGAATACATAGAGCAGGATACCGAGGAAGCTCGGGTGAAGTACGAATCCCCTCTGCAAGTGATAGAAGGGCCCATGATGGACGGGATGCGGGTTGTAGGAGATCTATTCGGTTCCGGAAAGATGTTCCTTCCCCAGGTGGTCAAAAGCGCCCGAGTGATGAAAAAGGCTGTCGCTTATCTTTTACCGTTCATGGAAGAGGAAAATCGGAAACGGGAGCAGGCGTCGCAGAAACCTAAATTCCTGATCGCGACGGTAAAGGGAGACGTGCACGATATCGGAAAGAATATCGTATCCGTCGTGTTGGCCTGCAACAATTACGAAGTGATCGATTTGGGAGTGATGGTTCCTTGCGAGAGAATTCTGGAGGAAGCGAAAGCGCATCGCGCGGACGTAGTCGGTCTTTCCGGTTTGATCACGCCTTCCTTGGACGAGATGGTGCACGTCGCTTCCGAAATGGAGAGGCTCGGCTTTCAGGTACCTTTGCTGATCGGTGGAGCTACGACGAGTTCCGCACACACTGCGGTAAAGATCGCGGAGAAGTATTCCAACCCGGTCGTGCATGTGATCGACGCATCCCGTGTAGTCAACGTCGTAGGTAAACTGTTGAATCCTTCCTTGAAGGTAGAATACGTAAAGCAGATCCGCGAGGATCAAAAGGCGCAAAGGGAAATCTATTTCGGAACGAGGAGCGAACGGAAACTCGTGTCCATCGAATCGGCAAGGGAAAATCGTCTCAAGACCGATTGGCAAACTTCGAAGATCCGAAAACCGAATCTGACTGGAGTCAAAGTTTTTGACGGAAGCGTTTCCTTGGAGGAACTGGTTCCGTACATAGATTGGTCCCCTTTCTTTCAAGCTTGGGAATTAAAAGGAAGATTTCCTTCGATCTTGGAAAGTGAAATCTACGGAAAGCAAGCACGCGAATTGTATGCGGATGCACAGAAACTTTTAGACGATATCGTAAAGAACAAGCGCTATCAGGCAAAAGGGGTAATCGGTATCTTTCCCGCTAACAGTGTCGGGGACGATATAGAAGTCTACGAGGACGAGACTCGGGCGAAACTTCTGACAGTCTTTCACACCTTGCGCCAACAGATCTCCAAGGAAGGAAAGGACGAACCCAATTACTGCTTATCCGATTTCATCGCTCCCAAGAGTTCCGGAAAAATCGATTATATCGGCGGCTTTGCTGTGACCGCGGGTCACGGTGTGGAGGAATTCGCCAAGTCTTTCGACGAGAAACTGGACGATTATAGTTCCATCATGGCCAAGGCGCTAGGCGATAGATTGGCGGAAGCTTTTGCAGAATACATGCATTTGAAGGTTCGTAAGGAATTCTGGGGTTACGCTTCGGAAGAAAATCTACCCTTGGAAGATTTGATTCGGGAGAAATACAGAGGAATCCGCCCGGCGGCAGGATATCCTGCAAGTCCGGATCACACCGAAAAACGCACCCTCTTCGATCTATTGCAGGTGGAAAAGAGTACCGGAATCCGATTGACGGAACATTTTGCAATGTGGCCGGCCAGCTCGGTCAGCGGACTCTATTTTGCCCATCCGGAATCGAAATATTTCGCCGTGGCAAAGATTGATCGGGATCAGATCGAAGAGTATGCGAAGCGTAAGAACAAATCGGTACCGGAGATCGAAAAATGGCTTTCTCCCAACCTTTCTTACGATCCCAAAGAGCCGGTTCCGACAGTCTAAAAAAAGAGGGGCTCATGAAGTCGGAACTTTCCATAAAAACCGGGGTAACACCTTCTCATCATGACGAGTTTACGGAAGTCTGTGGACCTGGTTCCGAGTTTTCTTTCCACCCCTGGCTCGCCTCCGAAATTCGCAAGCGGATCGCCGAGCACGAAACGAGTCTGCAGGTTCGGGAATATTCCTGCGAGGATTCCTCCTGTCCGGTAAACGAAACCTGGATAGAAGTCTACGATCGGGATCTTCGCCGGCATCTGAAGACGATCCGTATTTCACGAAAGAAAAATCTGATCAGCAAGCTGGATGTATCCCTTTCTTTCCAAAAGCAAGGGATCTAAACGGGAAAAAAGACCTATTTCGGAAGGTTCGGGGAACTTTCCGAAAAGCTGTATTTCACCCCTAGTTGTCCTTGGATTTCCGGAGTCAGCACACCGTCGGTGGTAGGAAAAGGTTGGTGTAGAGGGACCCGCACGAGTCCTTCGAATCTAAGGTTTCTTGTCGCAACGGAAAATCCGGGGTTCACGTAATATTCATACCCTTGGTGCCAGCCTTTGAAAGGCATGGGCGTCTCCACCGAAAGCAAAGTTCTATCATTGAAACGTTTGATTCCGGAAAATTGCAGGAAGAAATCCATGTGATTTTGGCTGGTGCTCCCGGAAAGTAAGGAATAACTGATTCCGATGGATGACTTTGCGGATTCCGGGACCGCGAGACCGGCGCTGTTCCCCGCCATTCTCATTCCCAAACCGAATTGGATTCCCGCGTTTCCCGCCGCATATCCGACGGATACGTTCCCCGCCTGGTTGTCCAACCCCCGTGAAATATTCTGATTTCCGCCGGGAATGGGAGTGGATTGGCTTCGGATATCCGTCAGGGAATCGAAGGTTCGACGTTCCGTGGAAGTCCCTACATACGCTTCCCCGTTTCCGGCCTTGGGCGTAGAACTGGACAAAGCCATTACGAAAACCTCCTCTTTTCCTAGGGAAGGATAGAGCGAAAAGAATTCCCTTCTGCCTCGGACCATCCGAAGAGGTCTCGGGAGAACGGTGTCCATCCCTGGGATCGATTTCCAGGATTCGTTTTCGGAAGGAACCAGATCGTGTAGAAGTTTCACTTCGAACGGACTTTTCAGCGTGAGAGAGGAAAAGAAGACGGTTGGTTTTTCTTTGGGTTCTTCCGCCGTAGTTCCGAGCTTTGCCTTTTCCGTCGGCTCCTGTCCGGACGGAAAGATGCCGAAAGAGTCCCAGAGGAAGTTGGAGTTGTTTTCGGCGTAGAGGAAACTCAATCCGAAACAGAATGAAAGGAGAAATACGGATGCGGGTCGTAATACAGAAGGAGCGGATTTCTTTTTTCGAATCTTACTTCCCATTTACGTGCTCTATTTAAGATATATGACGAAGGAATCCCTCCTGCCAATGAAAAATCGGACCTCTACGTCGAAAAAAGGGAATACTCTTCCGCTTTTCTATTACAAAGGAGTTAAAACGGATGAAAACGAAAATCAAGAGTTTCGGTGAATGTAAAATTCCGAGTCCGGCAGGCTACGACTACTATACTCCGGAGGAAGCCAAGTCGATTTTCCGAACCGTTTTCGAAAACCAGGAAGATTGGACGAGATATGTCGGATCCGAAGTGGATTTTTTCGAGCAGGCGGGACCCAGGGAAAAAATTTATTTCGATCCCAGGAACGTGACCGCCGGGATCGTTACCTGCGGCGGGCTCTGCCCGGGCATCAACGACGTGATTCGCGGAGTCGTGATGGAACTGACTTACCGGTACGGCGTTACCCGCATTTTGGGTTTTCCTTACGGGTACCAAGGCTTGGTAAAAAAATACGGAACTCGTCCGGTCGAACTGACTCCGGAAAACGTCGCTCACATCGGAGCGGACGGTGGAACCATTCTGGCTTCTTCCCGCGGAAATCAGGCAGCGGAGGATATGGTCGATACTTTGGCATTGTACGGAGTCAAAATCCTGTTCTGTATCGGAGGAGACGGGACCTTGAGAGGAGCGAAAACGATCGTCCGTGAGATCGAAAAAAGGAGAGAAGAAATTTCCGTGATCGGAATTCCGAAGACCATCGATAACGACATCAATTACGTGCAAAAGACCTTCGGTTTTTCTACCGCGTTTTCGAAGGCCATGGAAGCCGTGGAATGTGCGCATGTGGAAGCCAAAGGCGCTCCCAACGGAATCGGTGTGGTGAAGTTGATGGGTAGACATTCCGGCTTCATCGCCGTGAATGCGGCTTTAGCTTCGCAAAACGTGAATTACTGCCTCATCCCCGAAGTGGACTTCGATTTGGAAGGGGAAGGGGCTTTCCTGAATGTGCTGAAGGACCGCATCCTAAAAAGAAAGCACGCGGTCATTATCGTGGCGGAGGGAGCCGGACAAAAGTTCTTCGGAAAAAACGAGGAAAGGGACGCGTCCGGAAATCTGAAGTTGGGGGATATAGGGGTGTTTTTGAAGGAAAAGATCATAGAGTTTTTCAAGAAAGAACACATAGACACCAATGTGAAATATATCGATCCCAGTTATATCATACGTTCGATTCCCGCAAATCCGGAGGATTCGATTTTTTGCGGCTTCCTTGCCCAGAATGCCGTTCACGCGGGGATGGCCGGAAAAACAGATATGGTCATCGGAATTTGGAATAACGTATTCACTCACTTGCCGATCGATCTCGCGATCCAGGAAAGGAAGGTGCTCCAACCTACGAAGAGCACTTTGTGGCGGACTCTTTTGGCTTCCACCGGGCAACCGGCGAGAATGACCGCTAGATCTTAATCCAATTATCCCAAATAGGACATAGGAAAAAACAAAGCTACGTTTACATAGCTTACTTCACAAGGAGTGTATTAGAAATATCCTGCGTTTTTTATTACTCTACCGTTAACGATTATAATGGAAATTCTTTTGCCTGTCTCTTGCAAAAGATTGAAACGGAAAGCGCAACCCGAAGGGAACGGCCAAAATTTATTATCCGGTAATTACTCTTCAGTCGGATCATCCTCTTCGAAAATATTTTTTTCTGGAGCATTCAGTTCTTGATAAATTGCTTTTTTGGCTTCATTTAGAAGTTCTATAGCTTGATTACGCAATTCGAATGCTTTTTTGATTTTTTCGCTAATCGATTTCTTTTTTTCATCTGGAATATCTGGAACGGGTATTGAATCAACCTGTGCAGGTCTGATATGTTTTACGGTAATTCCAAATTTGTCCTTTTTTAAAAGAGTTTGCCCAATCCAAGTAGAAAGATATGCGTAAATAAAACCACCATAGTCTTTGTTTTGCGGCGGAATTCTAATTGCATTTTGAGATAGGACTATTTTTTCGTCCGATTTTGTCACAAAATATGGTTTTCCGACAGTGCCACTCTGTGATAGTATAATCCAGCCTTCTTTCAAAAACCAATCATTAATATTTGGCATTTTATTTGATAGGACGAATTTTTTTGCTTCCCAGTAAAAATCGTACATCTCATGAGGCAACATATAAGGCGTACCCTTTTTAATGTCATCAGTAAAAATTCGTTTTATTGGAGGTGGGTTAAATGTTCCTTTTGAAAAATTACCAATGGATGAGATGTCATGCCCTTTAGCCTCGTATGCTTCTAGTATTTTGTTTGCTTGAAATACGTCGGAAGCATAATACGTTGCATCAAGGCGACAATCACCTTCAAATATATTTTCAATTGTTGTTGTAACTGATATATTTTTCATAATTCATTTCTATAATTTGTTAACCAATTTTTGAAATCATTAAATACATGAGGAAGCATATCATTCGATATAGGTTCTTGTATTTCGATAGAGCTTTCCTGCCAATCACCTTCTGGTGTCCGAGTAATTCTCTTTTTTATAATGGTTTTTAAAAGAATATTTCCTTCTTCGTCTCTTAGCGGTATAATATTACCTCTTTGATCGTGACCAATCCTGCTCGGAATCGACATAAAGACATGCTCATCTTTACATTGTTTTTTTACCTCTTCCAGAGACTGGAATGGTTTCGCGCGTTTGCGAAGGATTAATAGGGTTGTTTGAGTGCCGGTCGAAGGTTGGAACATTTCTGTGGGCAGCGAAACGCTTGCAATAATTCTGAATTTTAGTAAAATCCAATGTCGTAAAAATCTGTAAGACGGATTACTAACTATATTATCAGGAGTAACAATTGCATATAGTCCGCCCGGCTTCAAAAATTTATAGCTTCTTTCGATAAATAACTCTTGAGGTGCCATCACAGTTCTTTTATTCGATGATTCAAAAGTGCTAATTTGATATTGATCTAATGTATGGGAATCATCAACAGATAAATCCTCACCGAAAGGTGGGTTACTTATTATGAGATCAAAGGTTGCATCCTTAATATATTGTCTTGTTGCATCGCTATACTCACCGAAGCTTTTTAGAGTATTCTCATGAAACACATTACTAGAACCATCGCCATGCATTACAAGATTCATCTGCGCAGCACGAACTAAAACGGGATTAAAATCCATGCCAAAAATATTCTTATCACAAATAGCTTTTAATTTTTCTCTGCTTAGGGCCTTAGCTTTTTCGGCATCGCCCCCTCTTTTGCTCATTTCTTCCTCGAAAATTATTTCATTAAGAATGTGAACAAAAGTTTTTAAAAATCCACCAGTCCCACACGATGGGTCTAATACTTTAATTTTCTTTAAGCTATCTTCTCCAAGAATTTCTTTAACCATATCAACTGCCAATTTGCAGAGGTTCCGTGGAGTAAAGAACTCACCTCTATCGCCGCGACTGTTGGACCCAACAATTTCTTCATATGCCTGACCTTTGTAATCATAATCAGTGTCTAATAAGCTATACTTCTGAAGTTCAGATACGATATAGGCTATTACATTAATCTTGAGGTTTATTTCTTCATCCTTACCAAAAATATATCCATATTCTTCACAAACATTCTGGAATAACTCTTGAATTCTCTGATTTACACTTTTATGGCCTTTTGAATTTCGTTGTTCATCGGGGTCAATATAAAACTGCGGGGATTTAGAATTTCTCTCATCAAATACTTTACAGAAGATAATTTTTAGAAATTCGTGAAAAGCTGATTCTTTACTTCCTCCTTGGTTCGCAGCGATATAATTATGACATCTCTTAAAAACATCCTTCAAGACATCAGTTGCAGGTACTAGATCAGTAAATGAGTGCGCAATCCTAAATTTACCGTCAGCAAACGGGATATCGAGACATTCATCAATATGTAATTTTTTGCCAGGCTTTTCAAGTTTCTCGAAAGCTTGAATTTCACTTCCCACCCACAAACCATATTTACAATTAAGAGTCGCAGCTAAATATGATTTTAATTGATCAATACCATTATCTGTATTTGTTGGTTTGATGGTTTCCTTTTTAGCTTCAACAATTATTTCGATTGTTTCTGTTTCATGATGCGATCCGGTAGAAAAAATTACAATATCAGCTCTTTTTTTAGCCTTCCCGATTACTATAGTCCATTCAATTTCAATATCGTCTTTTTGGTAACCATACTCCTCAACCAAACTTCGAGCCATACGTTGGCGAATATGTTCTTCGGGAGTATCCGGACGTAACTTACCAGTTATAAAACACTTAATTTTACCGGCGGGTACGAACGAGATACTAGTATTGTTTTTATTTTTTGCCATGTATAGATTATTCTTTAAAAAAGATTTTACTTTTTAGTTTTGGACCATATTCCCCTATTCCTATTTGGGATAATTGGGAATCTTAATTGAGTCTGACTAGAACCAGAGTGTAATCGTCGTGCGGGTCCGCTTCCCCGCGGAACGAGTCCGTCGTATCCAGGATCAAATCCTTCAGATTTTCCACGGGAAGTTCTCCGTTTCGTTCGATCAATTTGGCGAGATTTTCCAATCCGTACATTTCCCTCGCCTCGTTCGTAGTCTCGCTGACTCCGTCGGTGTACAGCACGAGCAGATCTCCCGGTTGGTATTCCACTTCGTGTTCTTCGATCTCGGACTCTTTGATGCCTAGAGGCATTCCTTTTCCGGAAAGTAGGACCACTTGCTTTTCCTTGGCCTTGTACAGAAGTTGCTCGTTATGGCCCGCGCTGGAATAACGGATGCGTTTTTTCAGCATGTTGATACGGATCAACATGACGGTTACGAACATAAAATATCCGGATTTTTCCTGGATAATCCGATTCGCTCCCATGAGACTGATGCTCGTTGAGGAATTTCTCGCGACTTCCCCGGCTATGATGGTTTTGGAAAATTCCATGAAAAGGGCCGCGGCGATTCCCTTTCCCGATACGTCCGCGATCAATAGACTGATTTCGTCGGGGTTGTGGTAGACCAGATCGTAAAAATCTCCGCCGATCTCCTTCGAAGCAGTGTAAGCCGTTTCGATCTCCAAGAGATGCATTTTTTTAGGAATGCTAGGCAGGGAATTCAATTGGATTTGGGAAGCGATTTGCATGTCCCGCTTGATGGAAGTCAGTTTCTCTTTTTGGTTCTTTACTAATAGGCTATTGTAGGCTTCCGCGACCTGGTTGGATATCGTACTGAGAATGGAGAGGTCTTGCTGGGAAAAGCTATCTCCTCCTTTTTTGTCGGCCGCGTTCAGGACTCCGATGATTTTACCGTCCTGACGGATGGGGACGGATACGAAAGATCTTGTCTTGTACCTTTCCGGATTTAACAGACTCTGATCGATATCCTGCTGTCCGCGGACCAAGAGAGGAAGGCCTTCCGAAAGGATTTTGTTCAGGATCCCTTGGGATTCGTCCACCAATTGGGATTCCTCTTCGATTCCGAAACCGACCGATTTGGAAAGCTCGAAAGTACCCGATCGAGGATTTCGGAAGATCAACGAAACCCGTTCCGCACCGAGGACGTCGGAAATCGAATGGACCGTCAAGTTCAGGAATTGATCCATTTCGGAGATATTCGAAATCGCTTGGGAAATCTGGAACAGGCAGTCCAATTCCCTCGCCCTGTCCTGCAGATCTTTGATCAAACGACGATTTCTGATCGCGATCGCGGCAAGATCCGAAAGGTATTCCAGAATTTTAATATCTTTGGAGGTAAAATCGGTGCGTTCGTTGGAATTCACCGCCTCTAGTACCCCTTGGATCTCTCCCTGCGCCTTCATCGGAACGCAGATCAGATTCCTGGTAGTGAAGCCCACGGCTTGGTCTATGTTTCTGTAAATACGAGGGTCGTTTGCGGCATCGTTGCTGATCACCGGTTCCAGGTTACTCAGAACGATTCCTGCGATCCCTTTTCCGCGCGGGACCTTCAGTTCCGTTAGGGATTCTCCTTTGTCTCCCTTGGCCACTTGAAATACTAGACAGTCTTCCTCTTTGTCGTACAATAGCAGGGAACATCCTTCCGTATTCAGGACGTCTTTAGTGGTTTCTATGATGATCCCCAGCAGTTCCTCCAGATCGTCCGTGGAGTTGATGCGTGCGGTGATATCCGAAATTAAAGAAAGAGAGAGCTGCTTAAAACTCATGCGATCGGTTTTAGTGGTTTCTCGAAATAAACGATTTTCTATTCGGGAGAAACTGTATTCCAACCGAATCCTCGCTCTTGTCAAGGACATTCGGACGTTCTTCCAGATTATCTCCCGGTCATTCGATGAGAGAGCCGATGCCTCGATCGGTGAAAATTTCGATCAAAATGGAATGGGGAACCCTTCCGTCGATGATGTGAGTTCTCTTCACCCCTTGGTCTATCGCGGAAAGACAGCAATCCACTTTCGGAATCATTCCTCCGGTAATATCACCTTTTTTGATATAGTCTTTTACGAGAGCACGGTTTAGTCCAGTCACCAGCTTTCCGTCGATGAGAATTCCGCTCGTGTCCGTCAAAAGGATGAGTTTTTCCGCTTTTAAGGCTCCTGCCAATTCCCCCGCGAAAGTGTCCGCATTGATGTTCAAAGACTCTCCGTTTGCGGATTCGGCCACAGGAGAAATCACAGGAATAAATCCTTTCTCCAATAAGGAGAGAATCACGGTGGGATCGATCTTGTCGATCTTCCCGACGAGGCCCACGTCCACGAACTCGGGAGGTTTTCCTTCGATTTCCACTTCGATTTTCGTTTTGGATGCTTGCGAAAGGTTTCCGTCCTTTCCGGAGAATCCTACGGCATTGCCGCCCGCCGCATGAATCATGGAAACGATCTGTTTATTCACCTTTCCTGTCAGTACCATTTCTACGACGTCCATCGTCGCCGAATCAGTCACTCGATGCCCGTGTACGAATTCCGTCGGAATATGCAAGGTGTCTAACAGGCGATTGATTTCAGGACCGCCTCCGTGCACGATCACCGGATGGATCCCCACATACTTCAGTAAAACCACGTCCTTTGCGAACGATTCTTTCAGATCCGCTTTCGCCATCGCGGCTCCGCCGTACTTGATTACGACCGTCTTGCCCGAGTATTTCGTGATGTAGGGAAGGGCTTCCAGAATATGGTTGACCCGTTCCAAAGACTGTTCCATACCAAACAGGGAAACGGCTCCGGCTTTCCTTGTCGATTCGGAAATGCGAAAACCGATTTTCTCCGGAGTTTCAACTTCGTCCGTCCCAAATCGTAGATGAAAAAATCTTTAGAATTCGATTCCATTTTGATTACCGGAGGGAGCGGAGGCTTGGGAAGAACGCTGGTGCGCAATCTCTCCGAGCAAGGATATCGGGTTTGGAATTTGGATCGGAATCCGCCAACGAGTAAGGAACCGGGAGAGGTCTTCCTCCCTACGGACTTGACCTCCTCGGATCGGATCGGAGAAGCTTGCAAAGAATTTCTAGGTACCGTCGGAAAAGAAATCGTTTCGGGGCGTCGTTTTTGCGGCTTGGTGCATTGTGCCGGTTACGGAGGACCTTATCAGGAGATCACAAAGGTTTCATTAGAAGAATGGGATATTGTTTTTTCCGTCAATGTCCGCTCGGCATTCCTGATCACAAGGGAGATTCTTCCGGTACTTGCTGAACAAAAATACGGCCGTTTAGTATATGTGGGTTCGACGCTTTCCAGAAAAGGCGGTTCTTTGTCGGTTGCCTATAGTTCCTCTAAACACGCCCTAATCGGATTCGTAAAATCGATCGCTGCGGAATGGGGACGGTTCGGGATCACTGCGAATTCCGTCAGCCCAGGATACATGAATACCAGTATGGGAGTGCGGGAAGATCAGGTGGACGATCATAGGAAAAAAATCGTTTCCATGACTCCTTCCGGCATCGTCGCGGAACCGGAGGAGATCTCAAGAGTGATTTCTTTTTTACTCCAATCGGAGTCCGGTTATATCAACGGAGCGGACTGGACTGTCGACGGAGGAATCACCGCGATTTAACTCTTTTTGAGGAATTGGACTTGGGTGATTTCTTCGCTTCCGCTTCCGAAGGCAAGTCCATGGTTAGGAATTTCTTACGCAAATCGAGGACTCTCCGTTCCGCTTTTTCGTCTATCCAGAATTCGCAGGCGGAAGGTTTTTGATCGAATTTGACCTTTCGTTTGGATATGCTGCCCCTTCTTGCGACGAGAAATTCTGCCTTCTGGCCCGGCCTATACTTTTTCAGAATATCTTTAAAGTTCCCCGGAAGAACTCTCACCCCGTCGACGGCGATCCACTCGTCGCCTACGTTTAGATCGGTTTCCCGGATCGACTTCGAAAGGTTGATCTTATTGAAGACCAACCTTCCTTTCTCCTCTTTAACTCGGAAGCCTGTCTCCAATTTCTGCTTGGACGGACTTCTTTCGATGCCGATCATGCTCAGGTATTTTTCCACGGGAATCCGCGTAGGTTGAGAGATAAATGGATCGAATTCCAATTTTAGATCCAAACCGGAGGCTTTTTTAACGGACTGGAAAAATTCGGCCTTCGTGAAGCCTCTTCCTTTTCCCAAATAATATCCTTCGTAAAGTTCCCGCATTACGTTTAACAGGGATTTGTCTCCTCCGGTGTCCGAGAAAATTCTTAACTGAAGACTTAAGGCCAGAATCGCGCCTTTCGTATAGTAGGAGACGCCGGTATTGGCGAAATTGGGATCGCTCGGCCTGTTATAGTATTTGGTCCATGCGGTAAAACTGGATTCCTCCAGGCTCATCCAGGATTCCCCTTCGGAATCCTCGAGTTCCCGTACATCCTTCCAAATCTTGTTCAGATATTGTTGAGGATTATAAATTCCGCAAAGAAGTAGAAAATACGCGTCGAAAAAGCTCGTAATTCCTTCGGCGATCCAAAGTTCTTTGGTCAGGTTCGGTTTCTGATAGTCGAAGGGGCCTAATGCGATCGGACGGATCCTTTTTACGTTCCAATGGTGAAAGTACTCGTGGGACAAAAGTTCCAATAGAGTCCGATAATTCTCTCCGTTAAACGCACCTATCGGGTCGAATTGGTTGATGCTGGAATTCATGTGTTCCAGCCCCCCGTAAGTGCTCTCGGTCATATCGAGTACGAACAGATAATACCGGTTTTCCGTTCCGCCCATGAGTCGGATCTGGGTATCGACAACCCTGGAAAGATCCGCCAAGAGTCTTTTTTTATCGGAAACGGAAACGTTTCCTAAAACGACTAATTCGAATTTGCAGGAGCCGGATTCGAAATCCAAACTTTTCTCGTTCGTAAGCAGAATGGGGGTGTCGAAAAGTTCGTCGAAATTTTTCGCCTTCCAAGTGTGTTTGGCGTTCTCCTTTTTCCGTAATCCGGTGTAGCAATGGTGAAAAGGAGAGAGGGATTTCCAAGAAACCTCGACTTCCGAATCCAATCCGTCTCGGGGATAGAGAAAGGTCCCCGGTGGATGAAGCAAAAGAAATTCGTCGGTAAAATAATTCGTTCGAACGGTGTGTTCGTAGCCGTAGACCAAATACGAAACCTTAAAAGGTTGTCCCTTGGAATTGACTTTCCAAGTATCCAGATCGATCTGTTCCAGGGTCCAGTCCGCTTTCGGATCTTCTAAGCGTATTTTGTGAATGGACTTCGCATAATCTCTTATTTTATACGAACCAGGAGACCAGGTCGGTATGGAAAGGAGTGTTTCTTTTTTTTTGGGGTGGACTTCCATTTCCACCTGTAGGTAATGTTGGTGCGGCAGGTATGTGTGTAGGTTAAATCTTACTCCCACTCTTTAAGTCCGCGCCGCCTTCAATATTTCGTCCAAGGTTTCGGCTACCGTTTTCGTAGGATCCACCTTTCTCCAGACTTTTCGTATCATTCCGTCCGGACCTAAGAGGAAGGTATCGCGGGACAAACCTTTAAATACCCGGCCTTGCCATTCCTGATCTCCGTACACCCCGAGAGGGCCGCTAAGATCGTGCCGAGGATCCGAGAGCAAAGGAAAAGTAAGGCCGAACTTTCCGATGAAATTCTTATGACTCTCCAAAGAGTCGGAGCTGATTCCGTATACTTTCGCCCCCGCCTTTCCGAAATCCTCTAGATTGTCCCTGTAAGAACAAGCCTGCTTCGTGCAGCCTGGCGTATCGTCCTTGGGATAGAAATATAGGAGAGTCCAGGATCCGGAGGCGTCGTTAGGTAAATGTACTCTCATCCCGTCGCTGCTTTCCAAAGTCACGTCGGGCAGTTTCTTGCCTTCCCATTTGTCCACCATTGCCTTCTTCCTCCTCTTTTCAGGATAGTTGTACGGAATTTCCGATTTGGGAAAAGGAAAAAATTACGGTAAAAAACTTGAAATATCGAGCTTTTGCTCATCCAATAGAATACCCCTATTTCGAAAATCAGGAAAGGCCGGATCTCTTTATTTTCCGTTTTTTCGAAGCTGATCCGGACGGATTTTCCGGAAAAAGGAACATATATACAACGCATGTCGCTTCATCAGAAACCGAAAATTCGTCCCGCTTTCCTTCATTCGCTTTTTCTCTTATATTTCTTCCTGACTCTTTCGGTAACCGCCGAAGGTAGCGGCTCGTGGAAAAACCTGGATTTAAAAAGGTTGGATTGGTACGTTCGGGAAGGTTTCGCACCGGAATTCAGGAACGGATTCGACGAGCACGAAGCAGGGGTGAAGAAAATCGGATCTTTTCCGATCGTTCTGAATTCTTTATACGAATCTAAAGTATCCGACGGTCTCAAGGAATTCACGCTCGAAACCCGATTCCAATTGGAAGAGGATCCGAAACAATCCACCTTTACCGAACCGATTTCCTTGTTTTTGAATTCGATCGGAGAAAATTGGGAAATCTTTTTGAACGGCCACTCGTTAAAAAGCGAAGTCCACGTTTCTTCGGAAGGAAGGATCACCCAACGGAGAACGGTCCGAGAGTTGCGACTTTCCGTGGATTCCAGCTTGTTGAAGCAGGGTTCGAACACTCTCGTTTTCCGGCTGCTCGGCGACGCTCCGACCGTTCCTTTGCCGGAACTTCTCGCACCTAAAAATCCGGATTTGGGTTTTTACGTGGATGGAGAATATTCTATTTCCACAGGATTCGATTTCGCAAGAGAAGCGGGAATCCTTCTCAACCTGAGCTTAAATACGATCTACGTTTTCTTCGGACTGTATCATCTTTTGATTTTTTCGAAACGATCCTCGGACAAGTACAACCTCTATTTCGGAATTTTCTCGATCTTTATGGCTCTCTATTCTTTGAGCCGTTCTTCCCTTAGCTTCGAGGTGATTTCAGATACCGCGATCATTACACGGATCGAGTACGGCTCGGTTGCGTTATTGGCTCCCTTGTTTCTACTTTTTCTGCACGATTATTTTTACGGCAGGGCTTTTCCCAATCCCTGGATTCTAGTCATGAGCGTTTGGGGCTTTGCGATATTCTTATTTTCCTTGTTTGCGCCTTTTTCGTATCTGATGACCAGCCTCAGACTTTGGCAATTATCGATCATTCCTTCCTTGGGCTATCTGCTCTATTTCATCGGCAAAGCCGTCTATCTGAGAAAGAAAGACGCTTCCTTGATGGCGATCAGTCTCTTCGTCATCGTATTCATCGCGGTGTACGACGTTTTGGACTCCGTGTTTTTCCGGTTGGGTATCCGATTCACCCAATTTGCATATCTGCTTTTCGTAATATCTCTTACTGCGATCCTAGCGAACCGTTTCATAGAGCTGTACAAACAATCGGAGGATTTGAATATAGAATTGAGTCACCAGAAATTGGAGCTGGCGAGACAAAAGAACGCCTTTTTCCGTTTCGTACCCATGCAATTCCTGAGCGTGCTAGGAAAGGATTCGGCCGTGGACGTCAACCTCGGGGATTCGGTCCTCCGGGAAATGAGCGTTTTATTCACGGACATCCGATCCTTTACGACCATCTCCGAAAAGATGACTCCCGAGGAGAATTTCCGTTTCATCAACGGTTACCTGGCTCGGATGGAACCTCTCGTTCAGAAATACGACGGATTCGTGGACAAATTCATGGGAGACGCGATTCTCGCTCTTTTTTCGGCGGAACAGCAGACGCAAACTCCGGACCGTTGGGTGGGAAAATCCGCAGCGGACCGCGCAGTGTATGCTGCCATCGCGATGCGAAGAAGAGTTCGGGATTTGGAGGAAGAAGTTAAGGAAGGACATCTCAGGGGAGTCCGGATCGGAATCGGAATCAATACTGGAAACCTGATGTTAGGCACGGTGGGTTCTTCCGATCGTCTGGATACCACCGTGATCGGCGATACGGTAAACGTGGCTTCCCGTTTGGAAAGTCTTACTAGTCTCTACAAGTCCGACATTCTGATCACACAGCAAACTCTCTCCAGTCTGACGATCGCCGACGACATCTCCATCCGAGAAGTGGATTCGGTCGTGGTAAAAGGAAAGAGCCAACCGATCATCATCTACGAAGTGTTCGAAGCGGACGACCCGCATATCCGCAAGCTGAAAGAGGCTACCTTACCTATGGTATCCCTCGGGATCATATTGTATAAGGTCGGAAATTTCAAAGAAGCTCTGCTGAATTTCGAACAAGCGTTGAAAGTGTTCCCGGAAGACATCGTCGCGATTCTGTATAGAAAACGATGCCAAGAATATATCGAAACTCCTCCTTTAGGAAATTGGGTGGGAGTACAGCATCTATTGGAAAAATAGACGTTTTTTGACTTTCCGGAGGAAAGGCGATCAACGAATCTATCCCGGATGATTTCTTACAGCGTCTATAAACTCGTACATATTCTAGGAATCCTATTTTTGTTTCTGGCCTTCGGAGGAATCGCTTTGCACGCGATCAACGGAGGCACGAAGGAAAGTGCGCCTCGGAAGTTGATCGCCATGACTCACGGAATCGGCCTCTTCCTGATTCTTTTAGGAGGATTCGGAATGTTGGCTCGATTGGGGATCATATGGCCCTGGCCGGGTTGGGTCGCGGCTAAGTTCGGTTTTTGGCTCTTGTTCGGAGCCTTACTTACCGTGTTTTATAAAAAGCCCGCCGCCGCCAAAAGTCTGTGGTTCCTACTTCCGATTTTAGGCGTTTTGGCGGCTACGATCGCGGTTTACAAGCCCTTCTAAAAGAGAAGGCGCTTTTGGATTCGGAATCCGGCGATGCTCTCTAAACTTGATTCCGACCAGCAGCCGGTCTCCGAAGGAACCAAGGCGGGTTATGCCTCCGCGGAGATCGGACTTTCGGCCGTAGAAACGCTGGCCCAGATTTATCTTTTGGAATTTTACGTGGTCGCGGTCGGGTTAAAACCCGCCTTGTTCGGCCTCGCCATGATGTTCGCGATTCTTTGGGATGCGATCAGCGACCCGTTGATGGGGATTCTTTCCGATCGCACGGTATCGAGATGGGGGAAGAGAAGACCCTACATTCTTGCGGGGGGATTTCTGCTCGGTCTTTCCCTGTATTTTCTCTTTTCTCCTCCGAATCTGGAGACGCAAGTTTCTAAGTTTTTATATCTTTTGGCGACTTATTCCCTAGTGAATACCTTCATGACCGTACTCGCCGTTCCACATATCGCTCTCGGCGGAGAATTGTCCTTCGATCCGGAATCCAGGAATCGAATTTTCGGATGGAGGTTGTTCTTTGCCAATCTAGGACTTTTGTCGGGGCTATTGTTGCCGGCCTTCTTTGCTCACGGAGGGGACTTGTTTCGTTCCCGAGGCCTCGCCGCTCAATCGATAGGCGGCCTCCTTTTGATCACTTCCTTATTGTCTTACCTGGTGACTCAGGGCAGGGACCTAACCGAAGAAAAAAGAGGGTCGGCAGGAAGACTAGGCCGGCGGGAAATTCTCCGATCTCTGGCCTCCGTTCTTAAAAATCGGTATTTTCGCCCGCTATTGGCCGCCTTCTTGATCGCGTCCCTGGCGAGAACCGTGAATTCCTCCATCGGTTTATTATATTATAAACAACGATTGTTGTTGGAGGGATCTCAGGTGGTCGTCCGTATCCTTCTCCCTTTCGTTTTTTTTCTGGTTCTTTCCATTCCTCTTTGGCTTTTTCTGGCGGGCAAGTACGGAAAAAAGCTCCCCGCCTTTTGGGGAAGCTTACTTTTAGGGATCATGACGGTAATCGTCTATCCTATTTTCCCCGCCGGGTCCTACGAAGCGCCTTTGCTTGCCGCCTTTATCGGAGGAATTTGTGCAGGTTCCGTTTTGCTATTCGATTCGTTGGTCGCCGATGTGGTGGACTATGACGAGTTGGTGACCGGGCGCAAGGAAGAAGGGGCCTATTTCGGTTTTTGGAAAATGGCGACGAAATTGGTACGAGCCTTCGGATTGGCTGCTCTCGGTTTCTTATTACAATCGATCGGATACCGGGAAGGTTCCTCCATTCAGGCTCCCGGTCTCGGTTGGAATTTAGCTCTTCTGTTCGGTCCTTTTGTCGGAGCGCTTTTTATCGCGGGGGCTTTGATTTTCTCTAAAATGCCCTTAACGGACTCGGCTCATAAGCGTATCCAATCGCTGCTGATCCGTAGGAGAAGATTGCGGAACGATATATATGAAAAAAATACGTTACATTCGAAGATTCTAAATCGTTAAGATATTACTCAGAAATTAAGTCGAGAGAGCGAAGTGGGCAAAAACGTCCGATCGGACAAGTCGCTCCGCTCGAGCTGGAATTTCATTTTCTATATTTCTTACGGATTTCCTTTAAAGCGTCTTGGATATGTTTTTGGCGGACCTGGGGGCGTAAGTTCTTACGGATAGGCAAGTAACTCTCGGTCGTGGCGAGACTTTTGTGACCCAGGAAATCCCGGATATCCTCTAAAGTTTCCCCTTCCGCCAAAAGGTGGACGGCACGACTATGCCTGAGGGTAAAAAGCGTGACTACCGCTTTGATTCCGGCTTCCTTTGCAAGATCTCCGATCAAACGTTCTACATTCCGGGAAGTCAGCGGTTTCCCCTGGAATTTTCCCGGAAAGAGATGCGCTCCTTTTTCCGCTCCCGCTTCCTTTTCGAAACGCTTTAGAATTTTGAGAAGATCGGCGTCTAAAAGTACCGTTCTCTTCTGTGTCGGAACCGGAGAATCCACGAATAAGGTTTTCTTGGACAAATCGAATTGCCCCCATTTGAGACGCACGATTTCTCCCACCCGCAAACCGGCGTAATAAGCCAAACCTACGAGTAGATTGGATCTGGGAGAGTCGGCGGAAATCTCCAATAGGGCCGTGATTTCGCGTATCGTAAGGACTTTCGGGGCCTTGTATTCTCTAGCGGGTCTTTCGAAGTCGTTGAAAACGTCCATATTCAGGACTTCTTCGAAGAACATTTTCAGGGAACTGATATTGATTTGGATCGTAGAGGAGGATACTTTCCTCTTTTTTAAATGTTCTATGTATTTTTCGATATCTTTCGTAACCACTTTTTCCGCGGGTTTGTCCGCAAAGAGCAGGAAGTCCAGATTGTATCTTAAGTAAGTGTATTCCGTCGCTTTCTTATAGTTTCTCTGCCTTATCACTTTGATCAGTTTCTCGAATGAAGCTCTGTTCTTCTTCGGGATTTCCGTATCTAACATATGCAACCTCTAGCTGTTTCTTTATCATCGCATTTGTGTTTGTATTAAAAAAAGACCCCGTTCCAAGTTCGAAAAAAGGGAACTTAGACAAGGTCGTTTAACGAAGATTTCGAGAAATTCAAAATCCCGTAAAGTGATTTCTTATTTCCGAAACTTCGGTACGTAAGCAAAGATTAAAGTTAAGGCAAATCGCTTTAGTTGAATCAAAGCCAGCCGGCTCTGCGTAATATTTCTTCGCAGACCTCTTCTATTTTGCGTTCCTCTAAGGCAATTTGAAAATCAGAATGTGCTCTGTAATGGGGTAATCGCGATTCCAAGACTGTTTTATAAGAAAGAATTGAACTAAGAGGAGGTCTAGTGGGGTCGTTCTGGATTTTTTCCACTAACACCGATGTAGGGCGGGATAGGGATACCACGGTATAATTTTCTCGCAAAACTTGGACTTTGCGATCGCTTAGGATTTCCTTTCCGGAGGGATCCAGGTCGAAAAGAATCCCTCCACCACAATCTAGAATCAATCCTTTAGAACCGGACAATCTAGTTAATATAGCATATTCTAAATTCCGAAAGGGTTCCCAATTGCCCCCGTGGTTCCGGATAAAGTCCGGAATAGAGATTCCACCCGTTTCGTAAACGGCAATCATGTCTGTGGAGACCATGGGTCTTCCCGTAATCTTGGCTAGCTTCCGGGAAATTTTGGATTTGCCGACCCCTCTAGGGCCGATCAACGCGATATTTTTCAAACAGCGATTAGCTCCGCAAGATGCTTCGCAATCTCGGGAAGAAGCGTATAGTACATCTGCAGGTCGCTATCCGTCACTCCCACGATTTTGAGTGCTTGGGGGGAGAGTGGCGTGCGTAAGCCTCCGATGTCAATTCCCATTCCACTCAAAATAACAATGCAATGGGCGATGTGAATTACGGAGACGAGCTCCGGAAAATTCGAAGCCTTTTCGGGATCGGTATAGAAATGGGCCGCTTCCACGAATTCTTCCGGAAAATTCCATTTCGCTAAAAGCCGAGCTCCGGCTTCTTCGTGAGTGTATCCGAAATACTTTGTTTCCAGATCCTTATAGGATCCTTGGTAGTTCTGTAATTCCGTTCTGAATTGTATCAACACATTCGGAAAAAACTCCGCTAACACGACCTTCCCGATATTGTGCAGGAGTCCGGCGGTAAATGCGATGTCCTTGTCGAACTTCAGTTTCTTTTGGACGGTGATCCGCATCGCTAATTCCGCTACCGTCAAAGAATGCATCCAATTGGATTCTCCGTCCACTTGGTAGCCTTTCAGGTCTTTTTTTAAGAGTCCTTTGGCTTCCGTCAAAAGAATGATTTCCCTTACCGTTTTGATCCCGAGGGTCATCAAAGATTCCTGTACCGTCTTCACCGGTTTCGTCGGTCTGTAATAGGCGGAGTTGGAGAGCTTGATCACTGCCGCCGTTAAACCCGGATCTTTGGAGATTTCCTTGGCAAGATCGGCGATGATCACATCCGGTTTGCTTACCATCTCCATGACTCTACTCACTACGGAGGAGATTTTGGGGAGCTGGGCCTCGTTTTCGAAGAGTTGGTCTATCTTTTCCTTCATTTCCGCCTACCTGACCTTGTAGAGGTACTTTTCGAATCCGCCTTTTTTCAGCAGGATTCTTCCGTCTTCCAAATACAAACTGATGGTCCTTCCCTCGTGTCCCGCCACGTCCTCCACCAACAGATTGATGTTTTCCTTCGCTAAGAATTCCTTTGCCACGGATACGTTCAGTTCCCCTATGTTTTGGAGAAAGCTCGAACTCATTCCTTTGAACATGGAGGCTCCTCCGAAAAGGCGCGCGTGGTATTCTCCCTTGGAGCACCCCAGTTCCTCCATCTTTTTGATCAGTTCGGGAAGGGCGGTGTTTGCATATTTCAGAGGGTTCTTAACCGCGTCTTTTCCCGTCGGATCCTTGGATAACATGATATGGGCCATGGCACCGACTTTCTTGTCCGGAGCATAGAGTACGACCCCGATGCAGGAACCGAGAGTAGTCCGGATTACGGACGGGGATTGCCCCCCCTGGAGATCGGCGATTCCTACGTTGATGATTTTTATGTCCTTATTGAGCATAGGTTGAAGGTTTTATTTCTTAAATCGAGAGCTTGTGAAAACGGCGGTTAGTCTTGCTCCCGGGAGGATTCCTTTCAAATCATTTTTTTCGAAAAGAATCCTGATTCTTCTCATCGTTTCAAGAGACGTAGAAAAGACGAAAAAACCCGCCCGAAATCTGCGATTCAGGATAAAAATAGAGTTTCATCTCTTTGCGATCCGATGAAACTATCCGGAAATAGAAATGGAATCCATAGTCACCGTGCAAAACGCCTCCTCCCCCGAACCCATACGAACTCTGGAACTGAACGGATCGTCGATCACGATCCTCGGTACGGCCCATATTAGCCAGAAGAGCATAGAGGAAGTTTCGCGTATCATCGCCGAAAAGAAACCGGATGTGGTCTGCGTGGAACTCTGTTCCTCCAGGATGCGGTCGGTAAAGGATCCGGACCATTGGAAGAAGCTGGATATATTCAAGGTATTTCGAGAAAGAAAGATGTGGCTTCTTCTTTCGAGTCTGATCCTATCCTCCTTCCAGAAAAAAATGGGGAATGGAAGCATCCGCCCCGGCGACGAAATGAGAAAAGCGATCGAGGAAGGGGAGCGAACGGGGGCTAAGATTTTTCCCGTCGATCGGGAGATTTCCACGACCTTAAAAAGGGCTTGGTGGAAGGTCGGCTTCTGGAATCGGATGCTTCTCTTCTCCGCCCTAGTGACCTCCTTATTCGTAAAGGAAGAGATTTCTCCGGAAAAAATCGAGGAAATGAAATCGGACGACGTGTTGAAGGACCTTTTTTCCCAACTACCTTCGCATTACGAATCCGTAAAGAATGTGATCATTGACGAAAGGGACGCGTATCTCGCGCAAAAGATTCGCGACGCTTCGAAACACGGCAGACGGATCTTTGCGGTGGTAGGCGCGGGGCATTTGGAAGGGATCATGAAAAACATCGGACAGGACCGTTCTTTGGAACACCTGGACGTTCTTCCCGAAAAAGGTACTTGGGATAAGATTCGTCCCTTTTTGTTTCCTGCGATCATTCTGAGTCTGGTCGCGACGTTGGTCCTCTTCGGAGGCAGGCAAGCCGGGCAGGATTTTTTGGTAAGATGGGTTCTTGTAAAAGGTACTTTGGCGGCGATCGGAGCGCTGATCGCTTTAGCCCATCCGATTTCCATATTGCTTGCATTTATCGCCGCACCAATCGGAAATTTTAATCCGATCATCAAGCCGGGCTGGATTGCGGCCCTATCCGAATCATGGTTGAGAAAGCCGTTAGTGGAAGATTTCGAAAAGATCGGAGAGGATTCCGAAAGGTTCGGAGGATATTGGCAAAACAACGTGATCCGGATCTTTCTTGTCTTCATGCTTCCGCAGATCGGGAGTAGTATCGGAACTTTCATCGTGACCGCGGAATTGTTCCGGAAACTGTCGGAGATTTTTACCAGGTTCTTCGGCCAGATTTTAGGCGGTTAGGTAAACATAGGCAGAGAATTCGATGCGAAGTCTTCGGAAAATTTTTCATCGTTTCGGTTCTTTCACTGCGTTTCTATTCTATCTTTTCCTTTGTACGGGATTGGGTTCCGAATCGGTAGTTCAGGAATTTGACGTAAGCAAAGGACTGGGCAGGATTTCTCTTTTACCGTACTTAAGCATCCTAAAAGATCCTTCCTCAAAAATGAGTTTCCGGGAGGTTCGCTCCGCCTCCAAAGAAGGGGCGTTTCGTCCGATCGAACGGAACAGTATAGGATACTCTACGGATGCGATTTGGGTCCGATTGGTGGTAACCAATCCCAAATCCGTTTCACGGGATTGGATTTTGGAAATCGATTATCCTTTGCTGGATTACGTGGATCTATACGTCGGAGAAGAGGGGGACGAGCCGGTCAATTCCTCCGGAGATATGCGAAGATTCGATTCCCGGGAAATCGAGCATAGGAATTTCGCGTATTCTTTTTCGGAAACACCCATGGGCCGCCGCGAAATCTTTTTCAAGATTTCTTCCAACAGCTCCGTTTTATTGCCGTTTCTCGCCTTCTCTCCCGACAAGTTCGCGGAACACGCGTTCGGCGAACAATTGGCCTTAGGAATGTATTACGGTTCCATGTTGATCATGGTGGTCTACAACCTCTTCCTGTTCGTTTCCATTCGGGATAGGAGTTATCTCTATTACGTAATCTACATTTTGAGTTATATATTGTTCCAGTTTACCTTGAACGGACTTTCTTTCCAATACCTTTGGAGAGACTCCGTCGTTTGGGGGAATTTCAGCCTTCCGTTGTTGATTTTTTTCGGTCTCTTAAACGCTTCCATCTTCGGTCGTTCCTTTTTGGATGCCGCTCGCCATACTCCGAAGACGGCTAAGGTTTATTACCTGCTCTTCGGGCTCCAGATTTTCGGAATGATCTCCTCTTTAGCATTCCTGAATTACCGCGCTTCCATTATGGCGAGTCTGGCGGTCATGTTCTTGACCTGGGGATTCCTGATCTTTAACGGAGTGCAATGCATTCTTGCAGGAAGAAGAGAAGCCCGGTTTTTTCTATTGGCTTGGTCCGTGCTGATTTTTTTCAGTTTTATTTTCGGAATCAGATCCTTCGGCTTTCTGTCGGATAATTTCGTCACTCTGTACGGAATCCAGATCGGTTCCGTGATGGAGGTAAGCCTCTTATCCCTCGGATTGGCGGATCGGATCAAAAGGCTTTCCGAGGAATTAGGTACGCGCGTCGAAGAATTGGATAGGACTAGGACGGAAGCCGAGGCTTCGGAGGCCAAGTATCGGAGTCTCTTCGAAGCGGAAGAGGATTTCCTTTTTTCGATAGATCAGAACTGGACGATCCTGGCCGCGAATCGATCTGTTGCAAAGCATCTGGGTTTTAAGCCTCAGGAAGTGGTCGATAAGAATTTTATGGAGCTAGTATACAAATCCGGCGGAATCCAGGACGCTTATAAAAAGCTCTTCGTTCTGGAAAAACTGGAGGAGCTGTCTTCGGAAGGAAAGCCTGTCCGCTTTCTTGCGGAGTTCCTTCAAAAGTATCTAGGAGAGCCGAAAGAGCTGCAGGTCCAGTTTCAGGTTTTGGAATACGAAGGGCAAAAGGAAATATTGGGAAGAGCTTACGAACCCGACCAGGACTTGATGGCTAGATACGTGGACGAGGAAAAATTGGTCTTCGTCGCGAACAATTACCTGCAAAATGCGGAACTTCTCAGCCAGAGACTGACCGCAAACCTATTCCGTTTCATCGATCCTAATGCGATCATTTCCATGCGGAATTGTTTTCGGGAGATGATCATCAACGCGATCGAGCACGGAAATCTCAACATCAGTTTCGACGAAAAGACCAGGGCGATGGAAGAAGGAAATTATTTCCGTTTCGTCCAGGAAAGACAAAAGGATCCCTATTATAAGGGAAAGAAAGTCAAAGTGGAGTATTCTCTTTCTCCCGGGCGGATCGGAGTCAGGATTACGGACGAGGGGAAGGGTTTCAATCATGCCAGGGTCATGAAAACCGGAATGGAAAGGTTGAATTCGGAAGGTTTGCTGCACGGCAGGGGAATCGTTCTCACTTTGTCCACTTTCGACTTGGTCAAATTCAACAGCAAAGGGAACCAGGTGACTCTGGTGAAATATTTCTAGGAGGGTCGGAATGCGTTTCGGAAGAATTTACTTATGGATGGCGTTCGGACTGATCGCCTTGGACTGCGCCTCCCTAGGAACCAGAGGAAAAGCGTCGGACGCTCCTTCGGCGGTCAAAATCGTCGCTTCCGATCTCAAGAGCCAATTCAAAGCGTCCATAGCTGCGCAATCCGCAAAACTTCCGGGAAGATTAGGAATGATGAATATAGTCAACGGAGACGGATCCAAGTCCAGATTGGGTGCGATTTTGGCTGATCGTTTGACCAAGGAATTGTTCGAGCCGGGAATCTTTCTCCTATTGGAAAGGGATCGTTTGAATCGAGTGATCGGGGAACAGACCTTCCAGGAAAGCGGACTCGTGCTCTCCGATCAGACCGCTTCCATAGGAAGATTGGCGGGAGCGGAATACCTCCTCTTGGGACAGATCGTTTTCGAGGATCAGGATTTTCTTTTAAGTTTGCGTATCGTTTCCTTGTCCGGAGTCATATTTGCCGCGGCGGAAATCAGGTTCGATTCCGACGACGATACCTACTCCCAATTCAGGACTTCGATCTAACGTCTTGAAGTTCTTCCGTTCTTCTTTTTCCCTTTTTCGACGGCTTTCTTTTTAGCGGGTAGGCTTTTCTTTCCTTTTTTATCGGGAGTTTTTTTCCGGGGTTTCGATCGCGGAACATCCTTCGGTTTCGGGTCCGAGTTCTCGATCGAACCGGAAGCCGGGGGATAATTCTTTAGAAGGTAATCCCGGATCGTACGTAGATTTTCTCCCACCCTTACCAGATTGAAATTACCGACCACATCGAACCAGAGGTCCCTCCCTTGTCCGAATTCCGAGGATTCTTTGGGAAGAAAGAACATTTCCTTCCAAGGTGAAAGAGGTTGGAATCGATCCATGAATAGAAAAGTATTGAAATGACTTTCCAAAAGACGGGACTTCCAACGCAAATCTTTGGGGCCGAAATAGCGGAAGAGATTCGTACCTTGAAACGGAGTTCCTAACGTGATCAAGGTGCCGATTTTCCTTCTAGAAGTGTCCGGAGATAATAGACTTAAGAGTCCGCCGGTATTGTGAGCGATCACAAGGTACTTATCCGGCAAACTTCTTAACTGGGAATCTAAAAGATTCACTACTCGATTCGTATCCCTAAAGAAGGGGGGAATTTTCAGGATTCTCGCACGGTAGCCGGCGTCCTTCAAAGCTCTCGTAAGTTTTTTGTAATATATAGGCCCGGAAAGAAATCCCGGAACGATCAAAATATCGACTTTTTCGTTTTCTTCCGCTTTCTGTTCGGACATCATGCAGGTCGCGATCGAAAAGATCAGAGAGCAAATCTCCACAATGAAGTAGTAGGATTCACTCACAAGTGCAAAGGTTTTTTTCATACGAAAGGCTTGAAGTATCCGGGGTTTGTTGCAGTATGCCGGTAGACTCTACGATGCGCGGAAAACGAACAAAGTCGCTGTTAATCTTTCTCTTTGTGGTCTTACCTGTCTACTCGAATATCCCTAGATATGCCGAGTTGGATAAGATTCTGGTTTCGACGTGGAACTCCACTTTTCCCGTTCCATTTACCCGAATCGTAAAGCGGGATTTGAGCGGTAAGGGCATCCTGGAATATAGAAAGTCTTCCAAAAAGACGGTATACATCTATGCCTATCTCGTATTTCTTCCCAAGTACGAAGAGGAAGGGGAAAAGCCCGTTCGAAGAGAGGCGGGAAGAGAAGTGAAGGTAAAACTTTACTACGATCCTTCCGCCAAGGAAAAGTACGAGATCGTACTAGGGGAATTCGACGAAGCGTATGATGCGAAAGGGAGATTACGATGGATTCGATGAAGGCCGAGTCGGAACGCTTGGTTCGCGAAAAAATGAGAGGTGAGAAGCTTTCGGGCGAATTTATCGCGGACTTTTTAACGAAAGTGGACGCGGTCCGAAACGGCGAAACCGGAATGGTCGACTGGAGGGAAGTCGGAGATTTGGATCCGGAGACGGATGAAATCTCTTTGGAAAAAATCGAATCGCAGGTCCGGATCGACAACTCGGTGCTGAACCGATTGGTGGTGATTAAACTGAACGGCGGTTTAGGAACGAGTATGGGATTGTCCGGTCCCAAGTCTCTGATAGAAATCAAGGAAGGGATGTCCTTCCTAGAGATCATCGCGCGACAAATCGGAACCATACGAAAAGAATACGATATAGAAGTGCCTCTTCTCTTTATGGATAGTTTCAGCACAATCGAACAGAGTCAGCAAGAGTTGAAACGCATCGGTTTTTCCCAATCTTTTCCCAGCACTTTCCTGCAACATAAGGTCCCTAGGCTTTTAAAGGATTCCTTACAACCGCTTTCCGTAACCGGGGATAAAAACGAGGAATGGTGTCCGCCCGGACACGGAGATATTTGGTTTACGCTTCAGGAAACCGGGATCCTGGATTCGTTGTTAGAGAAGGGGTACAAGATCGCCTTCGTTTCGAACGGGGATAATTTGGGAGCGATGGTACATCCGGGCATCGTCCAATTTATGTTACAGGAAAACCTGGATTTCTGTATGGAGATGACTCCTAAGACTCTCGCTGATAAAAAGGGAGGAGCTATTTTCAGGCGGATCGTCGGGGGAGAAAAACGGAACTGCCAATTGTTGGAGACCGCACAAGTTCCATCCGAGTACATGCAGGAGTTCGAAGGTTTGGGTAAATTCCGCAGCTTCTCCACGAATAACCTTTGGATTCGTTTGGACGCGTTGAAGGAGAGATTGAATTCGGGGGATTTCCGTTTGTCTCTTATCGTGAATCCTAAGAAGGTAGAGGGGAAGGAAGTGCTGCAGTTGGAAACCGCTATGGGTTCCGCGATCCAGAATTTTCCCAAAGCCAGAGGAATCATCGTCCCGCGGGATCGCTTTGCCCCCGTAAAAAAATGCGAGGACTATCTGGTCCGGAGATCGGACGCATATTCTTTGAACTCCGATTTTTCCATTAGCATGTCTCCCGAACGAAAAAAAGCGGGCCTAGGAGAAGTTGTGGTGCAAATGGATGAAATATATTATAAGAGGATAAACGACTTCAACGAGAGGATGTTGAGCTTGCCTTCATTGGTGCACTGCACCTCTCTCAAAGTGGAAGGGGATGTGCTTTTCGATGTTCCTTTAGAGATAGAAGGTGACGTAACTATTTCAAATTCGGGAAAAGGACAAAGGAGAGTTTCGGAATTCGGTAAAAATCGAATCTCGAATGAAGTAGTGCGTTTCCGCTTTACATAAAACAACAGTCGTTTAAAATCCAGTCTACGGGCGATAGGGTAAACCGTCCGCTCCTATGGCGATAAAAGTCGAAGGCGAAATGACAAATTCCCAGAACTTCAGGCTAAGGTCTTTCGATTTTGGGGACTTAGAACAGTTTAAAACCGTTTTCATCAACGAAAATCGGGGCAAACCGATTTTCCTGTTACGGTTTCAGAATATCTCCACCATTTCTTTGGTGGAATTCATACAGTTGATTCCGCAGAAAATCGCGGAAACGGATCCCACCCATCAGGACTCCCTGAGATATTATACATACGGAGACAAAAAGAATTTATTGATCGGAGTCGCTCCCGTGGAGCAATCGAACTTCGAAAATCAAACCAATTTCGACGCAGCCATCGGTAGATTTCACGACGGTGCGGTCCGGAATGGAAGTTTGAATTTCGATTTCGGAATCGGACGGACCCAGTGTAATTTTATTTCCTATGTGGAGGAAATCTTCCGGGAATTGGATTCCTCTTCCCTCAAGAACCTCAAGGACAATCTGGTACGCTGGAGTTGGACATATTTGAATCGAGTCAACGATTACTTTGCGAGTGACCGGGCCGATGCCGTAATCCAACCGATTATCCATTATAACCACAGAGACCATACCTTCTCAATGAAAGGCGGCGAAGTGTTCGTGGGAGGCGTCGCTTATGCGGGCTATGCTGATCTGATCCGGGACATTCCCCACGATCAGGATCTGAATCGGATCGAACTGCTCATCCTGGAAAAACTGATCATGTCCTGTAACGGTTCCCCCGGTCTTCTGAAATTCAATATTTCGCCCCAGACGTTGATCGATACGTTCGATACGGACGAGAAAGTAACCCGTTTCCATGAATTGCTTTTGAAGCAGAACCTGAATCCCCAGAATATACGGATGGAGCTGATCGAAAAACCGTACGAAGAAGGGGAGGCCACCCTAAAGTCCGTGTGTAGACGGTTTTGGAATTTCGGGATCAGCTTTGCCGCAGACGATTTCGGAGTAAAGAGCCAAAGCCACCAAGTGGTGCTGGATTTGGGGGAAATGATCAAGGAATTCAAACTCGACCCGATCAGTTTCAAATTCAAGGCGGATCAGGATCTTACGAAGTTCCTAGATAACTTGGCGTTCATCGATTATTGCCGTCGATTATCTGACAACCGGGAGGCAATCATAACGGCGGAAGCCTTGGAGGACCTGGACTCCCTGAACTTCCTGATTACGCACCAAGTGTATTATTTCCAGGCGAATTTGTTCTGCCGAAAGATCCGGATCCAGGAATATAAGGATCGTTTTAAGGAAATGCAAAAGCTTCCCGAGGCGGCCGTTACGAAAATTTTAGGTTCCTCCGAGCTGACTCAAAGATTGAAGGAAACCGGCAATATATTCTCTCTAGCGAAAGAAGTTTCTTTGGCCTAATAAGGCCGCTTAAGATTTTTCCACCGTTTCCGTAAATCTCCCGAAAGCGCCGCGGACTGAGATCCGCGCACGCTTCGAATATTACCGGAATTCGCCTTTATTCCTTCAGGAAACTCAAGGTGGATTTCTGGTTCAGGATTCCGTTGTCCTTTAGGGTTACGGAAAGAGCGTCGCCCGTTTTTTCTATCTCGATCCTGAATTTACCTTCCTTGTCGATGATTGGGCTATTCTCCACGTACTTTCCTTCGAAGATCTTCTGCTTATTGAATTTGACCACGTAATTCACGTTATCTTGGCTTTCGATCTCCAAAAGCACCTGATTCACGCCTTTGGATCCGTCCCAAGACATGGCGGTCCAAGGCCCTTTAAACTTCTCTAATGTGGAATCTCCGCCGAAAGCCCTATTCGCCGGAGCAGGTTTTGCGCTGGATAGGACCCCGGATACCGGAGCCGAGTATTCGCTTTCTCCTCCCAAATCCGTTTTTGCCGTAACGGAATAGAGATAGAAGGTTTCCTTTTCGGGAAGATCGGAAGTGAACGTCGGCGTTTTGCCGCTGGAAGCCAGGAAGTTCCAGGAGGAAGATCCCCGCTTTTTGCGGTAAACGTAATATTCGGAAGCGCCTTTCACCGATTCCCATTTCAGAGACATTCTGCCGGTTTTTTGGTCCAGACTCCCCTTGAGATTCGTGGGAGAAGGAAGCCTTTCCCCTCTATGTTTGTTCGGGTCTATGTATCCGTAAGCGTAATCCGAAAAAGGACCCGCGACTCCGTTTCGATTTACCGCAGCAACGGCATAGTACGCATACTGAGAAGGGAGTTTTTCATCGATGAAACTTTCTTTTGGCTCTTCCGCGAGTTTTGCCCAGGAACCGCCTCCGAACATCCCGCCGGTATTATAGCGGTAAATCAGGTATCTGGAGGCGCCGTCGACTTTCTGCCATCTCAATTCCACTTTGCTATTGTACAATCCCTTTGTCGCCATCAAACCCAGAGGTTTCGGCGGTTTGGAGTTCGCCCTTGCAGTGGTTCCGGCAGCCGCATCCGACGGATCTCCGACCTTGCCTCCGCTCACTCCGGAAACCACATAAAATTCCGTGACTCCGTTTTTGGCCGCTCCGGGATCGGCATAAGAGTTCGTCTTACTTTTTCCGACGGACACGTATTTCTTTTGAATTGCGTTCCATTTGTAGATATTGTATTCCGTCACATCATCGATAGCTTCCCAGGTCAGGTCTATCTTGTTGGAATATTGACCTTGGCTTGCCTTGAGTCCTACGACTTTCGTGGGAGCCTTCTGCTCTTGCGATTTGGCATAACCGATCGCCTCTCCATCCGAAGGATCGGAGGAATCCGAATCCGTTAACGTAACCACCTTATAGGAATAAGCCACGTCTTTTTGAATTCCGTCGTCGGTAAAGCCGTTGGATTGGGAAAGACCGATTTTTGCAAAGGAGGAATCTCCCGGTCCTTTTCGATAGATCTCGTAACCCACGGCGTTCGCGACACTTTCCCAAGTGATCTGGACCTTATCGGCAAACGAACCTTGCGAAGCCGCGATCTCTTTGGGCGGAACCGGTTTGGTCTTTTCGGGGTTTATCGGTTGATTGGTATCGTTATGGGTCGGAGTAGGTTCGGTGATCTGCTCTTGAGGCGCTTGGTCCACAAGCACGAAGGCGGATTGGCAGACTTTAGAGAACCATTTGTAATCTATATAACCGTATCCTTGGTCTCCCCACTGGGTGCTCCAGGAGTTGATGAACTTGAAGGCGTTTCTGGAATCGTCGTATCCTACGATCGCTATCGCGTGGCCTCCATAGGTCTTTCCTACTCCGTCCTTGTATATCTCTTGGCCTTTGAGATTCATAAAGTTTTCGTAAACTATGATTCCAGCTACTACGGGTCTACCCTCGTTCAATTGGTTTTTGACCTCGTTCGGATCCGACTGCCGCACTCTCATGAAATCTTTGGCCTTGTGTTTGAGCGCGACGTCTATAGCCGACTGGTTGGGTTTGGTCATATAATCGTTGGGATTATACGGCATTGCGTCCCAGGTCGCGACACCGTTTTCGACCACCAATTTCATCGCGTCGGAAATCAACGAACCATTGTCTCTGCCGCCGTTGATCTGGTTATAGATGAATGCCGGTGAAAAAATAGATGAGTAGTTGGGGGATCCGTCGGTGTTCCGGAGGGTCCAGTTGGACGCCCCCTTTCTTCCCGCGTATTCCAAATAGGATTTCGTGGCGTAAGCGGTGGACCAGGCGACACAGGAGCTTTGCTGCCCTTGGTCCCCTACGGGAGGCATCGAATCGGAAAGGTCGACGCTGGACGCTAAGCCTCTATGCGAGATTCGGTTCGGGTTCGCTTCCTTTAGAGAAGATAGGAGCTCGAACGGCTCCTGTTTCATTCCTAAGGACTGAATTCTCGTCTGTTGTCCCGATATACCGCTCGTCGCGAGCAGCAGGATCGAGATTAGATAGGGTATGTATTTAAATCTTCGCATTCGTCACTCCTTGTTACGGTTGGCTTTTGATCTCGGATCGTATTTTTTCTTCCAATTCCTTGGAATATTCGCGAAAGGCGTAAGGGTGAGGCTCGTAAAGTGCAACCACTTCCGTCTCTTTTCCCTTGCTATCCTTTACCTTTTTCTTAATTAAAAAAAGAATATAATCTCCTTCCTGAGGGGAGGCTTTTAGCCATTTTCCGAAATATTCCGGGAAAATCATAAAGGCCAGATCGAATTTGGAAGGCAATTCCGGTCCGCCTTTGATCGGTTTCAGGACTTCCACATTGGCGGTCACCGAGACCGATTGAGCGGAGATTTTACTTTCTTTTACGTTGGACAATCTCGCTAAGATGATAAAATCCGAATGGTTGACCTGGGACTCCAAGCCGGGCGGAGGGGTCAGCGCATATACGGGGACTATCAGAAAAACGAAGGCGGTTGCCAGGAAAACGGTCAGACGGATCATTCTCGTCGCTCCCAAAAGATGTTTTGGACGGGGCTTATTACCTTACCTCCCAAGACGGATCCTTTTCAACCGATTTTCCTACGGGAATCGTTTCGGAAACCCCCGATCGGGAAAAAAGATATTAACGAATTTTCTTGCAAAAACGACGCGGGTGTAAAAAGGGAGGAATCCGACCGATCCCGGAGGTCAATCGTCCAATTTGAAATTCACGGGAATACGGTGGTTCATTTTGATGGGTCTACCTTTCACGTAACCGGGACTCCAGCGCGCGGCTTTTACGACCCGGATTGCCGCCTCTTCGAAGCCGTATCCTTTGATTCCCGCTTTCAGAACTTTTGCGTCGATCAGATTTCCCTGTTCATCCACTCGGACTTCCAGAATCGTATCCGCGTAGGAGATTCCTTGGGATTTCGCTTTTTCGGGAAAATAATCCCGTAAGTCGAAGTCAATGATAGGTGTAGGAGGTTTGTCCCCCATGTAAGCGTACAAAAAACCGTCTTTGTCCGTTCCGTCTCCGTTGAGTTTGTTCGGATCTACTTCGCTGTCTTCCGGATCCTTCCCGTCTTTATCGGAACCTTCCACCCATTCCTGTTTTTCCACCGGAGCGGGAGAATTTTCTCCTCCGATCAATTCCGGGGGAATGTCCTGGATGTCCACTTCCACGTCCTGAAATTCCAATCGATCCGAATCGATTTCTCCGGGTTTCCAATGAGTAACCACGTAGTAAGTTCCGAAAAACAGAAAATGCACTAAAATCGAACCGTACAAACAGCGGTCCCAAAGGTTCGTGTTTTCGTACCAATCGAGGAACGAGTCTCGGAGAGTGAGTAATTTTGCGTTCATCAATCGGCGTCCGAATTACCTTTTTACGGAAAGAGCGATCCTGGTGACTCCGGCTTTTCGGATGACTCCCATTGTCTCGGCGATCTTGCCGTAGGAAATGGAGGAATCCGCTGAGAGGGTTAATCTCATATTCGGACGGATCTTTACGTCCCTGGCTAATTGGAATCCTAACTTTTCCGCAGTCGTCTCCGATCCTTCCAGAACGATTTTTCCGTCTTTGGTAAGTGCGACTTGCACGGATTGAGCTACGTTTGGATCCGCAGCTTGAACCTTCGGAAGATTAATGTTGATGGATTCTTTTTTCAAGAAATTCGCAGTGACCATAAAGATCACGAGCAATACCAAAATCACGTCCACCATGGGAGTGATATTGATATTTCCGATTTCTTCCCCATCTCCGGAAGAGGTTTGCCCCGCCATATCCTTTCCTCCTTATTTACGAGTCCTTACTTTCGGGAAAGGTTCGCCAAAAATTCCTTCGCTAGGATGTCCAAGTTGGACTGAATGATCTTTAACTTACGAGTGAAATAGTTGTTGGCCATCACTACCGGTATGGCGACCGCCAATCCGGCTGCGGTCGCGAGCAATGCCGTGGAGATACTTCTCATCACCACTTCCGCGCCGGTATTTCCCAAAGTGCCGAGGCGATAAAATGCGTTGATGACCCCGAATACGGTTCCCAAGAGACCGATAAAAGGCGCGTTATTCCCTAAGGTGTTCAGGATGGAAAGTCTAGTTTCGAAGGAGACTCTTTCTCCGATGGCTTGTCCTTCCATGAGTTCCGCCAAGCTTTCTTTTCCGTTCTTGGAATGTTCTGCGGCGAAATTCGAGAAGCGAGCGTATACGTTTTCCGGATGGCTTTCCGTAAATTTCGCGGTTTGGGATACGTCTCCGTTGCGGACCGTACGAACGATTTCCGGTAAAAGAGCTTTGGAATCCTTCGTATTTTTGAAGAAGATAATGGCACGCTCGACCGTCACCGCGACGGCGACGATGCTTGCAATAATCATAATAATGAATATCGCCGATTCTCCGATTTCTACGAGTATTTCAAAGTTCATTCTACCTTTCCTTCCTAATTTCTGTTTTTTCGTAGGATAGGATCGTCGTCATTCCGTTTTTGTTCCCTGTTTTTCAGAGACCGGAGGAGATACTGGAACAATTGCGTATACAGGATAGGGAATCCGATCCAGAACCGGAGATCAGATCCGAGCTTTGTCCCGTGCATCTGTTCGCGGAACGTAATTCGGACCAATACGATTCATTGCAAGAGAACACGCATTCCTGAGCTTTCGGGTTTAATTTCGTGAAAGATTCCGAAGACAGTAAGGAAGAGCAATATCCGGAATATGTGCTCGTTTTGTTCCCTGACAGGATTTCTGAAAGTCCGGGTTCGTCGATTTGGGGAAGGTCCGCCGTTTGTTTCAGACACGCTTCTTCCGCACGGTAGGAACGGACGCATTCCGAACTCGGATCCGGTGAATTTTGCAACAAGGATTGAAGAATCAATCCGGGATCCGCGTTTCGTTTGGAAGACTTATCGTTTGTGTTCGTACAGAAAGAGAGCAGGAATCCTGCTAGGATCACGAGAGGATAAGAACGGAAGTGAACGATTGAGATCGTCGGATTCTTCAAAACTTCACCTCCAAGCCCACGTTAAAAAACGGAAAGATAACTCCGCCGGGCAATTTCAATGTTCCGAACGTCGGACTAGGAGTGGGGTTCGTACCGGAAAAAGGCCTGGTAGTATTGAAACTTTCTCCGTTTACGTTGTCCCGGAGATACACGTTAATGATTTCCAGGAAAGTATTCATATAACCCCATTCATAATTAAAGAATCGGTCAATCCGAATGTCAAGTCGATGGTACGGCTTCAATCTTTGCGAATTTGTGTAATTTCCTAGAAAAGGGTTATTCGCATATTGTGGACTCCAATAGGTCTGTCCAGTCGCAGGATTGCTGAAACGACCCCCATCATCACCTACAATCGGGGTATAGGGTGTGTTCGTCAAGTAGGACCATCTAGCTCCGAATTGCCATTCTTGGCTCCAACGCCAACCGTAAATCACGTTGATTACGTTGGTGCGATCGTAATCATAAAGGGTTTGCTTGGAATTGTGGTAAAATTGGGCTAAATACGTTTGGGTCGCCGTAAGTGTCGGATCTCCGGGATTCGGAGTAAAAATATTATTGTTCCGGAAGGTTTGGGACCAGGTATAGGTGATCCAGCCGAACCAATTTCTAGTTCCGGGGCGGGAATTTTTGCGAAGTACCATCTCGAACCCGTGGGACCAGCCCGTACCGTTATTGGAATAATTGACGTTCTTATTTAGGATATAAGGTTGGAAAACCCTGCTGTACGGGTCCGGATTGACCCCTATGGCTTCCGTCGCATAGGGATCGCTTACGATGAGGTGGGAGAACTCCTGCTTGAAGATTTCCCCTTTGATCTGGTAATCCCCTTCCAGAAGTTGTTCTATCCCTCCTCCATATTTAAACGCTTTTTGGAAATTCAGGTTGGGGTTTCCGCTATCCTTATTGAATCGGGTGTCCAACGGGAAGTTATAGAAATCCCCGCCACCGACAAAGAGAGTCGTTCCTTTACCGATTCCTTCGAATTTGTACGAGGCCTGTCCCCTCGGGCCGAGAGCGCTATGATGGACGTAAGGAATGTAATCGTAACGAGCGCCTGGTTCGAATTGGAATCCTCCGAAGCGTAGTTTTGTGGTGACATAGGAGTTATAATACGTCCCTTTCGCGTACACATTGTTCGGTACCGTTTTAAACGCAGGGTTTTGCGTGTCGTAAGGATTCGGGCTTTGGTTGTTCGGGTTCGTCACTACGATTGCCGAACCTACGGTGGAGTAATCCAAAGCTCTAAATTCGGAACCGAACTCGATGCTTAGGTGTCGATTCGGGTCGAAGAACGCGTCCTGTCGGATTCCGTTATAAGCTCCACTGGCCCGGTTCTTTCCTTGAATGGTACCAAGAGAGATATTGTTGTCCGCGAAGGGATCGTAACTGATCAATGTGATTCGATTCGAAAAGGATTGGACGGGTTTCCAAGTATATCTCAAGGCTTGGGTCCGGAATCCTTGTCCGATAGAAACATTCGCTCCTGCGATCGCGGCAAAGGGATCCTTGGTAGGGTCGTTATTCGCCTTGGGAGGCGCGTTCAACGCGAAATCGTCTTTGGAAGTGAAAGAGTGGAAAGAGATCTGGTGTTCGTTACTGAAATTATGAACGAACTTGACCTGAGAATCCACGAAATGAGGAAGACGCAGTCCGTCCGGCAATCCCACACCTAAACGACTCCCTAAATCTCCGAAGGTCTTATCCAAATATCCCACTCGGGCCGCCGCGACGATGTATCCTTTTCCTCCGAAAGTGGGGGTCATGATATTCGCGCTTGTGGCCCAAGCGGAGATGATCAGGTTCTTTTGCGAATTATCGACCTTATCGACAGTGTCAATGTGGATCACCCCTCCGAGGGCGTTGTTAAAATTGGCGGGATACACTCCCGTATATACGTCTATGGATTTGATCAGGTTTGCGTTTACAACCGCACTCAATCCGTCCAAGTGGAAAGGATAGAGGATGGGAAGATCGTCCACAAGGTACAGGTTGGTATTCGGGTCGGCTCCCCGAATCACGTAATTGTTCGCACCTCCGCCGAAAGAAGCTACTGGAACCACGCCCGGGATGGTTTCGAGAGAGCGGAGAGGTTCTCCGAATGTACCAGGCATCCGCTTGATCTCGTCGTACTTGATGGTCGTACGGGAAAGAATGGGTTTTTCCCGCTCGGCAGTCACCTGTATGGAACCCTTGGAAGTGACGCCTCCGCTTTTCGTGCCCCCGATTCCAATCCCTCCGGATGCCGAGTCCGCGTCGATAAACAGAGTGACCAACTGACCGGACGCGTCCACATTCCCGCGGATTTCCTGCATTCCCTCCAAGCGAAGGATACGAAACGTGTAAGTTCCCGCTTTCGGCACGACCGCGTCGAAGTATCCTTCCGCATCGGTTTTGTAGAATTTTTTGGTTTCGAACAGAAGAACGTTCGCTTTCGATTCTCCTTGGCCCTTTTGTCTGGAAAACAAACGTCCCTTAAACGCGACTTCGGCGAAAATATCCGCCGGTGCAAGTGCCAGCAAGAGAAGGATTTTGAGACCGAGCCGTTTCATGGGGTTAAGGAACCTTGGGGGTGACGTAGAAGTCCTTGAAGTTCGTGTACCACGGAATATTTCCCGCCGGTTGATCGACATAAATGAGAAGACATGCGATCGGATAACTGACAAAGGGGCAATCCGATTTCGTGATGGCTATGGTGCAGAGATCTAGGTTTCTCTTCTGGATGTCCCCGATCGCGATCGGAAAAGGTGTAGGTATCGGAGTTCCGCATTTTCGGGAAAGATATTCCGCGGCCGCATAAATTTGGCTATTGGAATCTCCTTGGGAAACCAGATCTTGGCGAACGCAATTCCCGCAAACGAAGAATAATGTTGCGCAGAAGATCCGACCCAGAAGCGAGGATCCCGTCATTTTATTTCCTCGTCACTCGGAGGAGCTCCCACCACCATGCCTTTTACTTTCAATATGCTGACGGTTCCGACCGGAAAGAAAAGATGAGTTTCGTGCCAGTACCTGACTTTGACGAGGGATTTTCCGCCGGGAATTTTCCGAACGGCTTCGCTTAACGCGTAGTCCATATTGATGGGGTTCGTGACAGGGATGAGTCCGAACAGAAAGAATGCGGAGCTTTCTCCGGTGGAGATGCCTAACTCGTCATAGTCCGTACTTCTGACGATGGTGGCGGAGTCCATCAGTTGGATTTCTCGAACCCTTCCTCCGACTTCCGTTCGGGAGAATGTTCCGGAACATGCCCCCAAAATAGCAAGGGTAGCGCCGAATATCGCGAAGTTCGCATATCGATTCATAAAAAAGAGAAATCAACGTCCTCTTCGTTTCGGTTCCGTCGTATTCGGAATCGGAGCGATCGGAGTCGCATCGAAGCGAACAGCTTCCGCCGAAATGTGCAACCGATTCACCGTTAAAAAGCCGATTATGAATTTGTCCGTCCAATAACGTAGATTGATAAGAGCGTCCGCTTCTTTTTCTTTTTGGAGCTCCTCTAGTAAAGCGTCGATGGGAGGGGTTTTTAAAGGGATGCCTATGATCGCGATATCGAACGTAACCCAATACTTCCTTCCTTCCACAGGCCCGAGGACGGTATACTTTTTATCCGCCATAGGCACTGTGCTTGTGGAAAGGCCCGCGCTTGCCGTCGCGCAGGAGTAGAGAATTCCGAGAAAAAGTGATAAAATGATCGCCTTGAAAGACGGAAAAGACATTCGTTTTGGCATCCTTAGAAACAACCGACCCGGGTCTATGAAAAGCCGGAACCCGTCTAGGTTCCAATTTTTCTCATTCGTCTAAACGGCCCGGGAAGAAATATTTTCCAAGAAAAAATTTCCCGGAAGGGTCCGAGACAAAGCTTTTTATTCGCGTAAAACGGTTAAACATTAAATTATTTTTCGAGCGGAAACTATCAGACGAACGATGTCTATCGCAATTCCGGGTTCTCGGGACGGAAGATATATTATAAAATTATAATTTTATTTATTTTCCCTTTCGATAAAGATCGAGCAGATTTCTTGCCGCTTTCAGCGAACTGATTCCGCCTTCCGTCACCTTTTGTTCCGCCTCGGAATATCTCGTTCCCGTCTTTTCTCGGAAGTCCTCCACGAGCAAGGATTGCACGGATTCATGCAGCCAATACTTGGCCTGTTCTTTTCTATTCTTCCGGAAATAACCGTTGGAAGTAACGGTTTCCACGTATTCCAGAATTTCCTTCCAAAGCTCGGAAATTCCCTTTCCTGTTAATGCGGAGCAGGCCAATACGTTCGTAGGAACTCCGGATTCGTGCGGAGGGAGAAAATGGATCGCCGAAAGAGTTTCCGCCTTGGCTCGTTCCGCGTGGGAAGCGTTTTCCCCGTCCGCTTTCGTAATGGCGATCAGATCGGCCATTTCCATGATTCCTCGTTTGATTCCTTGCAGTTCGTCTCCCGCTCCGGCGATGAGAAGTAGCAGGAAAAGATCCGTCATGGAATGTACCGCCGTTTCGGATTGGCCCACTCCTACGGTTTCAATTAAAATCGTATCGTAGCCGGCGGCTTCGCAGAGAAAAACGGTTTCTCTCGTTTTGCGCGCCACTCCGCCTAGGGATTCTCCCGACGGACTAGGACGTATGAACGCTTCTTCTTTTCGGGAAAGGGTCTCCATTCTGGTTTTGTCACCTAGAATGGAACCCTTGGAAATTTGGGAAGTCGGGTCCACGGTTAAGACAGCCAATCGCCTTCCGTTTTGGATGAGTAGGTTTCCGAAGGATTCTATGAACGTACTCTTTCCTACGCCCGGAATTCCGGTGATTCCGATCCGGATACTTTTGCCGGAATGAGGAAGGCATTGTTCGATCACTTGTTCCGCGAGATCCTGGTGTGCGGGCAAAGTACTTTCCACCAAAGTGATCGCGCGGCTGAGTAAAACCCGGTCTCCATTGAGAATTCCTTGAACGAAGGTTTCCGCGCTCGGCAGGACTTTCCGCGGTCCGCTTCCTCTCAGAAAGCGCCCTTCGTTTTTGGCCGGTTCCGACACGGATTTCAGACGCTCTCGGTCGCCTTGATGAGAAGTTCCAGGATGTCCACTCCTGCTTTCGAAATTTTCGTTCCAGGTCCGAAGATCCCGTTCACTCCCGCTTTGTACAGGAAATCGTAATCTTGTTGCGGGATGACTCCGCCGGCGATGACTAGAATATCTTCCCTTCCTAGGCGTTTTAATTCCTGGATCACTTGCGGAACCAGGGTTTTGTGTCCGGCAGCTAGGCTGGAAACTCCGAGGACGTGCACGTCGTTTTCCACGGCTTGCTTGGCGGCTTCGGCAGGGGTTTGGAAGAGGGGACCTATATCGACGTCGAAACCCATGTCGGCAAAACTTGTGGAAATGACTTTTGCCCCTCTATCATGCCCGTCTTGTCCCATTTTTGCGACCATGATTCTGGGCCTTCTACCTTCCAACTTGGCGAATCGTTCGGAGAGTTCCTTGGCCTTTTTGAAGTCGGGGTCGTCCATAATCTCCTCCGAATACACTCCTGTGATGGAATGAGTCACGGCTTTGTAGCGGCCGAAGACTTTTTCCATCGCGAACGAAATCTCTCCCAGAGTGGCTCTTTTGCGCGCGGCGTCTACGGCCAACTCCAGGAGGTTGCCGGGCTCTCCTCCCGCGCATTTCGTGATCGCGTCTAGGGCGGATTGAACCGCGGCAGAATCCCTGTTTTTCTTGAGTTCGTTCAGTTTCCTGATCTGGGATTCCCGGACGACAGTATTATCTATATCTAATATTTCTAAAGGCTTTTCCTGGTTCGGGCGATAACGATTGATTCCTACGATCACGTCCCGCCCGGAATCGATCCGAGCCTGTTTTCTCGCCGCGGCTTCCTCTATCCTCATTTTAGGGATTCCCGTCTCGATCGCTTTGGCGATTCCGCCTAGCTTTTCCACTTCTTGAATGAGTTCCCATGCGCGGTGTGTCAGATCGTTCGTGAGAGCCTCGACATAAAAAGAACCTCCCCACGGATCCACGACCCTATGGATATTCGTCTCTTCCTGGAGATAGATCTGAGTGTTCCTTGCGATCCTGGCGGAAAAATCCGTGGGTAACGCGATGGCTTCGTCTAAAGCGTTCGTGTGCAGGGATTGCGTGTGACCCAGAGCTGCGGCCAATGCTTCTATACAGGTTCTGGCCACGTTGTTGAACGGATCCTGCTCGGTTAGGCTCCAACCGGAAGTCTGACAATGGGTACGGAGCGCTAAAGACTTACTGTTTTTGGGCTGGAACCCTTTTACGATCTTGGCCCAAAGCAGACGACCCGCCCGCATTTTTGCGATCTCCATAAAATGGTTCATTCCGATCGCCCAAAAAAAAGAAAGGCGAGGCGCAAAACTGTCCACGTCCATCCCGGCTTTGATGCCGGTTCTGAGATATTCCAATCCGTCGGCGAGAGTGTAGGCCAATTCCAAATCGGCTGTTGCCCCGGCTTCCTGCATGTGGTAGCCCGAAATCGAGATGGAATTGAATTTCGGCATGTACTTCGTGGTGTACTGAAAAATATCCGCGATGATCCTCATCGATGGAGCGGGGGGATAAATGTACGTATTCCGCACCATGAATTCTTTGAGAATGTCGTTTTGGATCGTTCCGGAAAGGAGTTCCGGTTTGACTCCTTGTTCCTCCGCGGCCACGATATAAAAGGCCAAAGTGGGAATCACTGCGCCGTTCATCGTCATGGAAACGGACATCTGGTCCAAAGGGATTTGGTCGAATAGAACCTTCATGTCCAGGACGGAGTCGATCGCCACTCCGGCTTTCCCCACATCGCCCACGACTCTTTCGTGGTCCGAATCGTAGCCCCTGTGCGTCGCCAAGTCGAACGCGACGGAAAGACCTTTCTGTCCTGCTGCGAGGTTTCTTCTATAGAATGCGTTGGATTCCTCTGCTGTGGAAAAGCCAGCATACTGGCGGATTGTCCAAGGCTGTTGGGTGTACATCGTGGAATATGGTCCTCTTAAAAAAGGAGGAATTCCTGCGGCATATTCCAGGTGATCCAGGGATTTTGCATCTTCCGGCAGATAGACCGGTTTGACCGGGATTTTTTCCGGAGTTTGCCAAAAGGCGGATTTCAGATCGGAAAGACCCAGTTCGTCTAGAGCTTCTTTGGACCAATCCTCTACATTTTCCTTCCGATAGGAATGCTTGAGAGAAGAATCGAATACGGGTCGCTTCATTGGATTCCTAACCTTTTTTGGAGATCGGTCAAAGTGTCGAGTAGATTGGATAGGATGTGTAGAAAGCCCTGCACGCCCAAGGCTTCCAAATCGGATTTGGAATCTTTCGGAAGCCCGGCGACGAGTGGGATCGGCCCGCTTTTTCCGTCCGAACCGGAAAGGATTTCCTGGGCCCATTTCAGAACTTCTTCGTCGGAGGAACAAAATACTAGGGCGTCCGGTTTCTCCTTTCGGATTCCTTCCTTCACGTCTTCCACAGTCTCGTAGCTTCCCGGATCGATTACGTTGAATCCCCCGCATCCTAAAAAGTTCAGGGCAAAGATGGCACGAGCCTTTTTCATTTTCAGGTCTCCTACCGGGAGGAGGAGAATTTTGGAACTTCTTCCGTTTTTCTTTTCCCATTCCTCCGTGCGAAGTCGTATGGTTTCGACGGCATCTCCGACGAAATATTCGGGAATCGCAGTGCAGGTCCATTCTCCCGGCTTGGGTTCCACGGAACCCATAAAAAAGGATTTGTTCAGTTTCCCGCTTGCGATCTTGTCCTGAACGTTCGGGTATTGGGTTGTTCCAAGAGAGATTTCTTTTCTAGTAGCGTAATTTTCTTCCTTTCTTTTCCGGGAATTCGAAATCCTTTCCTGGATTTTCCCGGATTGTAAAGACGCGAGAAATCCGCCCTCCGCTTCGATTTCGCAGAAGATTTTCCAGGCTTCGTCCGCGATCGAATCGGTCAATTTTTCCAGATAGTAGGAACCCGAGGCAGGATCCACGACCTTTCCAAGATGGGATTCGTGCCTCATCAAAAGCTGTACGTTTCTCGCGATCCGTAAAGAAAAGGAATCCGCAGGCTGGAGAAGGTGATCGAAGGGAAGAACACTGATCACTTCCGCACCTCCGATGGCGGCGGCCATGGCTTCTGTAGTCGCACGAAGCATGTTATTGTAAACGTCGTAGACTCCGTAATTGTACTTCGCCGTTTCCGCAGAGAGAAAAGGAAGCGATGTCTCTCCGGAGTCGGAAGAATAGGCTTGGAAAATCCGGGACCAAAGAGTTCTCGCTGCTCGGAACTTGGCGATCTCCAAGAAGTAATCCGGTCCTACGACGAACTGCAGGATCATCTGGGAATTCACTGTCTCCGGTTTTAACCCCGCTTCCGAGAGTAGAAAGAGATATTCGGATCCGAGAGCCAGAGTGAATGCGAGTTCCTCTACGATTTCGGAGCCGCTATCCCGGAACGTGGAGGAATGGATCGTAAGGCCTCTGAAATTCGGCCAGGTCGCGGCATACTCTTCCAAAATCGGTTTGAGCGCTTGGATTCCATGTCCACCCGAATGGCCATGACGAGATAGGATCCGAAGCGGGTCGTAACCGAGTCCTCCAACCAGGGGTTTGATTTTCGGCAACCATTTGTGGATCAAGGGAGAAGTTTCTTCCGCGACGAAATGCAAGGTAACGTCTTGGAAGGGAAGTTCCTCCAATAAGAATTCCAAATCTTCCTTTCTCTTCAGAGGAATTCCTCTTCTACCGGAAGTGGAGTTTTCGATGACGAATCCGATGGAATCGACTCCGTTGGACACGCTTTCCGCCGCTAATTTTTTCGCGGTAGATAAATCCGGAGAATCTATATCCTGGCGGATGTTCCATTCGTTGGTCAGTTTCCGGGTGGAACGAGTATAAGGAAAAGTTCCGGGAAGGTTTTGCACGGACCAATCCAGATCCGCCAAATTTTCTTTTCTATAAAACGGTTGGACTTTGAAGCCCTCTCCCGTTTCCCACACGAGCTTTTTTTCGAAATCGGCTCCTTTCAGATCCTTTAGAATCTGATTCTTCCAATCTTCCGTTGAAACCGGGGGAAATTCGCTAAAGAGTTTTTCGGACATTTTCATATTCTCTTCTTTTTCAGAAAAGATTCTCCTTCTAGGGAATTAGTGAAATCCTTCATGTAAAGTCTAAAAAAGCCGTTTCAGGTCCCTTTTTTCGTGGATAGATAATGAGGAAGGGAAAGCAAAACGGCAAGAGTTAAGGTGCCCACGATTACGAAAAGGGAAACCTCTATCGAAACGTGTATTTCCCGTCCGAACGCCCACTTGGAGAAGAGCGGAAGCAGGAGCTTGATCCCTACGAACGCTAGAAGTAACGAGACCCCTTTTTTGAGATGTACGAATAATTCCATGACCCCACCTAAGAGAAAGAACAAGGATCGTAAGCCAAGTATCGCAAATACGTTGGAAGTATAGATGACGAAACTGTCCTGGGTGATGGAGAAAATCGCGGGAATCGAATCTACTGCGAACAATATATCGCTGAACTCCACTACTAAGAGAACCAAAAAGGTGGAAGTGAAGAGTTTCTTTCCGTGCTCGGTCACTAGGAATTTTTCCGGATGAGGGGAAGAAGTCATAGGAAGAAATTTTTTGGCGACTTTCAACAATTTCATTTCTTCCGGATCGAAATCCTCATCTTCATCATGGGAATACATTTTCCAGGCGGAGTACAAGAGTAGGATCCCGAAGAAATACAAGATCCATTCGAATCTCGAAACCAGTTCCGCCCCGGAAAAAATCATCGCTCCCCGGAACAGAAGCGCACCCATGATTCCCCATTTTAGAATCATCGGTTGGTACTGCTGTTGGATTCGAAATTTCGCGAAGATCATGATGAAAACGAAAAGGTTGTCCACGGAAAGGGAATATTCCAAAAGATACCCGGCCAGAAATTCCAAAGTCTTTTGTTGCGCTAGTCCCGGATTTGCGGAGTCCAAGTGGAAAACGTAAATCAAAAGAGAGAAGGTCAGCGCCAGAGAAACCCAGAACAGAGTCCAGATTGCGGATTCCCGAAGGGAAGGTTTGTGTGCGCGCTTGTTGAATACGAATAAATCCAGATAAATTAAAAGACCGACGATCGCGCCGAAAATCAGAAAAAGTGTAGAATCTTTTGGGCTAAAAGAGAGCATCGCAGAGTCCGAACCTGAAAAGTGTGGATGAAAGACAGGTTCCAACCTGAGATTGGGAAGACAATCCCAAATCCCGTCTTTCTTTTTTCCGCACGGAGGTAAAATGATCTATATCGTATATCCGATTCTTTGCCTCTTTCACTTATTCGTCGCGAACCAATGGCCTGATCTTTTCCTTTTGCATCTCGGATCCAAAATTCTTCCGATTCTCGTATTGGTCTGGGATTTTAGTGCCGACGCTCGTTGGCAAGGTAGAAGCGGGATGTGGATCGGTTGTGGACTCGTATTTTCCGCGATCGGTGATGCGATTTTAGGTTTCCCTCCGGAGTATTTCGTTTTCGGTCTGGGAAGTTTTTTACTCGCTCAACTTTCTTATGCCTGGGGATTTTCCGTCGGAAACCCCGTCCAATTGATCCGGCTTCTCCCTTTTCTGGTTTTTGGCGGAGGGTTTTCCTACTGGCTTTTTCCCTCCGTTCCGGAAGCGTTACGAATTCCCGTAGCGATTTATATTATAGCGATCGTTGCTATGGGTTGGCGGGCCGCCTCCCGAGCCTGCGAAAAGTTCGATCTTTGGTTGGGGATCGCCGGAGCGATATTTTTCATTCTCTCGGACTCTCTCATCGCTTTAGGACGTTTTACGGAAATCCGTCTGCCTTCTCACGGAGCTTGGATCATGAGCACCTATTATCTCGCCCAGTTTTTAATTTACGTTTCCACGGAAGAAGAAAGCTGATCCGAAATCGAAAAATTAGTATTGAATGCTTCCGAAATTTTTTCTAGAATTAGCAACCGGAGTAAACAGATGAGTATCAAACCCCTTAAAGAAACTACTTTCCTCGAAGCCGTTGCGGCCGCGATCCAGCACGAGAAGGACTACTTCGAGTTTTATATGGATACGTACGAAAAACTCCCGCCAGGTCGCACAAGGGAGTTGTTCGAAAAACTCGCGGAAGAAGTGGACGATCATATCAAATTCATCACGGAAATCTACGAAGATGCGGAAGGAGCCGAATTGCCGAACCTAAAGCAACTTACGGCCATCCATAAATTCCATCAGACTACGATTCAGAAATTAATGAACAAGGTGGAGCGCACCATCACCGGTTCGGGTTCCAGAGACGCTCACGAGGCGCTGGAACTGGCTATCCGAGAGGCGGAAAACTCGGTGGCTTTCTACGAGAAGTTGACCACCAAATTCTCGGATCCGAATATCAAACTTTTGTTTACTAAGTTGATGGAATATAGCCAGAACTACCAATCCCTTCTCGAAGCGGAATTGAACGCTCTGGATCAGACTCATTCGGGACGGGGCGCCTTTTTTTGGGACGAGCAAGCCGAGGAAGTGGCAAAGGCGGTGGACCAGCCGGTAAAGGGAACGAAGTCCGTTAAATCCGTCGGACAGAAAAAAGGCGCCGCAAAGAAAGCTTCTAAAAAAGCCGCACCTAAAAAGCCTTCGGCCAAAAAGAAATCCGCTCCGGCGGCAAAGAAAAAGACGGTCGCAAAAAAAGCTTCTCCCAAGAAGAAAGCTGCCGCAAAGAAAAAACGTTAGAACGACGGAACTAGGAAGCGGAGCCGGGAATCTTTCCCGACTCCGTTTTAAAAAAGGGTTTTTCCTCCCGCACACCTCTCTCAATCTGGACCCAAGATGAAAACGAACGGCTCTCCGGATTGGTACCAAATCCAAGCTCTCTATCCCGTAAATCGGGAAATGATCTGGCTGAATAATTGCGGCACCACGCCATGCAATACGGAAACGATCCATTGGGTGGAAGAATATCTCCGGGGATATGCGGCTCACGGCGGTCAGACGAATGTAAGACGTTACGCGACGGTAAAACGAGCGATTCGTTCCATCCTCGCGGATTTATTGGGATGTTCTCCCGAGGAATTGAGCCTGATTCATCATACCAACGAAGGGATGAATTTCCTTTCCTTAGGTCTCTCTTTGCAGGAGGGGGACCAGATCCTACTTTTGGAAAACGAATATCCTTCCAATATCTATCCTTGGGAACATTGGAAAGAGAAAGGAGTGGAAATTTCTTTCGTTCCCATGTCGGAAACTCCCGAGGGATTTCTGGAGAATCTGAAGAATTCCGTCACTGCTAGGACGAGATTGGTGAGCCTTTCCGCAGTCCATTGGTGTACGGGCATGCCCTTTCCTCTGGAGGAAATCGGTGCATTTTTGGATTCCAAAGGAATCGAGTTCGTTTTGGACGGAGCTCAGGGAGTGGGGTTGTTGCCGATCCGTCCCAAGGAGATGAAGATTTCCTACATGGCGTTTCCCGCATGGAAATGGTTGTTGGGACCCTTGGGCTTAGGTGTGCTTTATGTGGCCAAGGAAAAACTGAATACTCTCCGTTTTCCGTTCAAGGGCACGGGATCTGTGATCAATGACGAAGCGTATCTTCCGTACCGCGAAGAACTAAAAGGAACCGACCGATACGAGATTTCGACGGCCAATTTTATCGACTGGGTTTATTTTCAGTCCACGTTGGAGATGTTGAGCGGGATAGGATTCCACAATTCCATGGAGAGGATTTATGAACTCGCGGATTATTTGTCGGACGGACTCCGGGAGGCCGGCTGGAAACTTGCCTCGGATCATTTTCCGGATTTCAAGACGGGAATCGTCGTGGCGGAAAAACCGGGAGTCTCCTCGGAAGATACGGTAAACGAACTGAAAAAGAAAGGGATCATGTGTGCTCTTCGTTTGGGAAGAGTACGGTTTTCCCCTCATATTTATATTTCCAAAGAGCAATTGGATAGAGTGTTGGATCTCCTGGAAGGGTAGCATCTTTTGACGAAATTTCTAGAACGGGCAACCTACCTTTTTCCCCTTTGGGTCATCCTCGGGGTATCTTTGAGTTGGATCCGGCCGACTTGGTTTGTCTGGTTCACGGGCCCATGGATTACGTACAGTCTCGGGCTCACCATGCTCGGAATGGGGATCACTTTGGTGCCGGAAGATTTCAAAAGGGTGTTCGAGACACCTCGGCCTGTGATCCTAGGTGTTGTTGGCCAATATACGATCATGCCCTTATCCGGATGGGGGATTGCGAACCTATTGGATCTTCCGTCTCCCTTAGCGACCGGTCTGATCTTGGTTTCCTGCTGCCCCGGGGGAGTCGCATCCAATGTAATCTCCTTTTTGGCTAAAGGAGACCTGGCACTTTCGGTTTCGATGACCGCTCTTTCCACGCTTCTTTCCGTGATTTTGACTCCTACTTTAACTTTGTTATTAGCAGGAAACCGAATCGAGGCGAACTCCTTGGGACTTTTCTTGAATACATTCGAGGTGGTCATTTTCCCGGTCACTCTCGGAATCTTATTGAACCGGTTTACGCCTAGATTCGCCGCTAAAATCAAAGTGATTTCCCCCCTTGTCGCGGTTCTCCTGATCACTCTGATCGTCGCATCCATCTTGGGCGCGGGAAGGAACGCGGTCCTTCAATCAGGATTTCCCCTTTTGTCTGCGGTTTTTTTACTACATGCGTCGGGATATTTTTTCGGCTACTGGCTGGCAAAATGGGGAACCGGGTCGGAGATCGTTTCCCGAACGGTGTCTATCGAAGTCGGAATGCAAAATAGCGGTTTGGGGGTGGTTTTGGCAAAAAACAATTTCTCCGATCCTTTGGTTGCGATTCCAGCGGCGCTTTCCAGTTTGATTCACTCCGTGATCGGAAGCGTTTTGGCCGCCATCTGGAGAAAAATTCCTAGGGTTTCCGAGAAGGAAATTTCAGAACTTCCTAGCGATCTTCCTTGATTTTTCGGCTCATTTTTTTTTTATAGCATATGCAACCTACCGGACGTCTCGGATTTTTAGCCCTTAGGGTAGAAAAACCGTTCCGCCCGGAGAAATAGGTTAATTTTTGAACAGAGAAATCCGCCATGAGAGAGATCATTAAACTTTCTTGCCAGGTATGTAAGAAGAACGCTTATTTCCAGACCAAGAATAAAAAGGCGAAATCCGAGAAATTGGTTACAAAAAAATTCTGTAAATTCTGCAGAGCGCACGTCGAACATAAGGAATCCAAAGTTTAATCGAGTAGGCGATGGTCGCAAAAAAACAGGCATACGATAAGAAGGTCCTGGCTGAATTACAGGAATTACTGATAGAGAGAAAAAATTCTCTATTGGAAAAGTATGCCAAGTGGGAAGACAATAGTAAACCTTCCGGCTTAAAAGAAATGGGGGACATCGCCGACATTGCCTCCGAAATCAACGAGGAAATGCTGAGTTCCGTTCTCACGGAGTCCGAGATCGACACGATCCGGGAAATCGATGCCGCACTAGAAAAAATCGAAGACGGCACGTACGGAATCTGCGAAGGTACTGGCAAAAAGATTCCCTTGGCCCGTTTGAAAGCCATCCCCTGGACGCGCTATACGGTGGAATACGCCGAAGCGGTTTCTAAGCACCGTGCTTCGGGCAAAAAAAGCCCCCTTTCTCCCACTCTAACAGGAACATATAAAATTCCCACCGACTTGGATTCTCTGGACGACTGAGAATTTCCTTTTCTTATTTTTAGATTGAAATCTCCTGATTTTCCGGGAGCATTTCCATTTTGTGCCAAGCATATTCGCCCGTTTGAGGCCGCTTCGAACCCCTACGTTTTTAACACTGATCTTAAGTGTTTTCCTTTCTTATTTCCTGCTTCGCTGGACTCTTCTGGTCCGAAATCCGGACACAAGCTTCGGGGTAGCCTGGCTCCAATTTATCGCCGGGCTTTTACCGAACCTTCATCATAGAAAATCTGGCCGAATTTTTACGGCCACATTTGCACTTCTTTCTCCCGGACTTCTTTTGGCGTCCGTAAACGGAACCCTTTCTCTTTCCGCCTTGTTTGCGGGGGCAACGCTGGGAGTTTTCCTGCGCCAATACGTTTCCACTTTTTACGGGCATTCTTCCAACGAGGAAGATCCGTTACTCAGGTACTTTTATATCAATCGACCGTATAAGAATTCCTTGGAGTTCACTAAGAATCCGAAGGCGGGTCTTTTAGTCGCTCTCTTATTCCTGGTCTTGGAAAGATTGCTTGCTTATTTCGGAATTACTCCTTTTACGGAAGGCATTTTGCAGGATACGGAATTCGCTCCCGGGATCTCCTCTAAATACGCGTTCGCTCTTACCTTGGACGGGCTGGGTGCATGGCTTTCCGCTCTTCTTTATTTTTTGGCGGAAGAAACCAGTTCTCACGATACGGATCCTCCGGTAAAACAATGGAGGACCGGAATTCTAGCCGGCTTTACGGGAAGTCTGATTCTTGGAATGCTGCAGGCGATTTTTCCTGAAACGGATTTTCCGTTTAGTTCGGGGAACGCGCTTACATTCGGTGTTTCCGGATTCTTTTCCGATGCGGCAGCGTTCGGGATCGCGATGCCGATTTTAGCCGGCTATTTTCTATACTTCGTCCACAGCAGAAACTGGAGGATCATTACTCGGATCGTTTTGACCTCTGCGATTTTGCTGCCCATGGCGATCGCGGGGAGGTTCCAGGGGCCCGGATTTTGGATCCTGACCATGCTCCAATCGATTGTTTGCACCGGGCTTTCCTACCAAGGCGGGATCAGAAGTCGGATCTGGAAATTCGCTTTTTTACCTGCTGTGCTTCTCGTTTCCGTCGGACTCTTTGTCGGAATGTATTTTCTGGGAGGTCAGGAATGGTCTCCTACCGCGTGGCATCTCTTTCACGATCATTGGGCCCAGGCCTGGGGGAAAGGCAAGGGGATCTCTAAATTTCTCGAATTGTCCTGGCGGGACGGCTGGATCCAAACCTTGTCCGCCTGGAATTGGTGGAAGGAGGCTCCTTTTTTCGGACACGGCTTCGGTAGCTTCGCCCTCAGATGGATCGAATTGGGACCGAAGGGATCCGTTCCCGCGTTGGGGCAACAGGATTTTTCCCTTAGTTCCCCGGTATTTTTGTTAAACGAAGGCGGCGTGACCTTCTTTTTATTGTTCTTCGTTTGGATCGGTTTTGAGTCCTTTTCCAGAGGAACCTATTGGACTCTGCTTCTTCTCGTCTTTCCGGTTTTCTTTTTTCTACCGTGGGTCGGGGCCGCCGGGAGTCTGGCATTTCTTCTCTTTTATATCCTGGGTTCTTCCGGCGCTTCCACAAGAACGTTCCCGAAATGGTGGATCATTCCGGTCTTCAATTTGGTTTGTCTCGTTTTCGGAATCGGAATCGCGATGAAAACGTTGGTTCGTCTTTCCGGACTTGCACAAGGGCCTGAATTCCGCTACGAAGAAAGGAAGACCTTCCAGCTTTCCGCAAAGGAAAAGAACGTTTCTAAGAACGGAGTGCGAGTCCATTCTTTCCGCTCCGGAACTTCTTGGGTCATCGGAGATAAGAATGCGGTGAATCTAAGAGTCCTGCTTCCGATCGATCCTAAGCCGGGGAAACCGGTTTATCTGAAGTGGGTGTTTTCGGACGAAAAAGGAATCGAGCTACAATCCAGAAGTACTCCCTTGCCTAACGTTTCCAATGCGATTTCCCTTACGGTTCCTTCCGGAGCCAAGGTTTTGACGGGAAAGATCTTGCGGATGTCCTGGTTCGAAGCGGGCCCTTCCGAATTCCTGATTTCTACGGAAGATTTCGACGGACTAAACAGGATTCGCTGATTCCTTTCGGATGCCGGAGAAGGAATTTTCTCTCCTTCAGGAATTCCGTTTTACGGAAACTCGAAGCGAGAGAATTGCGTCGAGCAAATTGCGGACCTGTTGCCGGGTTCGAACCAGCCATCTCCAAGCGACTAGGGACCATGGGATTTCCGGAAATCGAAATAGCGCTCCACCTTCGTGGTTCGGATCGTCCTGGCGGAAGTTCTTCCAAACCGGGACGGCTCGGATCGCCGGAAAATTTTTTCCCGCAATGTAAAACGAGACTTCGGTATCCTTTTCTAGGATAGGCTCTTGCGTGAGAGGAGAATAGAATCCTCTTCTGGAAAGAGAATAGGCCAGGGTAGGTTCTTCCTTGTCGGGAGGTCCGAGGGTTACGGAGAGGAAGAGCGGAACTTTCAGGATTCTTTCCTGAAAGAACGCCGGATTGATGAACCCGCGGAAGAGAAATAAAATTCCTAGCCAGGCAGGATATTCCATGAAGAGTGCGATGAATTGTAGAAAATCTATATTCACCAGATAGAAAGGAATCAAGTGAGGCGCAAAGAGATAGAAGTTTAAGCAAAAAAGGGGAACGCCGAAAAGAAGAATGGCGATCAAAGTCCTTCCCGGAGAAAAAAGGCTTCTGAATAAGCGAACCGTTTCCACCCGTTCGAAATTCTGCGTTTTTCTCAGCCAGGAATCGTACCGAGTAAATTTCTGGATCATGGAGTAGTCATCTAGGAACAGCCCCCCCGCCTGCATTAACTCGAATGGTAGGGAGACTTCGGCCTGCGCGATCAGAAATTCCAGGACCAGCAGGGTTGCGCCGAGAAGGAGGGGGATCCATAAGATTCCGGTCTCGCCGCCCGCTAAAAGTCTGTTGTAGAATGTGTGAAGCAGAACGGCTCCTAAGAACGCGGAAACAGCCTCCAATCCGGACAATGAAGCTTTTCTGATTTGAAAATTCCGTAAAAGAAAAAACCCCAAGATTCCGCCGGTAAACGCATGCAAAGGCAAGGAGGTCCCGGCTCTAAGCAATCCGGGCCAAAATTCCAGCTTAAAGGAATAGAAGACGTTTTCTATACAGCCGAAAGACGCGCCTAAGGTAAGTCCGAAATACAATCCGTCGGCTAGGTTGGAGCTGTTCTTCGTTTTCCGGAGATACCATATCGCTAAGAGGGCTTTCGCGCTTTCTTCCGGAAGGGCCCCCAGAAGGAAGGCCTGTAAAAAGGGACCTAGGTCCTTAAAGAAATCGAATACGAACGCTTCCCAAACCAAGGCGATTCCGGTCGCCACCATTCCGGAAAAAAAAGCGATGGTGGAGACGAGCTTCCCTTGGCCGGAATAATAGGTGCGCTTATAGAAGTACCAATAGAACCAGGCAGCCGCCACCGCGGTTAAAGGTTTGAGCAGATCTATCGAAACGTTCATCGGTACAAAAAAAGGCATCGCCCCCACTAGTATCGGACGATGCCTACCCGTTTCGTAAATCGAAGGAAATTCTTAAGCGATTCTTATCTGTTTCTTCCTAAGAAAATACAGAGCGATTCCTCCGATGCCTAACAGTCCGGCCGCGTATAAGATCGCGAATTTCCGAACCGACAAGAGCAGATACCCTAGAAAGTCGGAAGAATCGGAAACCGGAAACACTTTCGCTTCGTTGCTGACATGCTGGTACCAAAGTTTATGATCTCCACCTTTGGAAGCTACCCATTGAGAGAATTCCGAATATCCGGTTTGGGACGGATTGCGAATGTCCTGTTTTTCATAAGGGTATTTCCAGTTTCCCGGAACCAGGATGGCCCAGGGGAAACCGGAGGAATCCAGATAAGAATCGGATCCGTCCCCGTTTTTGTACAGGCCTGGAAAGTGGATATCCTTATTGGTGCTGATCACGTGGGCGAACGTATCATAAGGAAAGGATCCTAAGGAAGCTCTGGACACAGGCGTATCGAATACGATTTCCACGGTCGCGACATGTCCCGGTTTAAATACTTCTCCGGGGTTTGCATTCTGTCCGTCCAAAGTAGAGCTGGAATCGGGAAGAAGTTCTATCCCGGCGTTCAACTGGTCGGCGGTAACTTTCGTGGAATTTTTCGCCACCTTTTCTTTTCCGTTGCCGTCTTCCCTACGATACGTGACGGTTGCGCCTACCCGAACCGGAAGTTTTAACATCAATTTGTGGCGGTATCCTGCTCCTCTGGCTACGTGCTGGTATTTTCCCCGAAGACGCACGATCTTGCCGGCCGAGTTTAGATCTTCCTGGTTTTTCAACTGAACCACGTAGTCGTTCAAGTCCGCATCTCCTGCGGAAGGATAGAGGTCCTCAAAAGCCAGAGTATATACTCCTTCGTTGGGATAGGATAATTCGGTACAGCGATCCTTGTCGTTCGGGTAGATGTCGGTGTCGTCGGCGACTCCGTCTCCGTCCGAGTCGGCAACCTTTTTGTCCGGTAAATCGATTTGATAACGGATCGTTCTGTTGATTGCGAGCACTTTATCCAATTGTACGTATTGGGAGATGGACTGTCCTCCGATCGTGACGTCTATCGTGATGCTTCCCACGGAGGTGGGCGCAGTCAAGGTTCCCGTTAGTTTACCGGAGGAGTCGGCCACTCCCTGGAACAACAGATTGTTTTGCTCGTCGTAGATCAAAACGGAAGCCCCGGCCACGGGTTTGGATCCCTTATCCAAGATCGTTAAGTTCATCGGAATCGATTGAGTGGTATTGAAATTGAACGAAGGATTTCCCTTCGGGTCGTCCACTACGACGACTGCGGAAGTAGGAGTTCCAGACCCTCCGTTGCCGTTTTGGTTGCTTCCGGAGTTGGAGTTCCCTGAAGAGGATGAGCCGGAAGAAGACGAATCTCCCCCTGCCGTGTTTCCGGAATGATCCGAATTTCCGGATTGATTGGAGCTGTTTACGTTTCCGGAAACATTTGAATTTCCGTCAGAATTTGAATTCCCGGAAGAATTTGAATTCCCGGAGGAACCGGAACTTCCAGAGGTGTTCGAATTCCCTGAAGAGCTAGAATCTCCGGAGTTCCCGGAATTTCCAGCCGAGACTGCGTTTCCGGAAGAACTGCCTGCGGAGTTCGAATTTCCCGCAGTGCTGCCAGATCCGGTAGTCGTAGAAACGCTCGTAGAAGTGGAAGGATTTCCGGAGCCATCCCCGGAAACAAATACAACTCCAGAACTGCCGGTATTTCCTGCAGTACTGCCCGTCGATCCCGAGGCGGAGGAAGTCCCCGGATTATTGAGAAGAGCTAGGAATGGTAATAATAAGCCGTTTTTCTTTCCCCCGGAACAATTTCCGAAGATTAAGACTAGTAAAACCGGCAAAACGATTTTTATAACATTCATAAAAGGAACCCTATGTTTGATGCTTCTAACTAAAAGACGTAGGGTTTCTGCCAGGTACTACAAAAGGATTAGTTTTTTTTGGCGGTATGTAGGGTCGCGTTTCCGAATACAAAATTGGTATATTCTACTTCCGTAAAACCGTGGGCTTGGAGTTGTTCCTTAAGGGATTCCTGATCCGGATAGGTGAGGGAAGAGACGGGCAAATAATCGAACATTTCGTTTTTACCTCCCCACAGGAGATAACCCAACACCGGAACGATGCGAAAGAAGTAAAAGTCCGCGACTCTTCGGACAAAAGGATTTTTGACTTTGCCCACATCCAAATTCGCGAAGACTCCGCCGGGCTTCAGAACCCGATGGATTTCCGAAAGGGCCGAATCCAGGTCGTCTACATTGCGGAGGCCGAATCCTACGCTCACCGCGTCCAAACTTTCGGACGGGACCGAGGTTAATTTTGTCGCATCTCCGACACGGATCGTAACGCGACCGTTTCGGACGGGGACTTCCAACCTATGTCTCGCGACATCCAGCATTTTTTCGGAAAAATCGATACAGAGCAATTCTCGGACTTTTCCGGATTGTTCCAGCCTGACGGAGATATCGCCGGTTCCGCAACATAAGTCCAGGACAGCAATGTTCTCCTTCGTTTTAGATTCGATTTCTCTGACCAATCGATTCTTCCAAAGTCTATGCAGATAAAAGCTGTTCCAGTCGTTGAAACGATCGTACTTGGATGCGATTCGATCGAAGTTTTTTTTTACGAAAGCGGCCTTGGTCTCCGCCGAAGGCATTCGGAATCCGGTCATTTTCTTCAGATTTTTTTTGAAAAGTCTCTTTGGCAAGAGGGATTCGGATCGCTTGTTCGATCGACAGGTCCCATCACTTTCCAAATCCTGTAAAAGAGAAAGGAGAGGGACCTCGGATCGTATGTTCGCAAGTGGTTGGGATTGGGTATCGACTTTGATCGGGATGCTTTCCGTTTGGAATTTAGGCACTTTTTTTCACGTGATTACGAGCGTGCCTAAATTCAAAAAAGAGCTGTTACAGGAGTTCCGCTCCGACATAGATTCCGAGATTTGGGAAGAGAAGGTTTCGGCAAAATTGTTTCTCTTGGAAACGAGATTGGTGTGGATCCGCCATCTGGCGGGAATCGCTACCATGCTGGGACTACTCGGAACCGTCCTAGGAATTTCGGAGGCCTTTTCTTCCTTGCAAGCAGCCGGAACCGTCAGCTTGGATGCGTTTGCCGGCGGGATTCGTTTGGCTTTGGTAACTACGATTTTCGGATTGTCGGTAGCGATTCCTTCCTTATGGGCATTTCAGTTCCTGAAAAATAGGATTCTGGGTTTGGAAAGGGAAACACTTTCTTGGTCCAAAATCCCTCCGACCGGAAGCGAATGAAAAGATCGGTTCTCCGCGAAGACGAGGAATCTTTCGACCTCACCAGCTTCATCGACGTGGTTTTCATTCTTTTGATTTTCGTAATGTTATCGGTGAGCTTTCGGAAAGAGATCCGATCCATTCCGCTGAATTTACCTTCCGTAGGTAACGGGGAAGATCCGAAAGGGGAAAGGATCGAAATCGTTCTTTTGCCGGATGGTTCCTTCCGTTGGAACGGTTCGGAACTGGATCGGTCGACCTTGGAAAGTAGGCTGGCTGCCGAAGAATTACGTGGCAAGGAAGTCCGTTTCTTTGCCGACGAAAATGCCGGTTACGGAGTGGCGGTAAGAAGCTTGGATTTGCTGAGAAAGGCCGGAGTCGGTTCCTTGGAACTCGCCGTCCGGAAACCTAAGTAGAGGATTCGGAACCGCCCAACTTGGGATTCTTCTTGTGTCTTTCCTTATCTCGGTTCGTGTTTTTCTCCAAGGTTTTATGGAACGCGTCCTCGAGAGAAATTCCCATTTGATTGGCTAAGCAGATCAACACGAACAGGATGTCTCCGAGTTCTTTCGGGATTCCTTCCGGGTCTTCTCCTTTTTTGAAGGACTGGTCCCCGTACTTCCGTGCTACCAATCGGGAAAATTCTCCGACTTCTTCCATCAATAATGCTAGGTTGGTAAGTTCGGAAAAATAACGGACTCCGATCGTACGGATCCATTCGTCGACCGATTGTTGCGCTTCGTCAAAAGTCACCGCGTTTTAGATCCCCTAGATTTGTTCAGGCCCGCCTTTTCTTCCAAAAACGAAATCAGTATTTTGGTGGGTTCCTCGAAACATCCTCCGCTCAAATGATGAGGGTCGATGAATTTCTGGCATCCGACCCGATTTCGAAATTCTTCCAGATCCAAAACCAACGTTTCCGGAAATTCCGCGACCAGCTCTTCCCGGAGTTTCGCCCAGTTCGCGTAAAAGGATGCTTGTCTGACTTTTTCCGTCAATTTGGAATACAAGAGAGGGGACCACAATACCACTTTGATTCCTTTTGCGGAAGCTCTTCTTATGAATTCCTTTAGAAAAGCCACCTGTACATCCGATCGTCTGAAATTTCGGTACGTATCCCGATAAATCCGCTCGGATTCGGAATCCAGTTTGTCTTCGGGAGTATTGGCCAATAGGGCGTTCGGAATTCCTCCCTTGAAGCGATCCGATTCGTCCTTTAGTTTGCTCCGGATCGCCATGAGATAGGCGAGCTCTTCGGGATGTTTGAGCCTAGACAAGGCCTCCTTAAATCTGGGGGGAAAGACGGACGTCCGGAAGACCCTGCTTTTTAAAAACGTATCCCAGTCGTTCGTAGAAAAGACGTTCCAGTGTTCCAGGAAATACGGGGAATCATAGGAATAACGGAGGGCGAATCGATTGGCAAAGTCCGTCGCGGAATCCGGATAATATTCCAAGATCGCATAGTCCAAAGGGACCTTCCGATCGATGAGTCTTTCCAGAGTATAGTTATGGAAGGAATAGGGCGCGGACGGAGCGGAAAGATTATAAACGATCAAATCCGGATTTTCCCGATGGATCTCCGTCAGGGAAATTTCGCCCATGTGGGAAGTCCCGAAAAATGTGAGTACCTTTTCTCCCGGAGATTTGGAATCCGTTTCCCGTTTCATCGTGTCCAGGATCCGGCCTTTCATTTCATAAAAGTAATATTCCGCTCCTGATTCCGTGTAAGGGCGGACCCATTCCGAGGAGAGCAAACGGTCCCAGAAAATGGCGAGTGCGGCGATTCCTAACGGAATCCAAAGAATTTTGCGGCTAAGAATCGGAAATTTTGCGTCTACGGTTCCCATATTCCATCCTAAAAAGCGAAATAAATGAATTCTTGTCCCTTGCCCGCATAGTTTCCGAAGAACAAGGCACCTAGCAGTAGGAAAGCGAGGAGCAGTTTGCCGCGATTTCTATGGAACCACATCGGGTACCTCTTCGGTTCCTCCAAGGCGTGGAATAACAATCCACCTAAAAGAAACGGTAGGAGAAGATCGAAGGAGAGGAACGTTTCCTTATTCTCCGGTTTGAAGCCGAAGAATCCGTTTTTTATAAAATAGAAAGAATCGGAGATCGTGAAGGCGCGGAAAAAAGCGATCGCGAATACGAAAAGAATGTATGTCCAGAAGATACGGATTCCTTGGAAGATTTTTCCCTCTGCGGGAAGAATCCGTATGTTGTTCCGTTCCAAAAATCTTTCCACGGTCAAAAAAAGTCCGTGGGAAACTCCCCAAGCGATATAAGTCCAATTCGCTCCGTGCCACAAACCGCCTAATGCGAAAGTCAGGGTTTGGTTGAAATTTGTCCGAAGTTCAGACATTCGATTCCCGCCGAGAGGGATGTAGATGTAATCCTTTAACCAGGTTCCTAGAGTGATGTGCCATCTCCTCCAAAGCTCGTGCACGTTCTTGCTGAAAAAAGGGGAGTGGAAATTTCTAGGAATATTGAACCCGAACAAAAGCGCGCAACCGCGAGCCACGTCGGTATAACCGGAAAAGTCGGAATAGACTTGCCACGCGAATCCGTTTAAAGCGAGAAAAAGGGAAAGTCCGCCGTAGTCCTTGGGTCTGGCGAATACGGGATCGATAAGCACCCCGAGATTATCTGCGATGAGAAGCTTTTTGCTCGCTCCTAACCCGACGAGAAACAATCCCGTATAGATCGCCGTCTTATGAATGCGAAGGTGTTCCAACCGCGGAAAGAAATCCCGTGCCCTCATGATCGGTCCTGCGATCAACTGCGGGAAAAACAGTAGAAAAAGCGTAAAGTGAAAGAAAGATACATCCTCCTCCACTTTCCCCTTGTATGCATCTATGACATAGGCCATGATTTGGAACGTATAAAAGCTGATGGCCAGCGGAAGGATGATTCGGAAGGGCATCGTAGAAGTGTCGAACACGGACCATTTTGTGACGTAGAAAAGATTATCCGTTACGAAGTAGAAATACTTAAACAGCGCAAGATTGAACAGATCCAGAATGATGATTGTCGCAAGGAGTTTCTTGCTTTTCGTCCTCTGGATCGGCTTTAGGAAAAGATAATTTAGAAAAACGATCCCTAATAAATGGAGCAGGAACGGAGGATTCCAAGAGGCGTAAAAAGCCAAGGACGCGATTAAGAGGACCCATTCGCGGAATTTTCTCCCGTTCCAGCTCCAATAAATCGAATAAACGACTAGAAAAAACAGGAAGAATAACGTGGAGGTAAAAATCATTTCGCTAGTTTCTCTTTGTGACCCAACTCGGCAGGCAGATCCCGGACAATCGCTTCCGAAAATCGAATCATTCCTAATTGATTCAAATGGATCAGGTCGTAATAATAGTCGCCGTTTTCGGTTCCGTCGAGGCTGGCTTGGTAATCCAGGAGCTTGGCTCCGGGGAGTATCTTTTCCAGCTCTTCTTGCCAAATCTTATTTCTTTCGGGGGTTCTCCACGCTTTGACGATATCGCTGTACGGAGCCAAAACGGGAATGATCCTGATTTCTTTTCCGTTCTGCTTTCCGATCCTGCGAATATCGTCGTACAGGATCCGTAGACGCCCAAAGAATTTGTCCACGGCGGCGTTTTTGCCCACGCTAGTAGGGGTCCGCTCCGCTAGAACGCAGGTATCCCAAATCGCCTTTTTATGAAAATGATCCGAACCTGCCGGAATGGGTTCCCCGTTCGTCGGATTCGTGGCAGCCAAACAACTGATCACGTCTTTTGCCGCTGGATACATGCTGATTCGAGCGAGATTCGGGTTTTCATACGGCCAAGGATCGATCTTCTGTTCTTTTCTTCTCCTGCCTATATCCTTCAGACGTTTGGACGGGTCCAAAAAGAAATCCCGCATGTCCCGCCTGTAAGCCACGCTTTTAAAAGCCAAAAAGGCCAGATCGTCATAATGCACGTTGTATCCGAAATCGTAGATTTTTCGGAGGGCGAGAGGCCTATCCAATTCGCTTAACATAGAAAGCGTATGTAGCTCCAGATTCGGCAAGTCGAGCCAGGGTGTGGATACTTCCAGAACATGGATCACCGTGTGTACGTTCGGAAATTGGGGCAATAGTTTTTGCACTAGAGCGTCCTGCACGATGATTTCCGTTCCTTCCATCGCAAAGGATTGCACTCTTTCTCCGTACGGTTCAAGAGCGCCGTTTAGGATTCTGAGAGATAGTCCTTGGTGAGCTACGGAAGTTCCGAGAAGGATCACGCTCGGATCGAATACCGCCTTTTTTTCCAAAACGTATTCGGTATTTCTGACTACGTTCGCGGCAAAGGAACCTTTTTTAAGATAAGGTCGATAGACTCCCGCTTGAAGGCAGAGATCGAAACATATTAGAACGAGCACTGGAATCCAGAATTTTCTGTCTCGAACTAGGCTTATCATCGGGTTCATTTTTTCGTCGCCTCAGAAATCGAAATAAAGGAAGTTCTTGCTTTCGGTGATTCCGAAGATCAGAAGCAGAAACGCATTCGCCAAAAAGAAGAAGGCAAACTTACGTTTGCTCTCCGCCAGGGATTCGATCGTATTCTTGGAAAAATAATACGAGGCGGCATAGCAAACCGCCAATAAAAGTCCGTAGTCGTAATTAACGTAGGATCGCACCGATCGGAATCCGCCAGGTACTAGGAAGAGAAGGGATTTCATCATTTCCCAAGCTTTGCCCATCGTTTCCGCACGGAACATGATGAACCCGAAAGCAAGAAAGAACATCGTAAGTATTCTGGCGAATATATCGTACAATCTTCCCCCTTTTTCGTTTAACCATACGGACAGTCTGGTCGCTCCGTATTCGCGATGGACCGCGAGCATCACCCCTTGCCAGAGTCCCCATCCGACGAAATGGTAAGCCGCTCCGTGCCAAACTCCCGCGAAGAGCCAAGTGATGAATAGGTTTCTATACGTTACCCACTTCCCAGCTCTGGAACCGCCGAGGGGAATGTAGATATAATCCCGGATCCAAGTGGAGAAAGAGATATGCCAACGAGTCCAGTGGTCCGCGATGTTTCTCGCCACCATGGGAAAATTGAAGTTCGGATCGAATTTGTACCCGAACAATCTCGCGACTCCGATAGCGATGTCCGTGTATCCGGCAAAGTCGAAATAGATCTGCCAGCCGAATGCCAACGTTCCGGTCCAAATCTCGATCGGATTTAGAGTGGAATAATTCCTAAAAGTGAAGTCCGTCACTTTTCCTAGGTTATCCGCAAATACGATCTTTCGTGTGAAGCCCATTAGGATCTGACAAAAAGCGATCTCCACATCCTGACGGGTTACCGTCGGGGGATGGTCCAAATCCCGAAAGAAAGTATGAGCCCTAACGATCGGACCTGCCACTAACTGGGGAAAAAACGAAACGTACAACGCGAAATCCAGAAAGGACTTTCGAGCTTCCAGTTGTCTGCGAAACACGTCGATCGTGTAACTCATGGACTGGAAAGTATAAAAGGAAATCCCGACGGGGAGGATGATCTTTAAGGGATCTATTTTCGTCGGGCCGAGATGTTGGAGGTCCGCAAAGACCTCCAAAAGAAAATTCGTGTACTTAAAATAACCTAAAATTCCGAGATTGGTGATCAAGGAAGCCACAAGACAGATTTTACGGAACTTATCCGTGACTCCTTCCCTGCTCATCAAAAGGCCGGCAAAATAATCCACCACCATGGATACGATCAGAATGAGAATGTATAAGTTGATTCCGAAGTCGCAGAAGGATTTATCGATCCAGAATTCGTACCAGCTGTTTGTGCGAAGTTCCGCGCATTTGATGGTCGCCGGGTGCCAAGCGTTATAAAAATACAGGCTGGAAAGTAGGAGGAAGACCCTCCGGTTGGTTCCCTTCAAAATCTTCGTTACGATCAGAACGATCGGCAAAAAGATCATGAAATGGGCGGAATTGAACAGCATGAGTCCGGTTTTCCTCGACTCCTGAGCAGTTTTTTGCGATGAGCGAAACTCACAACCCTATTTTTGAACTTCGGGTCCTTCCCATTCCTTGCCGTATACCGGCTCCGGAGTGATCTCTTTGTACTTGTCTTCGATTCCCTCGATAAAACTGACGGTCGGTTTTACCGAACGAGGATAGGTGGAGAACGTGAAGTTGACGCAAAAGAGCAGAAGCAGATAAGCCAGGAGGAGGAGGTGGGTCAAAGCTCTCGTGCCGAAGTAGGCCGGGCTTAGGATGAGGGAACGCAGGACGAGCGTCGCAAAGATCAATAAACCGATCACGGTCGAAACCCAGAATTCGAAAAAATAACCTTCCCACCAAGTGTAAAACAATAGGGAAGGACCTATCCATAAGAAAAGTAGGACGAGTTCGACCTTGAATTCCTTCCAGAGTCGGATCAGATTGATCGTAGCTACGGATAAGATGCCGATCCAAAAATACAGATTCAAATTATAAGGATAGGCTTTGGGGTCGGTAAAATCGGCGGCCCGGATCCTAAGACCGTTTCTCACTCCTTCGAAATTCAAAAACGCGTCTCCGATTCCTCTATAGAAATTCATAACATAGTTTTTCGGTCCGTCGGAAGCTCCCCATTTTTCCTGGGACGCGTACAGGAAAAGCCAGTTCGCGAAATTCCTTTCGCTCGTCGTAGGGGAAACCAGATCCCGTCCCAAAACGACGAAACCCAGATATAGATAGGATGCGGTCAGAGTGAATACGGTACCGAACAAATAGATCAGAATCCATTTCATCTTGGAGGAAAGCTCGAATTTTGCGCCTCCCCATTCCTTGGAAAAGAGCACCGAAGCCGGGACGAAGGTCAGAAAGATGGTGTCGGATTGGTGGAAGTAAACGTTCCAAACCTGTAAAAGATACGCGAAGAATAATTTTCCCGCGGACCATCCTTTTTTCGCGTTCCAAACGCAGTACAAATAAAGGCAGGCGGTAAGACAGGAATGGATCAGTGGTGTATCGTTGTGTTGTGCATAAAACCAGAATCCTTGCGTGAAGTGTACGCCGAGTCCGAGAAGAACGGCACCCACCATATCGGAATACATTCGCCAATAAGCGAACATTAGTGTGAAAATGAAGCTTATCGCCACAGCTAAGGTTCGGAGCCTGAGTCCGAACATCAAAGAATCGGGACCGTGGGCCCATTTCCAGAATTTCGCGAAAATATAGCCGGTACTTTCGAAGCCGATATGATGCGGATTGAAAAAAATCTTCGCAACCTTATCCGATCGAATATTATGAGTATATACTATGGAATCCCAATCGTAGTGGCGGGAAAGAAACCGGAGATCGAAAAGGAAGAGAGCCGCAGCGAGTAGGGCAAGAAATAGAGTGCCTTTCCAAGGGATTTTGTACAGGAATCCGTTCTTCAAAGCAAGAACGGGGGAAATCAGGATCTTGGATAAGGAAGCCATTTTAGGAACGGAAGAGACGATCTAGGAATTCTCCGTTTTTTCGGGACGAAAAATACGGGGACTCGGCGATCACGGAGAGTTCCGCTCCTTTGGCTTGGAGAAAGAACACGATCTTTTCCAGGCCCAATAATTTTCTTAATACTCCGGATTTGTGGAGGATCTGTAATCCGGATTGATTGGGTTCCCAATGGATGGATTCTCCGCCCAACCATCCTCGTCTGGTCAGTTTCAATCGGGAACCTTCCCATTGAAGATCGTTGAATAAGTTCCTATCCAAAAAACGGTAGAGATCCAGAAAGAAAGCGAATGCGACGTATCCTACGATGATCATGGCGGAATACTTATACAGAATCGGGTTCACGAGTAGGGGGAGCTTCAGTACTTTCGGAATCTGGAGGAATTCCACAAACTTGAAAAGTAGATCCGCTAGGGGTTTTTGAAAAGCGAGAAGAAAGTTCAAGAAAAACGCATATACGAAGATTCCTAAAATCGCAGGGATCACGTTCTTTTTCAAAAGCAGAACGGAAATCCGTTTCTTTCCGAGCGGAGAAGAAGAGGATTGCATCCAATCCCTCCAGGATCCGTTCTTTTGTTCTGGAGTTTTCGTTGGATTCATACTCTTTCCTCGACTCGGATTCCCGTCCTACGCTTTCTATTCTTCCAAAGGGAAAGAAGTCCTTCCTCCACCTGTTTTGCAGTGGAATCCCAGGACCAATCTTGGGATTTTTTGCGTGTCGGTCGAGTACCGGGCCTTCCGGCTTTTCGTAAAGCTTGTACCCAAAGGGAAACGTCCTTTGGCGGAACAAAATCGTCCGTTTCCGAATCTAGGACCTCATGGAATACTGGGATATCCGAAGCGATACAGGGTTTGCCTTCTCGAATCGCTTCCAGAAGAGGCAGTCCGAAACCTTCATGCAGGGAAGGGAATAAAAAATAGGAACAGTTTCTATATAGCCATCCTAGTTCGCCGTCGCTCGGATTTTCGATGAAATAAATCCCTTCGGATTCCGTACTACCATCTCGTAGGATCTCCGTCAATCCGGCGGATTTCCATCCTAGACGTCCGGCGAGCACCAATGCGAACGGATATTGAGGATCAATTTTTTTTAATGTACGATATGCTTCCACAAGAGTCCCGATGTTTTTTCGAGGCTCCAGGGTTCCGACGGAAAAAAGAAAATTTGCGGGAAGGACTTTTGCAGGAGGTGTCACGGATTCGAATCCTTGTGCACCGGGATATACGACCTCCAGTTTTTCCGCGGTGTTCGGAGAGAATTCCCGGATCTCTCTCTCCGTATTTTTGGATAAGCAAAAGATTTTTCCCGCTCTTTTCAGAGTTAACGGGGAGAAAATTCTATGCTGCCAATAGTTCGCGGTCGTCATCGTTTCCGGGGCGGATCTAAAATTCAAATCGTGATAATTTACCGCCATCGGAATGCTCCTGCCTAGGACGGGCAGTAGCTGGAGAGTTCCCCAAAACACGTCGATTCTATGAGCGCGATATAAGGAAGGCATGGTAAAGTTCAACCAGAAGAGACCGGGAAGTTTACTCGGCAGAAATGCCGGGGTTCTCTTGGCCAATTCACGGAATATCGGATGAACGGGTTTATTCGAATACAGATAATATTCCAAAGGAGAATTCGGATTCAAGACTCGCTCCAAAACTTCCGCCAAGTACCTAGAATTTCCGTTCATCCCGTAGGATAAGGGTCTCGCGTCGACGGCGATTCTGGGTTTGTACTTCAAGGTTTCCTTGGCGATCATGAGTTCTTAAGTCGTTCGGGTCTTAAAAAGAAAAGACAGAGATACTGGATGAGGCAGATATAGAATAGGTAGGAAAACATCATCAATTTCTCTTCCGCCGTCGAACCGATAAAAGAGCGGTTCAGCAACAGAACTAACAATGCCAAAATCAGGAAGACGAAGGCCGCCTTGTTCCTTTGCAGAATTTCTTTCCATTCTGCCAAATTCGGTAGCCTCTCCTCTACTGGCCAGAAGGAAGATAATACGAAGGCAGTGGGGAATAATAGAAAAACGAAAGCGTGGACCCAGGAAATTCCGCTGAACATCACGGAAAAAAAGAACAGCCCCGACAAAAGAAAACCATCCGAAGTTCCCTTATAGGCTTTGTAAAGATAAGGCGCGGAAATCCCTAAAGTCGAAAGCATAAGGATCCACTTGACTTGTTTTACATTCAGTTCCAAAAAGGGCATGCCGAATCGACCTTGATTCATGATATCTGCATAAGGAAGAAAATATTTCGCGACCGTAGAGCTTAAACTTTGGTTGTTTTTCCACGCTCGCAATGCGGGGGACTTCAGATATTTTTCCAGCACTAATTCGTACCAAGTACCGTTCATTTTCCACGTAAAGGCAGGATCCGCGACCGCAGGTAGGACCACCCAAAGGACTCCGAAACCTAAGGTATAGAGTATCACGGAATATCTTTTTTTAACCAAGAAATAGAATAGAAACGCTGCCGGTGTGATTTTAATCACGATCGCTAAGCTAAGTAAAAGCCCAGCCAGCCAATCCTTTTTGACGGACACGGCGGAAAGAACGAGAAAGAGCAGAATGAATCCGACCTGGTTGTTGTTTTGGTGGTTTTCGATAAAGCGATAACAAAGAAAGACCAGGCAGGTCAAAAATAGGAATTTTTTCTCCTTTCCGAGCAGTCTTGCAATCAGGAAAAGACTCGCGACCATTGCCGCAAAATTCAGGGTGAAAAAAATCCCCGAAGCGACCGGGTATTCCAGATAGGAAAGAGGAGAAAGTAAAAATGCGAACGTAGGCGGATAGATGTACGCTCCGACGTTATCCATTTTGGTCTGGAGTCGTACGAAAACCTCCGGTTTGAAGATATCCTTCAGATCGAGTTTCCCCGATTCTAGCTCCTGAACCAACTCGTCCAATACGTCCAGATCATAAAGGTCCTTATGAGCGGAGAAGTTTTTGGAAGCCTCGAAATAATCTTTGAAATCCGAGGACACGGAGATTCTGGAAATCCCGTTCAAAAACAGAAAGATTAAAAGTGAGAGGAACAGAAATAGAGGCCCTCGTCGCCGAAGATCGATCTGCATTCCGGTACTGTTTTCCGATAGCCCCGAAAAGCCAACCAAATAACCGACCCCTTCCTCCGTCGAAATTCGAAGGGAGAAAAATCGATTTTCTCCGGAAGCCCGCCGATTTTTCTGGAGGTATGGAGATCGGAGATCTTTCCGAGTATTCTTTTAATCTTCCGGAAGACCTTATCGCGAAGGTGCCGGCTTCAGATCGAGACGGAAGTCGACTTTTGGTTCTTTCCTCTCCCGACGGAGTTTTGAAAGAGGAACCGTTCTTTTCGGAAATTCTGAAATATCTAAAAGAAGGCGATGTGTTGGTCGCTAACTCCACAAGAGTCGCTAGACGTAGGGTGTTTCTCAGAACTCCTTCGGGAAGAAGGCACGAGGCATTATTTCTGGATCCGAGCGGAAGACCGAACGAGTGGAGAGCCTTAGTCCGCAATTCCAAAAAATTGAAATCCGGAACGGTTCTGCAGGACGAAATATCCGGTCGTTTTTCATTTACCGTTACCGGAAGAGAGGAGGAGTTCACGTACCTTACTGCCTCTCCCGATTTCATGGAAATCGATTTCGAAACGATAGGTAGAATTCCGATCCCTCCTTATTTCAAGCGAGAAAGTTCGGAAGAAGATTCCGTCCGTTACCAAACCGTTTACTCGAAAATTCTCGGATCCGTTGCCGCGCCTACAGCCGGGTTGCACTTCACTCCAGAGTTATTGGAAAGGATCCGTACTCTAGGCGTCGAATTCGCGGAATTGGAATTGCGAGTAGGTTACGGAACCTTTTCCACTCTTACCGCAACGCAATTTCGGGAAAAGAAGCTTCACGAAGAATTTTTTTCCATTTCTTCCGAAGTCGCCGAAACGTTACGTCTCGCGAAAAAGCAGGGAAGAAGGATCATCTCCGTCGGTACTACTACCTTGAGAGCTCTCGAAGCCGCGTACGATTCGAAAACACGAAGTTTTCTTTCCGGAGAATCGAGTACAAGGTTGTTCCTTCAACCGGGAGATCCGATCCTGAGCTGCGATTGCTTGATCACGAATTTCCATTTGCCGGAAAGCAGCTTGTTGCTTTTGGTTTGCGCGTTCGCCGGAAAGGATGCCGTTTTAAACGCGTATCGCTACGCTTTGCAGAACGGCTTCCGCTTTTATTCCTACGGAGACGCGATGCTCCTGCTGAATCGGCTTTAGATCCTCTTTTCTTCTTCTCTCTTATTTTTATTGAGCAAATCCGACGTCGGGCGGAGTATGGAAAGGTGCTGCGCAGAGTACTTCCTTCCCAAGCTCAAACGAAATTCAAGGCCGTAAAACCGAAACAACTGAAAGGTCTCCCGGATTTTTTGGTCTTCCACAAGGAAGAGGTTCGGACATTTCACCAAGCTTTGGAAAATCCGGAGTTGTTCCGACATATTCTGATCACTGGACCGGAAATCGAATCCAATCTTCTGCAATTCGCCCAATACTTGACGGAACAGGTAAAAAATAGGCCTGTTATCGCGGAACCCACACCGACCTTACTTTCGCTCGCGGGCTTTCCCAATTCGGAAAAGTACCGGCCCGGGAGGATCGCCGAAGCAGAGGACGGTTTATTGCTCCTGCCTTTGCGCCCTCTAGTGGAAGACCCGGATCTCTATTATTTTCTGAAAGGCGTTTTGTTGACCGGAAAGATCGATTTTCTCGCCTTGCCGGAAGGTCCCGACTCCCGTCATATCAATCGGTTTTACCCCAGCATAGAATCCCGGTTCCGATTGATCCTAATCGGGGAGGAAACGGAAGTGGATTCCATTTCCCAGTTGGATCCGGACTTTTACGGCGGATTCGATTTCAAAATTCATATGCCTTATGAAGTCAATCTTACCTCCGCGTGGCTCCCCGTATTTTCCGGATTGGTAAAGTCCTGGGAAAAACCGGGGTATCCTTCCTTGGACCAAAGCGCGTTAGACGCTCTTTTGGAGCTGGCTCTTCGTTGGAACGATAGCCAGACAAAACTTTCCCTGCATCTTTCGGAATTGCGTTCTTTCGTGACTGAAGTGCTGGCTCTGAGCAAGAAAAGCAAAAAAACCTTGGGTCGGATCCAGATCGAAGCCGCTCCGGAAGAGATCCAAAAACGTACGGCCATTCATAAGAGAAAATACCGGGAAAATATAAAGGAAGGTCTGATCTCGGTTCCTCTGAAAGGGAAAAAGACGGGGCGCATCAACGGTCTCTCGGTGATTCTGTTGCAATCCTCCCTTTTGGATTTCGGACAAGTGAATCAGGTCTCCGCTCGGGTTTCGTTGGGAAGCGGAAATCTGATCAACATAGAAAGGGAAGTGAACCTTTCCGGTGATTTGCACGACAAGGGAGTGTTTATTCTTCAGTCCTATATCAAAGGGATGTTTTCCCATATCCAATCCTTCGGCTTGGATGCTTCGATTTTGTTCGAGCAGAACAACTCTCCGATCGACGGAGATTCCGCGAGTTGTGCCGAATTGCTCGCCCTTCTCTCCGCTCTGTCGGATTTGGAGATCCCTTGCAATATCGCTGTCACGGGCGCCTTGTCCCAATATGGGGATATTCTACCTGTAGGATCCGTGAATACGAAGATCCAAGCCTGGTATGACGTCACGAAGTTGGCGGGTTCTCCCGGTGAAACTTATACTCTTTATCTTCCGAAAGACAATGTAAGGGATTTAAATCTACCGAGAGAGATTCTGAACTCCATGAAAACCGGCAGATTTCAAATCGTTTCCTGCTCTCATGTAGAGGATTTGATCCCGGAGGTGTTCGGAGCTCCTGCCGGAAGAATGTCCAAATCGGGATCTTATCCGCCGGGAAGTCTATTCCGATCGATAGAGGAACGAATCGACAAAAAGCGCGATTTGGAAGAATCCTCTTAAAGGAGAGAAATACTTGCGCCGCGTGCAAGGGAGAAAATCCTTTCTCTTAAGACTCGGATTTTTCCGGAAGAGGAATAGAAGATGTTAGGCAAAAGCCTGGAAAACTTGAAACAGATGAATCAGATGCGAGTTCGGATGAAGCGTCTGGAGAAAGAATTGCAGGCACTCTCATTCGAAGGCAAATCCAAAAACGAGTGGGTTACCTGCATTTCGGACGGCAAATTGACGGTCCAAGAAATCCGAATCGAAGACGAACTGCTGGCGAAAAACGATAAAAAACTTCTGCAAAAAAGCATCAAGCAGGCCGTGAACCAATCCATAGATTTAGCTCAAAAAGCGGCCGAAGAAAGAATGGGAGAGTTCAAGGGTCTTCTTTCCGGTATGCCTTAATCCTTCAAAAAGGGGATAGGATCGTCGTCCGATTCGAAGCGGAATTCTTTAAAAAATCATGAGGGCAAACCGGGCTCGGTTCGTCCGAATCCGGCAATACGATTCCCCCTGTCGTCTCCTCGTCGGAACTCGTTCTGGCGTAGGAAAAGGAAATTCCTCCCATGCGATAAGGCTCGGTATTGATCTGCATGGAATATAAGGTTCCGCTAAAGTTCTTCTTGACCAGGAATAGGCCCGGGCTGGCATTTACGTTCTGTCTGTCCACTCTTACGAATTGGAATTGTCCCGGATTCAACGTCCAGAGAGGGGAAATGTCGGATAACCGGTACGGAAGGTAAAGTCCTTCCAAATCGATTCCGTCCATATTGATTCCTATTAACGGAAATCGAAACATTATGGATTCCAACGATTGTAATAACGCAGGAGATCCGGTCGTATCCGTTCCCGCTTGCATGAAATCAGGAGTATTGTCTCCGATCGATTGCCAGAGAAAGGAGACGAACATTCTCCGGAACGTATCCGCAGCTGCCGAACCTAATTCACCGACGATCGGATCCTGTGTCGTATAGGCGGCGGAAGTCCTACGAAAAGTTTCGAAGAGATTGACCGCATCGGTTCCGCGGAAGCCGGCAATGCCTTGCACACTGGCTTTGAAAAATAGGTCTCTCTCATCGGTGTTTCCTCCCGCGGAAAGATACAGGTATTTCATGAAAGGATAGGAGAACGCGTAGTCCACCACGGAGTTGTAAAGCGGGCTCCCGAAAAGTGCGGCCCCGTTGACCCCTCTCGCGCAGGCACCGGGCATATTTCCCCGATAACAACGGATTCTGGCGGACTGCGGAGAATAACCGGCAATATCCGAAGCCACTTCGCTGGTGCCTTCGTTGATCCAGGTTTCGTCCCGATTTCCTCCCTGAGCTAGAGCCAAGGCCTCGTATTGGAAACGCACCAAATGCTGGTACTCGTGGGAAAGCGTAGCTAACAACGTGTCAGGCTTTCCCGCGGCCAAGTCCTGATTCCGAAGATTCACCAGTTGGACCCCGTCCAAATAAAGCATGTCCTGATAATTGGATCGTACACGTGAGAAGATGCTGTCCGGATAATAATCCGCGGGATCGAAATAGCCCGCCACAAAAGAACCTCCAGGAAGGCTGCCGTCCCGGATATCCAAGATGAGGATGGTAACTTTTCCGTCCTTGTCCAGATCGTTCGGCGTTCCGAAAGCGGACGTCAATCTAGGATATATTTGCGAATCGAATTGGAATGATATATTCTGATAATCTAATGTATTTGGAAGGGTATTTTCGGCGTAAATATTCACATATTGACCGGACGCGGCGAGGTGTGCTTGGGCGCAATAGGAGGTGTTGGAAGCCAAGTCTCTCGCCCAAAACGCTCCATCTCCGGAACAGTTCGGAGAATAGGCCACTAACGAAAGCAATTGGCTCGCGGAAAACGAATTCCCGTCCTCTTTCAGATTCGGATGAAGTAGATTAGAACAATATCCTAAGAAGAGAGTAAGTACCGGTAGGAGGAAAAATCGTGAAACCCGAAAAGACGTGCGGATTCCCGTCCAGAAAAGGACTTTCACAAAGACCGATTCTCCAGTTTGGAATCCGTTCATGAGGAACTCTTTCCGGAATAGGAATCTGCTTTACGCGGTGATGGACCTATCCTACGGTCAATTAAGAAGGACCCCCGTTTCGGAGCAAGTCGCATTGACCTTTTTGGATTTTAACCTTTGGAAATATTTTTCCAATTTTGGAAATATATTTTTTATCTCTTTGTTCGTTTTACAGTGTTCCTTTCGTCCTTCTCCGATAGATCGTCCGGATCTAATGAACTACCCCGAAGGGATTACTGCTCTTCCCGAAGACGGCGAATATTTTTCTCCCATACGATCTCTTCCTACTGGCTTCTATGTTCGACAGATATTCATGAACAATAAAAGACATAGACCGGAATTTTTGATCAGCCAACTCACCGTGACCGAAGCTAAGAATTGGGAAGAAACCAGATTCGAAGGAAAACTCGTGGCGGATCCGGAAGGGAAAGGTTACCGTTTTCGCCCCAAGCTTTGTAGGATATTCACCAGCAAAGGCCCGGGAGATCGATGGGCATTAACCCGCGCATTCGAATGCGATCATTTCGAATTTCTAATATGGAAAGCGGGTCCGAACGAAATTCGTCTAGTTCCCGGACCTGAAGGCGAGGAGGAAGGACTCCTATTAAGACGTTCCGTTTCCTCGGTTCCGGGAAGAGTGACCGCAGTAGTATTGAGAGCAAAAGAGGGGATCCTGGAAATCTGGGGGATTCGACTCGCGAGAGTGCGAAAGGAAGCGACTTTGGTCATAGAAAAGCCGGACGGTAAAAGGACAAGGTTACGATCCCTGAAAACGGTGGAAACTACGGGAGAAATTCAGGCAGACGGAAATACTCTCCGTCCGGGAGATCTGATCCTATACACGAACCCCGGAGAAGCGGGACCCTTGGCTTACGAGTGATTTCCGAGTTAAGGTTTCGGGTCCAGTCCGGTTTCGGAGTCGAGTATTTTGCGTAAGCCCGGAAAGATTTTTAGATAGGGAAGTTTCCTTCGTATTTCGGAAATTTCCTCATTCGAGACCTCTGTCCGATCTAGTTGAAGATGCAAGAGTTCGCTTAATCCGTACAGCGGGAGAAGATTCCGTACCTTCGTTCCTTGTAGATACAATTCCCTCAATTGGGAACAGTTCGATAAAGGCTTTAAATCCGATACGAGTGTGTTCCTCAACTCTAGATGGCGAACGGCACAACCTTTGCCGAGGAAATCTAAAGAATCGACTTTCGTGTTGGAAAGTTCGATCCGAGTCAATTGGTTCCAGGACGTATAAGTGGCGAGATCCGAATTTTGCAGCGGAATTCCATTCAATATCAGAGAATCCAATTTGCGAACTTTTTCCAACGGTTTGAAATCGCGTACCTTCGTCCCCGAAAGATTCAAATAACGCAATTTCGGCAGATCGGGTAGGGCTTCCAAGGAGACCAGATCCGAAGAGGGAAATTCCAAGGTTTCCACTTTCGAAAAGGAAGCGAGGTCCGTTAATTCAGGAGTCTGGTCAAAACCGATCCAACGGGTGTCCTGGTGATAAAATGCGATCGTTTTTCCGGACGAATTCCGTATAGGCAGTCCGGCCTTCGTATGAAAAAGGCAATGGCAAAGTAGGAAGCCGAAGAGAAAAAGAATTCTGCGCACGGATGCATTGTAAGAAATAGGAATCGGATTGGAAGCCCGATTTTTCCCGGAACGTCTTCGGGCGCCGGATTTAATCTGGGTTGACATAGTCCGCGAATAAATCGCAAGATCCTTAATGTGAACCGCAAGTTTTCTTCGGGATTGCAATATGAGCGAAGATAAAAAGAGCGCTTCCAGAAAAACGAAACAGAAAGAAGAGATTTTTCGCGTAATTCAGGATGCGAAAGGACCTCTCTCCGTAAAGGAAATCCACGACCTCTCCAAACTTTCCCTGAAAAATATAGGAATCGCCACGGTCTATCGTACTGTGAACCATCTACTGGAATCCGAAAAGATCCACGAAATCAAATTACCCGGAGAATCCTCGCGTTTCGAAACCAGCCATTTGGAGCACCATCACCACTTTCATTGCACCGAATGTGATCGAGTCTTTGACGTGGAAGTCTGTCCTTTTCCGATCGAGAACCTACCCAAAGGCTTTCGGGTGGATTCCCACGAGATTTTACTCTACGGTGTCTGTTCGGAATGTAACAAAATCCAAAAATGAACGAAAAAAAAACCAAAGTGCGCGTTCTCTTTTTGAGTATAGCGTTTCTGCTCTCCTTCTTTTTCTTAGATAGAATCATCTTCTCTTCCATTCTATTCAATTTTCCTAATGAATTGGAATGGGACACGTCCCCATGGTACAATTTTCTGGAGAAGAGACGAAGGATCCGGTTCGATCCGGACGAATCCGGTATTTTAGCGGTAGGAAGCAGTGTGGCTTTGTATTCTCTGTTTCCGGATCGTTTAACGGAAAATCTAAGACGAAAGGCGGAAGCGGGAACAAACCCGATCCGTGCCGAGTTCTATGCCCACCCTGCTTTGACCCCCTCGGATTTTTATTATTATCGGGAGGACATAGCCTCCAAGACGCCGAAATTAGTCGTCTATGTTCTGAATCCGGCGGATCTACAATTGGATTATCTGGTAAGCGAAAAGGAATTAAAGACCGGAAAGTTGGATCCTTCCATTCCATTCGAAGAGGAAAGATTGTTTTCGGATTTCAGTCGGGGAAGGCACCAAAACAGGATTCTGTATCCGGCCCAATTCTTTCGGGAAAATGCCCGTCGGATTTGGAAGTTGGGCAAACCCGTGTTCTTGGAACTCTTGTCCAGATCCTTGTTCCTGCTGACTCGGTACCGTAATTTCGTGTACGATCCGTTCGATTCCTTTATCGAACACCATCTCCGTAGCGGACGTTCGTATCATTATTATACGGGCATCCTGCCGGAGGAAGGAATTTATCTACGAGGCTGGACCAAGCCCAAATTCAGTATCGAGTGCGAACTTAAGAACGGGAAATTGGTCGATAGCTTTTTTTCCCAAAAGAAGAACACCAGGTTGAAGATCTTTCAAGAAACTCCCGAAGAACTACTGCTATTAAACGAAAACTTCGAAAGCCGCGGCTGGCACGGCTTGGAGCTGCAGTTTCCGGGCGACGCGGAAAAAATCCGCCTGCGTTTCGAGACCGAACCTCCCGTTTCCTCCGACGAAGTGGACGATCGCATCTTCGGAATTCCGGAGGTTTACGGGCTTAGGCTTTCCCAAAATTTCTGTCGTAAGGACTTTCGTAAGGATATTTCCTACGATCGGATCCCGGGAATAGACGACGACAGGATTTCCGCACTGAGCGATACCGCTTATTTAGAAGATTATGAAAAAAGAATATATAGAAGCGAAGACGGAGAAGCCGCATTGACCCGTTTGAAAGTGATCCGGATGGCCAAGCGAAAACTGCGGGAATCGGATTCTTACTTCTCCTGGTCGGAACTGGAATACCTGAAAAAAGGGATAGAATTTCTGGAAGGAAAAGGAGTTCGGGTCCTATTAATCAATTCTCCGGAAAATCCGTTGGAAAGATCGTTATACGAGGAAAGTCCTTGGTACAAAGGATACCTTTCTTATCTAAAAAATCTAGGCGGGGCCAAATATACCTTTAAGGACGCTAAGGATTTATTTTCGGACAAGAAAGACTTTTTGGATCCGCATCATTTAACTTTTCGGGCCGCGAGATCCGCCACCGACGAGTATTCGAATTGGATCCTCTCCGAATTATCTTCCGTCAAATAGGAGTTTCCGTTGTTTCAATTCAGATCCGTCTCTTTTTTCCGAAAATTCCCGTTCGCAGCGGAAAAAATATTAGAAAAACGAAATGTAGTACTCTTGGTCTTTTTTCTGATGTACGCTTTTTCCTCCGTTTTAGTCTGGAAAAAATACGGATGGAATCCCAGTTCTCAAGTGAATTTCGGCCTAGAATTCTGCCAATTCAACGCGGATCGCACGCCGGAAGGGGCGGTCGTATTTTTGGGTGAAGAGGGAAATCTCGGATCCGGTTACGACGGCCAGATTTTTTACTTCTATTCCAGAATGCTTTCCGATTTCGGATTGGATTGGCCTAAGGGTTTCGAAACGAGCGTGAGGGCGCCGAGGATCGGGTATCCTCTCTTGGTTTCCCCTTTCGGATGGTTCGGTCGAACAGGTACGATCTTCGGAATGTACTTCTTGCATTTTTTACTTGTGGTTCTTTCCTTTTTCGCGCTTTACGATTTGTTACCGGAAAACCGAAGGTTCTTAACTTCGTTCTATCTTTTTTCCCCCTTCGCGTTGGGAGGCTATGTCCTTCTTGTTTCGGACGCAATCCTGGCGAGTCTTTTGATACTTTGTTATTGGGCGTACCGAAAGGATCGGTTTTTGCTTTTCTCCTTGCTGGGTGGACTCGCTCTTCTTACGAAAGAGCAGGCGCTTTTTCTGCTGTTTCCCCTCGGTTTGGATGCGCTTCTAAAAAAGGAATTCCGTCGAGCTCTTTGGGTTGCGAGTAGTCTTGTTTTGCCGTTACTCTGGAACGTTTATCTTCGTTCCGTTTTATCGGAATCTTCGCCGGCCAGGTTTGCGGAATTTTTTGATCCGTTAGGCGGCATTGCGGGATATCTCAGGGAGATTTATGAGGCTTTTTTTTCGGGGACATTGCCGGAGGAGGGCGGAAGGTTTCGAACGATCGCGAAGAAGTTCTCCCGCTTCCCCCTTCTCTTATTGTTTCTCAGCGGATGCGTTCTTCTCTTTCAAGGGAATCGAAAGAAGGGATTTCCGTTCCGTTTGGGAATGGGCCTGACCTTGTTTTCCGTTTTTTCGGCGGGCTATGTGTTGTATTGGGCTACGTACGAAAATATTTCCCGCATGTTTACGGTTTCCATTCCGCTTTTGGTGCTTTGGCAGTCCGAAGACGAAACTCTTTCCGCTCGGCATTACTGGGGGATTGTCGCGCTCGTGTTGGCGCTCTTTTTCGTAAAGATCGCCTTCATTTCCAAGCCGTTGGCGTATTCGATCTGGTAAGAGGTCCTACTTACGCTCTCCCATAGCAGAGGCGGGAATCTTGTACTGGGCTCCTATTCTGGAATTCGCTTTTGCCATCTCTTTCTTGTCCAATACCACTTCGGTTCCATCGTCTAACCTTAGAGAAACGATATCTTTTTTGGACTCCCGGACTTTCCGCATGAGGTCTTGGATGGAATTCACGGAAATTCCGTCCGCGGATTCCAGAATTCTTCCGAAAATGTCGTGGTATCCGTTATTGGATTCGTCGGGGATCACTTGGGATAGAAGTACGATGCGACTCTGGGGTTCCCCCAAAGAACGGAATTTGTGGTAATCGTACAGGTACAGCAGTTTTTTATCCACCCTTGATCTCCAGTCCTTTCCCCATTCCAAAAGATAATTTTCGGAAAGTTCGAGAAATAAGAAGCCGCCGTTTAAGTAATAATCGGGGCGATTGGAAGGGTCTCTATGAGGAATCCGGACGGCGGAATAAGGAAAGGGTTTTAAAGGGAGGTCCACTTCCATCTTCTTCTTATCCCTCAGGATCAGAACCGGAACGGTTTTCCCGATTTCGTAACCGAATTCGTCTCCGGCATGTGCAAGAAAGGAAAAAACCTGTTTGCCGTAGGTGGAATGTTCGAAATAGCCTTTGGAATCTATTTTCTTGCCGCCGAATTCTAGGACTACGTCTCCCGCCTTGAGCACTCCATCCGCGGAACTTCCGGGGAGTACTTCCGCTACTAGGATTCCTTCGTTTTTACCTGAGATTCCGTAGAATTCTTTTGTAGCGGAATCCGTGACAGGGCGATGACGGAATCCCTTGTATGCGATCCGATCCGATTTCCCGGAAAGTCCTAAAAATTTACGGATCAAAAAGGAAGGAATGGCTCTACCTGCGTTCTTATCTCCGGTAAAATCGAATAGAATGCCTGCGGCTTTTCCTTCCGAAACGATCACTTCCCCGTTTCCGTTCAGAGTTTCTGCGGAATTCACATCCAAGATCGGCAGCTCGATTTGGCCCTGAGGATAAAGGTCCAGATCCAGACTGAGCAAGGCTCCGCTCGCACTTTGTATAGATCCGGAATTATCCAATTGATAAATTGCGATCTGCTGAGGGTAGACGATTTTTTGCTGGAATTCCAGGGGCTTTAAGTCTTCGAAGAAACCTTTTTCCTCTACGGTCAATAACGCGAGGTTCGTTTCCGAATCGGTACGCGAGATCTCCGCTTTGGTTTCCGTATAAGAGGAGAATTTTTTGACCTCCACCAAAGTGGAATACTGCAGGATCTGCGCGGGAACTAAAATGCGATTTCCGTTTACTACTATCCCGACTCCTCTTCGAACCCGGGGATTCTTTTTTTTCCAAGGAGAAATGTAATCCGGTTCTTGGAAGGAGACCTTGATTTGAACGATGCTTTTTTCGAAACCGTTGTCGGACCGGTTAGAGACTGTTCCGGAACCTTTCATCTCGGAGTTTTTTTTCACCGGGGACTTGGACGGTTTTCCGTTTTTGGATTCGGTCGAGGAAACGGTAAAGACGAGAAGGAATGAGAGGAATAGAATGCGTAATTTCAAAGAATCACTCCAATCCGTATGTGGAGCGGATCTGTTTGTCGGCGGCTTCCGCTTCCGAGCGATCCAGAATCAGGGGGAGTTCCACATCCAGGAATTTCAATCTTAGATACCGATCTTTCGCTTTGGCCAAAGCGGATTTCAAATCCGCAAGACTGTTCACGGGAGAACCGTTGACCGACTCGATGACCAGATTTAAAAAATAATCGGAGGAAGAATTTACCGGATGCGCCAGTTTTCTGTACAGAACCACGTCCGCCTTTTTGGATCTGTTGATTCCGTCCGGAATAAAATATTTGTATCGGTAGAGGAATTGGCTCCCTCCGGAAGTATTTCCCGCACGGCTCCAAGTCGCGAGCAAATCCTGGGACATTTCCTGAAAGAGAAGACCTCCGATCATCGCATAATCGTACGGTGCATCGTATCTGTTCCGCATGAAATCGAAGTCGGGCATTCTCTTCGCCTCGAAGGAGATGTCCATAAATTTCCCCTCACGGAAAACCTTAAATCTGATCTTGTCTCCCGCGTGTTTATTGTCCACGTTCTCCGTAAAATCCACCCTCGCGTCCTTGTCGAGAGTGGTGGTCCCGTTTCGGCCGATCGGGCTTCCGTCGATTTCCGTAAGATAATCCCCTTCCTTCAAATATCCGTCCGCCGAGCCGTGGGGGAGGATCCTTGTGACGAACACTCCTTCCAGCCCGTCAGGAATTCCTTTCGCTTTTCTAAGCGAGGTGTTAAACGAATTCAAAAAACTGATTCCGAGTTCGACGTAACCGTCGTAACTTCCGTCCTCTATGTCCGTGAGGAAATGTCGGATTACGTTCGTAGGGATGAGATAGCCTATGTTTTCTCCCTTTGTCGCCACTTGAAACGCGACTCCGACAGCCTTGTCTCCCTGGATTGCAGGCCCCCCGGAATTCCCGGGGTTGATGGCGGCGTCCACTTGGAGTACCAAATGGCTGTCTACCGAAGAGTGGGAATATTCCGATTGTTCCTTTCTGGAAACGATTCCTCGGGTGACGGAGACCTTATTCCCTCCGATCGGATATCCTACCACAATCAAAGGAGAGTTCAATTCCGGAATTCCTCCGAGTTCTAGATCCCGGGAGTCCTTATAAAACGTTCCGTCCTCCGCTTCCAAAATAGCGAGGTCACAATCGTGGGCGATGAAGAGAATCTTGACTCTATACCATTCCGTCTGGTCGTATCTTTGCACTTGGATAAATTTCGCGTTGGATACCACGTGTGCATTCGTAAGAATCCGCTTGTTTCCGATCAGGAATCCGGTTCCGGAGCCGGCCCGGACCCCGTCCGTGGTCCAAGGGGAATACGGATTGATCGCCTGGGAATAGACTTTAATCTGAACTACGGCTTTTCGGATTCCGTCGAAATCCGTTTTTTCCTCCGCGGTTGCGGGGACGGAAATGAGAAAGATAAGAATCCCTAGGGAAAGTTTTTTCAGAGCAGACATCGAGCGTCAATGGCCCTCGAATTCGCAGATGGAATAGACTTCTATTCCCAAATCCCTTTTTAGTTTGGAGGCTCCACCCAAATCGGGCAAGTCTATGATCACTCCCGCTTCCGCCACTTCGGCTCCTAGGCGTCTCAATAATCTGGCAGCGGCGAGCATGGTACCTCCCGTCGCGATCAGGTCGTCCATCAAAAGAATCCTGTCTCCCGGAGTGATGGAATCCTTATGGATCTCGATAACGTCTTTTCCGTATTCCAGATCGTATTCTTCCGTTACGGTCTCCGCGGGAAGTTTTCCTTTTTTTCGGATCGGAATGAATCCGGCGCCCAATTGAAATGCTACCGGAGCCCCGACGATAAAACCCCTTGCTTCGATTCCGGCCACTTTCGTGATTCCTTTACCGGTATACCGGTCCACAAACGTACCGATCGTAAGCGCCAAGCCTTCCGGATCGAGTAACAAAGAGGTAATGTCTCGAAAAAGGATACCCTTCTTCGGATAATCTGGAATGGTTCGGATTTTTGATTTAACGACGGACATAGGCTCGAAGTCCTATTCCAATCTTCGGAAGCGCGGGAACAATTCTTTTTTGGAAGCCGCCCTGATTTAAGAGCGGCTCCCATTCGGTTTTAATACGCTTTTGCCCGTAAGGCGGCGATCCTTTCGTCTAGAGGAGGATGGGTGGCAAATAGAGAAGCCAGTCCTCCTGCTCGGTTCGAGATCTTAAGAGTGGCGATGGATTCTCCTCTTTGGTCCACCGGATCCATAGTAAATCCGGCTTTCAATCGTTCCAATGCCGCGATCATATTGCTCCGTCCCGCCAATCTCGCTCCGCCGGCATCGGCTCTATATTCTCTGGCTCTTGAAACGTAGGCGACCACGATGGAACCGAGTAGGCCGAAGACCATGACCAGAACTTGCTGGATCATAAAGCGCATAAAATAGCCTCCACCTCCGTCTCTTTCGTCGTTCCGACTCAATTGAGAGGCGATAAGAGTACTTACGATCCATGCGAAGAAGAACACGAAAGAATTCACCACACCTTGTACCAAGGTCATGGTTACCATATCGCCGTTGGCGACGTGGGACAATTCGTGACCGAGTACTCCGTCGATTTCTCCGCTATCCATTCCGTTCAATAGTCCGGTGGAAACGCAGACCAAGGCACTGGATCTACCGGGACCCGTCGCGAACGCGTTGACTTCCGGAGATTGGTAATATCCTACTTCCGGCATGGGAAGTCCTGCGGCGTCGGCCAATCTTTTGACTCTGGCGACTAGGTCTCTCTGCCATCCTGAGGCCGTGTTCGGATCTATGATCTCCACTCCCATCGCCATCTTGGCGGTGAATTTGGAAATCATCAGGGAAATAAAAGCTCCTCCCATCCCCCAAACCGTGCAGAATAGAAGCAATCCCCCGTACGAAATCCCGGATTTCTCCAAGTAGCCGGCGAGGCCGGTGATCCTGATCAAAAATGCGATCGTAAAGACGACGGCCAGGTTTGTAATCGCAAACAATCCGATTCTACGAATCATCCACATAGGTGAGTTTTTCTCCTTATCTATAGAAACATTCGGGATCCAAAGTTCCCTCGGGTGTTCCTTCCCGGTTTCATATTAGACTGTTCTCGGTTCCTTTCTCAGAAAAGAAGCTAACAGAAAAAGCGCTGCCAGAAGCAGATACCCCTTAGCAAACGGGCCGAAATTCGGTTCGAAAGGCGTCAAAATCGCGTTTCCGCGCAGGGAATAAGCGTGGATAAATCCGGTCGCCGAAAGCAATACTCCGGTCAAGCTGGCAAGGATCGCCTTTTTAAAATCCCGATCGATGACGAAGGTAGCGATTGCAGCCCATACCATAGAAGAGAGTAAGAAACCTTGGGAAAGGCTTAAGAGGCCTTCCAACGGGTACGGAAAAATCGGTTGGTTGGGAGGAACGAGAGAAAGCCAGAGATTCTGGGTTTGGGAAGCGGCAGCCGTTCCTTCGATGGCCTTCGTTAAAATCGGGTCTACGTAATTGAACGTACTTTGGATCAACAGCACTCCCCAGCCGGCGAGAGCGGGGAGGAGTCCGATCACTACGGCCGGAGCATGTCTAGTCGGTGTGGCTTCGAAGGCCTGGGAGCCGATGACGATTCCGATCCAGAGTACGATTGCCATGCCCGCCTCGATCGGAATCAATTTGGAAAGAAAGCCCATCAATCCGAAGAAGGCGGCCAAGGTCATAAAGATTCCGTTCAGAGTCGAATAACCCGCCCTAGCGCCCAATGCTTTCCAACCCGGATGACCGATGTAAATCGTAGTCGGAAAAGGGGATCCGAAAAAGGCTCCGGCCACGGTTCCGAGTCCGTTCACCAATAAGGAATTTCTGGTATTGAATTTGTCCCCGGCGGCTTCTGCGGATTCTATGTTCTGCAAGGAACCGATTACGTTGAAAATTCCCATAGGAAGGATCACGGAAAGATATTCCCGAATGTCCGCTCCCGAAAATAAGGAAAAGATTTCTCCGGCACTCCATACGGGAAGGTACAATCCGACTCGGAAGGAAGACTGGAGTGCATCCGCATCCATGATCGCTTTTCCGGAAAAATAAGGAGAATACCAAGCGAGCAAGGTTCCGGCGATCACCGAAATCAACCCCCCCGGAATTTTAAAGGGGAATACGACTCTTCCGAAGTATTGCAACAATATGATCCCGAAGGGAACGAATGCGACCAGCGGATTCTGAAACGTACGGATCAGAAAATCCATAGAGATAAACGTGAGCGCGATTCCGGCGAGAGCGGAAAGAAGGGCGGCTCTGGGAGTCGCCTTGCGCACTCTCTCCGCTACAAAGGCCCCCGACATTTCGATCAATCCGGAGAGAAAACTGGCCAGCAATCCCATTGCCCAAGCGGCCTTGTAACTTCCCGTCTTCAAGTAAACGGGGAACATGACGAAGAATACGAAGGCGAACAAAGAAACCGTATTGATCCCGTAGGGAAGTGCGGTAACGTCGCTTCTCCCTTCCGATTTGGCCAGTTGCCTGGCCTGCCAAGCATAGAATACATTCCCCAACAAAAGGGACACGGCAGCGCCGGGAATCACAACACGGAAGACGAACTCTTGGGGCATTCCGCAGGGACCCATGCAAAGAGTGACTAAAACGAGAATTTGGATTAGGTTATCGATCATCAAGCCGAAGAAACCGTCCAGATCCCCCGGCACGAACCAATTGTGTTTGCTCATTTTTTGTTCTTACTCCCGAAATCCACTTCGATGACGTTGTCTTTGCGTTTTTTCCCTTTCGATTTCGATTCGTTCCCCTCTTCTTGCGGAAGTTCCGAAGAGGGTGTTCCGGAATTTTGCTCGTCTTCTGCGGAACGACGATCTTCCAATTTCCCCAAAAAGATTCTCATTTGAGAGACGGTTTGTTGGGATTTGTCGAAGTAACGGAATACGCTATCCCAAGGGATAAAAACCTCTTCCCAAGTGTACCCGAATTGGAGTTCCGCATAAACCCAATCCTGCTCGATTCGGATGTCCCGAGTGGCTCTAGGTCCGATGACCAATATGATCCCGGATTCCGGTTCGTCTCCGATCAATCCACGTTTGCCTATCTTCAGATCTGGGTGAGGCATCGCGTGCAAGTAGAACGTCCCGAATCTCTCCCAATAGAGGGAGAAGAGCTGTTTTTTGAACTCGCGGAGGACCGTGCTATCTTCTGGGTTATGATCCATTCTTTCCTATGATCCTGGCTTCCTCTTCCGTGATATAATCCTTATGAATCTTATATTCCGGTACGAGCTCCTTGAATCTCAAAAAGATTTCCTTTTCCTGGTTGGAGCGTGCGGCATTCAATAGGGCTTGGAAACGTGCTTGGAAGCTGCTAATATCATTGTCTTCCAAGGGCGCTGCAATCCTGATTTTCGGGTGGTGGGTTTTTTTGATGCCTTCTAGATCTAACAGCAGTTCTTCGAACAATTTTTCCCCAGGTCTCAAACCCGTGAATTCGATCGGAATATCTATGTAAGGACGAAGTCCGGAAAGTCGGATCATCTCCTCCGCTAGACTGAGGATTCGAACGGGTTCTCCCATTTCCAGAAGGAAAATTTCTCCTCGTTCTCCCATGGATCCCGCCTGGAGGACCAACTGCGTCGCTTCCGGAATCGTCATAAAATAACGTATGACTTCCGGATGAGTCACCGTGACCGGTCCGCCGTTTTGGATCTGTTCTCGGAACCTAGGAATCACCGATCCGTTCGAGCCCAACACGTTTCCGAATCGGACCGTGATGAATTTCGTACGGGTTTCTCGGGATACATGCTGGATGTACAATTCCGCTACGCGTTTGGAAGCTCCCATGATATTCACCGGGTTTACCGCTTTGTCCGTGGAAATCAGAACGAAGCGTTCTACTCCCGACAGACGGGAAATATCCGCCACATTCTTGGTCCCCAGAACGTTGTTCAAGACCGCTTCGCAGGGATTGGTTTCCATCATTGGTACGTGCTTGTAAGCGGCCGAATGGAAGACCACTTCGGGGGAATGCGCTTCGAACACGGAGCTGACTCTGGAAAGATTCTTCACGTCCGCGACCACGGGAAAGAATTCGATTTCGGAATCCGGAAAGATTTTTCTAAGCTCGTAATCGATCTCATAGAGAGGAGTTTCCGAAGAATCTACCAGAATGAGTTTCGAAGGTTGGAAGACCGCGACCTGTCTGCAGATCTCGCTCCCGATCGAACCTCCCGCGCCCGTTACTAGGATGGATTTGCCTCGGATATAAGAACGAATGGATTCGATTTCCAAATCCACGACGGGTCGTCCGAGTAGGTCTTCCACCCGAATCTCGCGGAGTTGCTGGATCTTAGGAGAGTCGAAGAGGAGGGAGCCGATGGAAGGAAGAATCTTAAAGCCTACCTCGGTGGACTCGAACGTCTTGAGCAATTTTCCGATCAATTTTCCGTCCGGGTTTTTGATCGCTATGATAACCTGTTTGATCCCTAATTTACGGATGGTGTCTTCCGCCTTGGAAATATTTCCGAGAATGGGAACACCCTGGATCAAAGCGCCGATTTTACTTTCGTCGTCGTCCAAAAAGCCGACTGGATTCAATTTCAGTTCGCTATGCCGGCGGAATTCCGAGAGTAGGGAAGCTCCCATTTTTCCGGCGCCTAAGATCAGCGTAGGAGCTCCATGCTCTCTCGTTTTGCGAATGATGTACTGGTCCCGAAAAATTCTCCAGGAAAGACTTCGAAGACAAAGAAAGCTGAGAAGAAGAATCGTATCGAGTACCGGAACCATCCGGGACATCTGATCGAATCGGTTATAAAATAGTAGAACTGTCGTGGCGATGAAGGAGGACAGTACGGTTATTTTAATGATTTCTAAAAGATCATGTATGGACGCATAAGCCCAGATGGAACGATAGATATTGGAAAACAGAAAAACGACGGAACGACAGGCGACTACGATCACCAAAGGAATCAAAAAGGTATCCGTTCTTTGGAGAAAGGAGAGAGATTCGAATCGAATCAAGTGGGCCAAAAAGTAGGACAGGACCATAAAGCAGAGATCCAAAGGAAAGATCAAGGTCCGGCGGTTCCAATGTTCCATTAAGGAAAAAAATATCTTTAAATGCTAAAAGTCCAATCTTTTTGGGTTTTTTCGGTTGCGGAAATCGAGAATCTAAACGAATCTCCCGTGTAGATCCGTGAAAGAATTAATCGTCAACCTGGAAGGGAAACTTGACTTGCAGCTGGGGGCGGCATTTCGGGAAAAGATAGGGCAGGTATTATCCTCGGAACCCTATAAGATTCTTTTGGATGCATCGGGCATCGGAGATTGGGAACTGGGGGCACTCGACCTGATCCGAGAGGCTGCGACCAGTCATTCGGAATCAAAATTTGCCGTATGCAATCTAGTACAAGGTTTAGGCGAAGAATGGAAACTCTCCGGTTTGGCAAAAGAAATTCCGACGTTCTCCTCCAGAGAAGACGCCAAGTCCTTTTTAAACCGGGAATCGGATGCAAAGGAAACGGCATCTCCCGGATTCGTAGCATGTCCGATCTGCTTCCAGACTTTGAGAGTGCAAGGAAAAGGGAATTATCGCTGCCCGGCTTGTTCCCATACTTTTTATCTGACCGCGGATTACAGAACGGCTAGTTTCGAAAAACTGTTTTAACCGCGCGAAGAATGCGCCCGAACTCCTCCGGTAAAGAAATTTCCGAAGATAGTGCTTGCCACAAAAGCGCCGGAAGGGTCTTTTTTTAATATGAAAGAGACCTCGCCCTCTTCTAATCCGAGTTTTTTAAATCGTATTCGTTCCGGCTTCACGGGAATCCTTCGCCTTTTTTATTCCGGGATCCGGGCAAAACTCGCCTTATTTACGGGGAGTCTGATCGTACTGACGATTTTCATTCTCTCGGTGATTTACGTGAAGCAGCAAACCGAGATTTTGACGGATAGCTACGAGAGAGAGGCGGCCATTTCCAGGAGATACATCTCCTCCTTGGTCTTGGAGTTGGACAATATTTCCCAGAGTCTGATCCGTATCGAAGAGTTCCGGGATAGGGTCAGCAAACAAACCGAGGCCTTAAAGAAATATAGAACCACCAAGACTTTGGTCCAGGAAAAAAAGGTCTCCTTTTTCGGGATCAAGACCAGTCTTTTTGGAGCTTTAGGAAAAAATAAAATTCGAAAAACCTTGGACACGTATTATTCGGAATATTTGTCTAAGGGAGACATCGAAGTTCTGGAAAAGAACGTCAAGGCGCAGTTGCAACAGAACGGAGGTCATGAGCCGGTCGGAGAACGGGAATTTTCCCAACTCCAACATTTGGCGAAGCAAGTGGTCTTTGCGGAAAGGGACGCTTCCTTATTGCGCAAACGATTGTACGAGGTAAAAGAAAATCGGGAAAAAATGGACGCAACGGAACTCTCGGCCTTGGAGGAAGACGTCCGAGAAAAATCCCTTCTCGCTCGTAAGAGAAGGTCCGCGATGGACTCTAAAATCGTCCAATTGCTCGCGGATTCGCGTCGAAAAAAAATCAAGGACTTGGGATTGGATACGGGAAGATTCCGAATCCAGACTTTTCCTCTTTCCGGAATTCTTCCCGGGCAGGACTCCGAGCCTACTTTGGATACCCGTATCTTCGATCCGGAATCCCCGTTAAACGAAATTTCCTTCGATTCCAGTTTGGAGGAAGGCTTAAAACGTTCCTTGAATACGTTGGTGGAAAAGGTGGGAGTTACGGGAGAGATTCCCCCCGACTCTTTCCAACATACCGGTTTGGAATTGCAGGCATTGTATTCCCCTCATTTTCGGAATCCTGCTTCCACCGAAAGAGCCAAATTGGTGGAGGCGTCCCGGAATCAACTCGGAGCCTGGAGTTCCTATCTTTCGGAGGAAAGGGCGATTCTTGTAGATCTTAACAAGATTCCTCCTTTGTTATCGACTAGATTAAAGGAATTACGGGAAAAGAAACCGCCCGTTCCTCCGTTTAAGGACAAAGAATTCCGCAAACAATATGAGAATTACGAATCTCTAATACGAAAACGGGATCTTCTTTTCGCCACATACAAAAGGAATCATCCTCCGAAAGAGGAGGAACAGTCACGGGTGGAGGCGCTAGGATCGATCAGAGACTCCGCTTTGGAGGACTTGGTCCTCTTGCGTTTTCGTCCCGACGGATCGGATTACGAAAGATCCCTCCGATCGGAAGAGGAAAGCCGTATTTTTCGGGAGCGGTGGGCCAATCTCCGTCAGTGGATCTATTCCGGGGAGAGCGAAACTCCTACCGCGAAATTGAAAGCCTTATTTCCGGACGGTATCATCGGAAACAGTCGTACGGAAGCGGAACAAATCCTCTGGAAATTGGATACGGTCCCGCTTCTATCGGGCGAAGGCGACGACGTTCCCACGATCGTACTAAGTTCGAACTTTTCCGGACTGATCCGAACGATTGTGGATAGAACCGAAGGTTTGAAATCCATCCGAAACAACCGGGATCGCGCGGTCTTGTCCGCACTCGGAATTTGCGGTTTTTCCATCTTTTTGGCCATTTTTATTTCCGGAATCGTAGTACAGAGAATCAAAAGATTGATCCGAGATGCGGAGGAAGTCGGAGGGGGAGACTTGAACGTCGAGTTCGAACCCGGAGGAAACGACGAATTCGGAAATCTCTCCGTGGCTTTAAATCACATGGTGGGAGGTTTACGCGAGCGGGAAAAGATCAAAGGTATTTTGGGAAGTATGATCGACCCGGTCGTGATCGGCGAAGCCATGAAGGATCTCGCGGCCTTAAAAAGAGGAACGGAAAAAAGGGTCACCGCGTTTTTTTCCGACGTGGCCGGTTTCTCCGCCATCAGCGAAAAATTGAGCTCCGTGGAGTTGGCGGAACTTTTGAACGAATACCTGTCCGCCATGACCCTGATCTTAAAGGATCACGAAGGCGTCTTGGACAAGTATATCGGGGACGCGATCGTGGGTATTTTTAACGCGCCGGTGGAAGTGGAGCAACATTGTCTAAAGGCGACTCGTGCCTCTTTGAAGATGCTGGCGAAATTGGAGGAACTTCGCAAATCCTGGGAAAAAGATCATAGATATATTCCCGAAGCCAGGGCGATGCAAATTAGGATCGGCTTGAACACCGGATTGGCGAAAGTCGGGTTTATGGGAACCGATGCACTCGCTTCCTACACGATGATGGGCGATACGGTCAACTTGGCTGCGCGCCTCGAAGCGGCAGGCAAGGATTACGGAGTGTCCATTCTAGTCTCCGATGCCGTATACGGAGAAATCAAGGATTCCATTCTCACCCGCAAATTGGATCTAGTGAGGGTCAAGGGGAAGACGGAACCCGTCGTATTGTACGAAGCGATCGCGGAAAAGAATACATCTATTCCGACTTCGATCCGGGAATCCATCGCTTTGTACGAAGAGGGAATCTCTCAGTATTTGGAAAGACGTTGGGACAAAGCAGTTCGTTGTTTTCAGGAATCGGAAACCGTAAAGAAGCAAAACGACAAATCTGTACATTTGTTGATTGATCGCTGCAAAGAATACTCCAAGAACCCTCCTCCCGCAAATTGGGACGGAGTTTATACCAGAGACCACAAGTAAGGAAATTTAAATCCGGAATCCGGTGAGTCTTTCCGATTTCCTTTTCAGCGAGACGGAAAGGTTTTTGTCTTCGGCCAGTAAGATCGCTTTTCGTTTTGCCCTCGTTAACGCGGTGTACAGGATCTCTTTGCGCAATAATTCGTTCGGGGATTCCGTTTCGGCGGAAGGATCCGGCGGATATAGAATAAATACATGATCGTATTCGGAACCTTGGGATTTATGCACCGTAATCGCGAACGCAGGTTCGTGGGGAGGCAAGGTATCCAAAGCAAAGTCCCGGATAGTTCCGTCCAGAAAGAAAACGGCACGCATCTCGGTTTCCCCAGTAATCGTTTCGAACTCCAGGACAAGTCCGGTGTCTCCGTTAAAAAGACCTCTAGAACGGTCGTTCTTTACGATCAAAATAGGAAGTCCCGGAAAATAGATCCGAGTACCCAAATGAATCGTGCGCATCTTCGTTTGTTTCAAAAGTAGGCGGATGATATCCCTGTTAATCCCTTCGCTTCCAAATTCTCCTTGTCTTAAAATCGTCAGGATTCGCGTATGATTCAGATCGGTTCTGAGAAATTCTGCCAATCGCTTCGGATCGGAACGGATTTTTTCCAAGGAAGAAAATCCGGGGAGTAGGCATTTCTCCACGTAATCGCTTAAAAAACGGATGCGATCCTTTTTTAGATCGATTTTGCTCCGGTAAAAGCCATCTCGGATCGTCCTTTCCTGTACTTCGCTTAACGATGGGGAAGGTTGGACGGAAAAAGTCGCTTTTAAAAGGGAATCCGGGTCGGCATCGTTCGAAATGCATTTCCGTGCCGCGTCGAAAATCGCCGAAGCGTTTCCCGTTTGCCTACGTCCCGTCCTTAGTTTGTAGAAATTCTCGGAACGGGAAATACATTCCGCCAGATCGGAAAGGACGGCGCCCGCTTCTACGCTCGGAAGTTGGTCCGCGTCTCCGAGCAGGACGATCCGAAATCGATCCTGTTTTGCATCCGGTAAGGAGAGTAAAAGGGAATGCATCAGATCCAAATCCACCATAGAAACTTCGTCCACCACGACCACTTCGTACGGAAGACGGAAGTCCTTTCCGTACTTGTAGCTCCTGGTTTTGGGATCGAATCTTAATAACCGATGCAAGGTTGCCGTGGTTAGATTGTACAATTTCAGATCCATCGGATCCGTACCGGTTCCTAGCTTCAGAGTGTTCTCCAAAGATTCTTTCAATCTTTGCGCGGCCCTGCCGGTGGGAGCCGCCAATCCGATCCGAACAGGATCATATCCCAAACGGACCAGCGCCCGCAACAAGCTCGTAACCACCGTGGTTTTTCCGGTACCGGGGCCTCCCGTAAGCACGAAAAAAGGAGAATGGAGAGCGGCTTCCAAAGCTTCCCTCTGTTCTCCTTCCCCACAAAGAACGGTTTCCAAACTCTCTCTCCGCAATACTAGAGGGGAGCGTTCCGTAATTTCCTTCAGAACTTCGGGGATTTGCTTTTTTTGACTCTCCGGTAGATTCCTGTTTAATAGGCTTCGGAAAATTTCCTCGGACGAGGTCAAGGCATCGAAGGTTTTACGAAAATATAGGACTCCGTTTCTGGATCGAAAGAAAGGATTGTCCTTGTCCGAAAGAGAATCCCGGGGTTCGGGGATTCCCAAACTTCCCGTTCGCAATGCGGTTAAGAGAAGGGAATTCCGTTGGAAAAGATCCCCCTGCTCGGTTTCCGGAAGAACTCTATGCATCTCCGAAGTCAGAAATCGGATATATTCCGGGTCGGCGGCTCCGATTTCCTCGGTCATAGCTGTATTCCTTTTTCCGAATGTTTCCGATCTAAAGCATCAAGAACGGTACGTCTGGAAATTTCGACGAATTCCGGATCGATTTTTTGGAAGAAAATTCCCGAACTAGAACGATTCGGATCCATCCCCCTCAAAAAGAGGAAATACATGCCGCCGAGTAGATTCCGATCGTATTCGGCTCCGAATCTGGCTTGCAACCATTCGTTTAACACTAGAGAATAAAGTGCCAATTGGAGCGAATAGACTTCCTCCACCTTTCTTGTCAGATCCGCTTCGGAGTAAGAGGAGCCTTCCAGACGATTGGATTTCCAGTCTACAATCCAGTACTTGCCCTCCGAAAAAAAGATCATATCCACGGTTCCGTTTAGGAATTCCTCCTTTTCGGACCGGCCCGTCGAAAGTTTGAGAAAGAAATCCACCTCGTGCTTTCTTTCGGATGAAGATAAGGCCGCAAGGCAATCCAAGCTAGGAATTTGGGGAAGGGGAGAACGAAGAGTGTTCCGGAGCATCGATAAAATCTTTTCGGCGAAGATATTTCTTTCTTCTTCGTCCTTTCCGAATCCGTATTCCCTCAGTAATTTTTTCACCTCCGAGATATTCTGTTCGCCTAGGTCGGAACGGAAAAAAGAGGAAAATTCAAGCCTCTCTAAAAGCTGGTGCAGAAGATTTCCCATTCGGTTCGAGGACGGAAGTTCTTCCGATGGGAAGGAGAGGGGAATTTCCTCATCCGTTCGGAAGAGTTCCGACTCCGGTCCGAATTTGATTTCGGGAGGATTTAAAAACCGATCCAAGGAAGAATAACTTTCCAAACGGATCCTTCTATGTTCGCAGTTTCGGGGCCAGAGGAGAGGACTTCTCGCAGGTTCCTGCTCGGAAGCGGGGGGCTGCAACTCTAGCAACGTCCTTTTTTCCGAGGGGAGACCGGAAAGGATCTCCGCTGAATACTTTCTCTGTTCCTCGTTCCAAAAGATTTTAGAAATATGAGAGGTAGTAGAAGGATGCTCCGCCGTCTTTTCAAAGGAGGAACGGAATAATTCCAGAGGGCGATCCGAGGACGGTTCGGAAAGCAGAGGGAAGTAGAATTTGTACATGGCCCGAGTGACAGCAACATAGTACAACCGTTTGTCTTCGTTCTTTAGATAAGTCAGATATTTTTCCGGATGCCCCTTGGTGAGATCGAGAATCTTACGACTTTTCGGTTCTGTAGCGTTTGCGGAAACCGTTTCCCTGTATTCGTAATATTTCTTTTGTGAAAGGGACCAACCGGAGAACCCACCTATCAGGAATACGAACGGAAATTCCAAACCTTTGCTGGAATGTATGGTCAGGATTTTGACCCTATCCTCTTCCGTTTCCCGAGACAAGGATTCGTCCTTTTCCGCGCTCGCTTCCGCGGAAATCTTGGTGTCCAACCAATCTAGGATCTCCCGAAGGGAAAGATCGTTTTCGGAAGCCTTTTCCGTTAGCAGAGAAAAGATCTGCTTGAAATTCGCGATCCTTCTTTCCCATTCCAGAGTCAATTCGGAATCTCTAGGTCTCGCCAAAAGACTTTCCGTAGTCAGGGAGCGGAATAAGGCAGGGAAGTCCTTTTTTCGTGCGAATCTTCTCCAAGATTCGATGCGTCTTTTTTCTTCCGATTCCAGGGAATATTCGGCATAAAGATGCAGACGATCCGGAGAGATCTCGAACAGATCCGAAAGTAAAAGTTTGTAAAAAGAATCAGGTAACCCTTCGTCTTCTATACAGGATAAAATCTGCCTGCAACGAAAGGCCTCGTTAGAGGAAAAGAGTCCTCTTTTGCGGATATTCGAATAGGGAATTCCCGCGATCTTAAGATAATTCTCCAGCTCTCTTGAATCCTCTTGGTTTCGTATAAGAATCGCGATATCTCCGAATTCCACTTTGCCCGAATAGGGTTGCTTGTTGTGTTTTTCCTTTCGGATAAAAATTTCCGCTTCCGGTGAAACGAGATGTAAAATTTCCGAAACGACGAACTTCGCGTAGGGCTCTCTCAATCCTTGTTTATTCGATCCGACCGGAAGAGAGAACGCGTTAAGAGCTCCCCTCCCGCTTTTGTCCGAGTACAAAACCGCTTTTCCGCCTTCGTACGCTGCTTGTACTTTCGAATAACGGATAGGCTCGAATCCGGGTTCAGAGATCGGAAACCAAGTTTCCCCTCCGGAAGAAAATAGGTCGTTGTAAGAGGCGACCAATTCGGGCAGAGACCTGCGGTTCGTGTCCAACTCCGGATACACCGCGGAGACGGAGGAAAAAGCTCCTCCTTGATCCATATAAGCCCTCGCAGCCAGATATGTTCCTATGTCCGCTCCTCGGAATCCGTAAATCGCCTGCTTTGGATCTCCGATCAGGAACAAACGGTTTCTATTCGAATTTTCCTCCAGGAACACGGTTTTAAAAATCGAAAATTGGCTCCAGTCCGTATCCTGAAATTCATCCACGATCGCATAATCGAATCTTCTTCTGAGTTCGCTTAATAAGTCAGGGTTATCCGAAACGGATCTGGCAAGATTTCGGATCATATCGTTATAAGTGATTTCCCCGCTTCCGTTTTTTTCGAAGGGAGTTTCCTTTACGATCTTTTCGGCGATTTTTACGACGAACAAGGCCGCTAGATTTTCCAGAGGGGTCAGGCTTTTCCTTACCCCTTCACGACAATTCCGGTATTTTGCGACGGCCGGATCGGGTCCTGCTTTCGTCAATTCCTCATCGGAGAGCAGTACGCTTCCGATCCCGGAATCTTTTCTCTTGAGGCGGCCGATTTCTAGAATCGCCCTCGTGAGCTCCTCTTCTTGAAAAGGATCTAACGCCATCATCGCGTTTTCCATTACGGATTCGAAGACAGTTTGTCTTTCCGCTAGGGCCTTTCTCGTACTTGCGTGCAAGGATTTCAGCACGGGCGCCTGGCTTTCTTTGAGTCTGTGGTATTCTTCGTTTAACGATCGAAAAACGCTCCGGATCTTCTCCTGATCCGGAAAGGATCCGGAAAAAGGATCCGGAAGGAAAAATGTGGAATCCGGAGAGACTTCTTTTTTACCCGCTATTTCCGCAAGAAAGCTCTCCCAGGTATCTCCGGTAAATCCGTTGTCGAAAGATCTTCTCAGTTCCAATAGGGTCAATACCAGACTTTCCGCAGGGAGTTCTTCCGTAAATTCCGAGCGAAGATGGGAATCCAAGAGACGGCGCAATGGTTCTTCTTCCGGAACCAATTTCGGGTCGGATGGAGTCCCCGTTTCCAGGGAATATTCCTTCAGAATCTTATTGCAAAATCCGTGTATCGTGGAGATGGTCGCCTGGTCCAGACGACCTAATTGCCCTAGGAAATATTTTCTTTCCAACTCTAGATCCGGGTCCGCAGAAAGACCCGCTTCCAAAACCCGAATCCTGTCCTTGATTCCGTGTCTGATACGGGAGCGGAGTTCTGAAGCTGCTTTTTCGGTATAGGTCAGCACGAGTACGGATTCTATTCCTCTTTCGGGTTCATCCGAGCCGGAGGAAAGAAAATACGTATGCAGAATTTTTAATACTAAATAGACGATCGTATGGGTCTTCCCCGTTCCGGCTGAGGCGCCTATAAATCCGTGTTTGGAAAGATCTATATGGTCCGCGTAAGAGGGAGGAAGACCAGGAGAATTCCGATTCATGAAAACAACCCTCTAAAAACAGGATCGTATAATTTCTCGGACAATTCGAATGCGTTCGTCGGGACTAAGCGTTTCGGGGAGGGGAGGAGACGGAGAGTTGCCGGGACGTAATCCGAAAGTTCGTATTCCAAGGATTCGTGTACCCATTGGAGGAATTCCCGCCCGAGTTCTTCTTTCTCCTTTCCGCCGGAATCGAAAAGAGTTCCCGATTTTCTTAGAGGAAAATCCTCCCAAAAATCGGGGGAGAGGAGAGGTCTCTCGGCACCGAGATATTCCTCCGTTAGATACTTTAAAAATTCCGTCCTCTCGGAACCGTTTTCCTCGAATTCCAAAATTTCAGGAGCTCCGTCTCTGGCCGTATATCCGAAAAGGACGGATACGGTTTTCGGGGAATGTTCCGTTCGTACGAGATCCAAAATCGATTGGATCAGAAACGGCTCGATTCCATTCTTTAATTTTTTCTTGGAGTTGGGATATACTAGGACAATACTCCGCATTTCTGGAGAGAGAAAGATCGACTCCTTGAGTCCGGTAAATCGGATGCGAGAGCCGTTCTTTAGAGTAAGTGTCGGTGTCGGAAGCGTCAGAATTCTACCTTGCTTTGTGGATTCTCCGAAAGAAATCGCTTCGTAAAAATCTCTGTCTTCCAGTAAGGGAGAAATTTTGCTCCAAGAACGTTCGAATCTTTCCGAAAGAAGAATCTCTTCCACCCGACCGTATTTGCCTCTAGGCAAAAATCCTTTCTTTCCGAAGGCGGAGATCGCTTTTTCCCGGGATTCCCGAAACAATTCCAAGGAATCTTTCGGAACCGATTTCTCCGAAAGGGCTTTGAAAAAAAGCTCCCATGACTTCGTTAATATTCTTAACGGGTCCGACAATCGGAAGGGTTCGCTGCTCGAGGGATTGTCCTCCTTTTGCTCCTCTACGAACAGACCGAATTGGCTCCTTAGGAAATGTTGCAAAGGAGAGCGCCAGAAGCGGATCAAATCCTTCAAATCGAGCGTAATCTCAGCTTCGGTTTCCGATCTTACGTCCGGTTTTCTTATCGGATCAACCGAGCGAGGGTTCCGAAAATCCAGAAATGTTTTAGAATATTCTACTTTATCTTTTTCGAATCCATAAGCGGCGGAAGAGGAAATATCGTAGGTTTCGAAGTATCGGATCCGAAAATCCTTTCCTTCCGGTCTCGGCTCGAAATATTGCCGGCTATGTTTGTTCAAAGGGAGAAGAACGCGCGTACTTTCCTCCGGGTGAAGAACGTAGTCTCTCAGCACTTGTTCCATTTGCAGGATAGACGGAGAAGGAGCCATTTCCTCCTCCGAACTAGAATCCACGGATACGAAAGAGAGATTCAGGCTTTCTTTGGCAGAGAGAACCGTTTCATATAACAATAATTCGTTCAATTGTCGATTCGTGACATCGCCGTCTCTAGGAGACAGGTGTCTTAAGTTGAAAGCGGAGCGATCCTCGGAACCGGGAAATTCGACTTCTCCGAGGCCTAACAGAAAAATATGCCGAAACGGAATGGGTCGCATCGGTTGGAGGGAAGAGACTGTGATTCCTCCGGTCAGATATTTTCCTTTACGGATCGGAATTCCCTCGCAGGATTCCCGGACGAAAACTTCCAGAAATCGCAATCGATCCTCGAAATTTCCGGGATCCCATGCCTTTCCTCGTAAGGAACCGAATTTGGAAAAGAGTTCGGATGCGATGGAATTTTCCTCGGGAGAATCTTCGGTCGGACCTAATAATTCGCGAAGAAAGGAGGTAAAAGAATCCAAGCATCCGTCCGGGTCGATTTCGGAGCGTCCGCATTCCTCCGTGACCCGGTCCGTCATTTCTTCCAAACGTTTCCAGGTTCCGATCCATAGTTCTACGGTTTTTCGATCGGAGGCGGAATAAGGGGAAAAGGAAGTCTCTTCTTCCGCGACGGTAGGGAGAACTTCTCCCATTGATAAGCGAAGAAATCCGTTCCGGAAGGAAAACGGAAGCGGAGGACCTTCCTGGGAATCGTCCAAAAAAAGCGAAAGCTCTCGGGAAAGTTCCTCCCATTCGCGAACCGTTTCGGCGGAGATATCCCATTTTTTTTGGAAGCAGGAATTTCGGAATAAGGCAAAGAATTCCGTCCTGGAACGTTTGCCTAAGAGCAAAGGAAAGACGGATAGAATTCCGTTTAAAAACGGACTGGTTTCTCCCGCTCTGATGTCTTGGATCGTATACGGCAGAGTGCGAACGGAAAATTCGGGGGATCCGTTTTCGTTTATCAATTTTGCGGGAATTCCCCCGTCGAAGACGGATTGGATAGCGGGTCTGTATTGGGATAAATTCGGACAAAAGATTCCGATATCCGTCAAGTTCAACGTCGGATCTTCGTCCAGCTTGGAAAGAATTATGTGAAATACCGCTTCCACTTCCCGAAAGATTCCCGGAGCTTCCAGGATGACAAGGCTAGCATCGGAGTGTTTACGGTCCGAAAGCGCATTCGGGCCAACGAGTAAGTATTCTTGGAAAGAGGTAAGAACGCTTTTATCTTTCCTTTCTCTAACGGAAGATACATTCCGAATCGAAGCCCCCGTTAAGTTCCAACTTGCAAATAAGGATCGGAAGGGAGATGCCCATCTGCGGCAAGGAAGAGATATGCTTTCTTCGGTACCGGCGCTATCCCGGGGGAGCCCGAATTGATAGGCTTCCAGAGATAGCTCCGGAAATAATTTCTTAAATAGAGCGAGATATGTCTGGGAAAGTTGGGACAGACCGAATAAATATAATTTTTTCGATTCTAGGTTTCCGTTTTCCGGTCTCGGGCTTTGTTTGCGGTTTCCTGCTTGCATCGCATATTGAACCAAAGTTTTGGAAGAGGCTGCGACCGCGGCGTACAGTTCTTTCTGGAGAAAAAACATCTGGGATTTGGTGGCGATCTTCTCTTCGATATCCTGTTCGCCCAATCGTAAATATTCGGTTTTTCCTCCCAGCCAATTCCGAATCCAGTCTTGCCTGTGCAGTTCGTAGTCCTTAAAATAATTCGCGATCTTCCCGGAAAATTCGAATAAGCGGGTCGGATCTATGTTTTGTCTACCGGAAGGAATCAGGTAGGATCGTAAGGAAGGATACCGCAAAAGAAATTCAGGGTGGTTTTGAACGTATTCGTAAATGAGGAATTTTCTTTCTTCCGGTCGAGCGAAGGCCTGAAAGTCCGGGTCGGACCCGTATTTTCTTTTCAATAATTCCTCGATCGCTTTTTCTAAAAAGAGAAACCGAAGGTTAAAGACTACGCCTTTCCGCTTCGCGAATTCCAAGTACAGCCAGGTTTCCATGCTCTTGTTCGGAATGACCACCAAGGGGCTGTACAATCCGTTTTCTTGTTCGAGTTCTCCGGAAATCGAGTCCTGTAAGATCCGAGCCAACTCGGATAGGTCATTGGAGGAAAATACTCTGACGGACATGGGAAAGCCTATCCAATGTAGAGAAAGGAATCACCGAGAAAAGGATTTTTCTCGGATAGATTGTGCGGTAGAAGAAACAGGAACGATCAAAAAGGAAGGCTTTTTTCGTATTTTGAGACGGATCGACTTCTTCCGATAATCAACATTATGTCGCTTAAATTTTCGAAGAATCGGGTTCAAGAAACGCTCGTATAATTCGCGGTTGTTATACGAATTTGCGCGAAGCGAACGGTCCGCAATCGGAATATGATTCTCAAGTGAGGTTCCTCATGGCGTACAACGAACAACTGACGAACCGAGTTAGAACTGCGCTCCAACATTTACCCGACGTAGAGGAGAAACGGATGTTTCGCGGCGTCACCTTTATGGTGAACGGTAAGATGTGCATCGGTGTCGGAGATGACGAATTGCTTTGCCGCATAGATCCCTCTCTGCACGAGGATGCGATTCAGAGAAAAGGCTGTCGAACTATGAATATGAAAGGCAAAGAATACAAAGGCTACGTACTCGTCGGCAAAGACGCAATCAAAACGAATAAAGATTTTGATTACTGGATCCAACTTTCTCTCGATTTCAACAAGACGGCAAAAAGTTCTAAAAATCGAAAGAAGAAATAAATCGTAGAGCCGATCAAACGCGAAAAGCAAGGGACCTACTTCGGGATCGCTTGAATCACCTCTTCTAATGTCGTATGTGATAACGTTTCCAAAACGGCTTGGTCCGCCTTTTGTAAAAAAGGTTTTAATATTTGTTTCATATGACAACTGACTTGGCAGGCTTTCTGGACACTCCCGTCGTTCTCTTTCAGGATCGGGGAAGGTGTCAGTGCATGATAAATCTCGCCCAAGGTGACCGACTTCGGATCCTTGGACAAAAGAAGTCCGCCTCCTTTTCCCTCCTTTGATTCGATGATCCCCGCCGCTTTTAAAGACCGCACTAGATTTCGTATGACTACCGGATTCGTATCTACGCTCTTGGCGATATCTTCGGAAGTCACGGGAGAAGAGTTTTTTCTTTGGTGGTAACCTACGACTGCAAGCGTATGAACGGCGACGGAAAATCTTTTATTAGCGGCCATGAGAAACGGATTCCGAGAGTAACGCAAATTTCGTCTCGGTCAATCGGGTTCCGAGGTCGCCGATCGGAAAAAGGAACGGGGAATTTCCCCCGTTCGAGCATATTATAGGAATTTGGACAGAATTTTTCGAGTTTCTTCCCCGATTCTTTTTCGAAGCTCACCGTTCAATGCCAGGCCGGCCAGAGGGACCTGAACCCGATCTTCGAAATACTGTCCGGAAATTTTTTCCAGCCCGGGCGCGTCCGCGAGATAGATCGAGGTTCTAGCTCCTTTTTCAGGAGAGATAAAAAATAGGTTTTTTATCCCTGAAAAGACGAATCCGATGGGGCCCTTCAAATCCCTGGCAAGGGACGTATTGACTACTCCCGGGTGCAAGGAATTCGCCGTCGTTCCGCTTCCTTGCAGTCGATCCGCCAATTCCTGGACGTAAAAAATATTATACAATTTGGAATCCGCGTACGCCTGAATCCAGGAATATTTTTTTTCCAGCGAAAGATCGGACAGATCGGGCTTGGCATTCCTATATAATTTGGAGCTTACAGCGACGATTCTTCCCTGGTCGGCGGCCTTTACATTCTCCAATAAGAGTTCGGTTAACAAAACATGCGCCAAGTGATTGACCGCAAAATTCATTTCATATCCGTCTTTGGATACCTGTCTTTCGGGAGACATCAACCCTGCATTATTGATTAAAGCGTCGATTTTCGGAATTTTTTTCCGCACTGTCTTGGCTGTGTTTGCCACGTTTTCCAGGGAAGAAAGATCGCCCGCGATAAAGTCCACGTTTTGGTTTCCCGTTTTCGCCCGAATTTCCTTTGCCGTCGCCTCCGCCTTTTCCGGATTTCGAGCGATCATAGTGACCGACCAACCTCTTTCGGCCAATCCGCTTACGGTCGCCTTCCCGATTCCTTCCGTTCCTCCGGTAATAACCGAGTATTTCATTTGTACTGTTTTCCTTGGTAGTTTTCATTTAGACCTCCGAAGTGTAGGAAAGCCTTCTTACGGATCCGTCGGAATGGAAAAAAATTTCGGTCGGACCGAAGTTCGGAAATGTAGGAACTTTTGCGACGGTAAGTCAAGGAAAAGTGAAATATGCCGATTTCTAACGATTTCCGATCGTAGAGCTAGTTCTATGCTTCCATTTTTCGTCGATGAGGCGGAGAATAGAACTCGGGCGCTACCGTGATTTCTAATGAATATTTTTTGAGCACTTCCGATAAAAATCCTCGGTTCGGCTTTTATAAGATGATAAAGGACTTCGCTTATAAAAATGACCGCCGGGGTACAGTCGGATCGGGGTCGAATTCGATCGTATGCTTATCGGAATTTTTCGAGGCTCAAGTAACATTAGTAAATTGGGACATTGTAGTTCGGTTAATATTCTTAGTATACTTAGCCGATTTAAATCTTACAAATACCGGAGCGGAATGACTCAGGTCGTTTTGTTTTTTCGAAGTATAGGCGGAAAAAGAGTTTCGGTACAACTTATGGTAAAGAACACTATCCACCGACTTAAATAGAAACTAACACCCTATTCACGGTGGGTCAACGATCGCAAGGCAAGGATATGGATTACGAAAAGGAAAAAAAGAAACTTCTCTCGGCAAAAACGCCCGAGCAATACATCGAATTTTCCATAAAATCAAAACTAGAAGGACCGAAGAAATCTAGTATTACCACAGAATGGTTGAATAAATCAGGTTATACAATAGATGACATAAAATACGCAAGAAATCGGCATCCGTTCTGGCGGGAGAAAAGAAATAAGGGATCGTACGAAAGAAACAGTCGGAGATTGGAGCATCACAATTACTACAAGTCGGATGAAAAGATCGTTTGGGATGAAAATAAACTGAATAAATTCTACGACTTGAATCAGGAAGGACACGCCGACCACGAGTTGGCGAAATTGTTTAAGACTTCCATTCCCGCAGTGAACCACATCCGAAGGAAATTCAGATTCGCTAGTCTGCTTCTCGAATCCGAAAAAAAGAAACCGACCAAGGTGGCTGTCGTAAAGCTAAGTCATCATTCCGAGTCCGTTCTAAAGCGGATGATTCGGGAAAAAGGAAGGAAATAAATTTCCCCTCCTCCGAAGCATTTCCTTAGGGAGGAGGTTCCAGAAACAAGTTGCGAACGCGGATGCCGTAAAAAAAATGGGCGTTGACTCCTCCTGTCTGAGAGAATATGAGCCGCCTTACACCGACGAAGTTTATCCTAACTGTAACATTCCTGATTTCTTTCTCCGCAGTAGCGACTCCGGTAAAAAATTTCTTAAATCCAGAACCATCCTCTCAGGGATCGAAGAAGAATCCTCCGGAAGCCCGCGCAAAATCGAAAATCGAAGATTCTCCCAAATCCGCTAAAACTTTCGAAAATTCCATTCCCAATGTTTCGAATTTGCCTGCAAGAGTCGCTTATGACGCCGGCAAGGAAAATCCGGACGGATCGGGCCATGGAAAAGGGATCCCGGTCCTTTGTTATCACCATCTGGTCGACAATGGAAACCCTATGGGGGGATACAATCTCGACCCGAGTTTGCTGGAAGAGCAGTTCAAATATCTGAAAAAGTTAGGCTACCAAACGGTAAGTTTGGACCAATTTTATTCCTACATAAAGGGGGAAAGCGGCGCGGATTTTCCCAAGCGTCCGATCTTACTCACTTTCGACGATGGTTCTCTCACTCATAAGACCGTGTTGGTTTCCCTTCTGAAAAAATACGGTTTTAGGGCTTCGATATTCATTTACCCGAGTACGATCTCCAATCCGAAATTCAAATTTTATATGCGTTGGCCCGACTTGAAAGAAGCTCTGGACAGCGGAGTCCTCGATTTAGGCTCTCATACTCTATACCATCCTAAATTACCCGCAATGAAGAGGGCCGAAATTCGGAAACAATTGAGGGAATCCAAAGCGATTCTCGAGGCGAAAACCGGCCATAAGGTCAAAGATCTCGCTTATCCGTTCGGGTTATTCGACGTCCGAGTGATAGAGGAAGCGAAGGAAGCGGGTTATAGAATGGCGTTCACCGTCAATCCGGGCAAGAACGTTCCTTCCACCGATCCGTATACGGTCCATAGGTCTCTGATTCCATGGGGACAATCTCAGGCCAGATTCAATTCGATATTGAGCGCGAGCCCCCCGGGAAAGATCAAACTCGGAATCGCGGACGGTTCCTGGGTCAAGCCCGGACAGACATTTTCCGTGAACGTGGAAGGTTTGGATCCGGCGACGATTCAAATGAAGATCAGAGGCAAGAACGCGATTCGATCCAAAAAGTCCGCGACGGAGTACGTAGTCGGAATACCCGATTTTAAAACGAAGGTAAGTTACCCTCCCCTCGTGATTACCGGTAAGACTTCGGACGGCAGACGCACCGAAACCCAGTTTCTCTTCGTAAACAGGCAGGCTTTTACCCGAGAACCCGACTAAACGGTACGGAAGAAAATCTTTGACATTCTTCGAATGCAGTGGATCGTTTCCGCTGTATGCGGGAATGCCTTTCCAAATTTTACCGATTTCTAATCTCTGGTCCGGTCTTTCTTGCCGTTTTTCTGATTTTCGTCGGGCAAACGTACCCCAAATCCTTGGGGCCGACCTCCGCAAAAACGTTACAGTTGGATTCCGGCTCGCCGGAGGAGATCCGACTTTTCGATGAAATTTCTTTCATGAGGGATTCCCTCGGTTCGCTTTCCTCCAACGAAGTGATCGGAGGAGAGCTGGATTCCGCTTTTCGTAAAAACGCGGATAAAATCTCCAACTTCGGTTACGACTCCAATCCTTACTGGTTCAAATTCCGTGCGCAGGTGGAAGAACCGATATCAGAAGAAAGATATTTAAGAATAGAATACCCTCATTTGGATAAGATCGACCTATATTGGAAAGATTCTTTGGGCAGAGAGGGGGAATTTCATACAGGAAATCTCACACCGTTCAAAGAAAGACCCGTCAAAGACAGGTACTTCGTATTTCCGATCCCTCTGGAAGACAAGGCGGAAGTGGAGGTGTATTTCAGGGTGGAATCCGAAGGATCCTTGACCATTCCGATTTCCTTAATTACCCGGAGCAAGTGGGAGGAATCCTTCAGAATATCCCTTGTGCTGAACGGAATATTTTTCGGCGCTTTGGGAGTCATGGTCTTCTATAATTTTTTCCTGTTCCTAGGAATTCGGGAAAAAGCGTATTTATACTATACCATCGTCGTATTCTCTTTCGTATTATTCACTTTGATCAGTTCCGGCTACGGCTTCTGGCTGCTCTTTTCGGACTTCCCGAAATGGGGAAACTACGCATTTGCCGGCATCACGCCTATATCGATGTTTTTTTTGATCCTTTTTTCGCAGGAATACCTACAAACCAGGAACTCCCATCCTAGGCTGCATCTTCTATCGAAATTGTTGGCAGGAGTATGGGTTCTTTCTCTTTGCGCTGCTCCCTTCTTTCCGCTTCACAAACTTCTTCCGATCATCGCGGTTCTTTCCATCCTAGGAATCCTTTTGCTTCTTTTCGTTTCCGTTTTAAGAGCGCTGAAGAACGACAGAAGAGCCAAAATCTTCCTTGCGGCATGGATACTCGGCCTTGCGGGAATTATCATGTTTTCCTTAAATAGATTGGGACTTTGGGAATCGGAGCCGATCGCAAGCGGGGCGTTGAAATTAGGCCTCTTGAGTAACGTGGTTTTGCTTTCTCTAGGATTGGTAGATAGGATCAACACGTTCCGGAAAGAAAAGGAGGAATACAAGGAGAAAGCGGATCAACTTTTGGAGCTTTCTCTGTTGGATCCGTTGACGGGAGTGGCGAACAGAAGGTTTTTCGACCAAGAATTGGACCGCGAATGGAACCGATCTCTCCGTACGGAAAGACCTCTGTCGCTTCTTATGATAGATGTGGATTATTTCAAATCCTACAACGACACCTACGGGCATCTGAAGGGAGATGAAATTCTGGAAAGAGTGGCTCTCGCATTGAAGGATTGTTTGAATCGTTCTTCGGATATGATCTCCAGATACGGAGGTGAGGAATTCGGCGTAATTCTGCCGGATACTCCCGTGGAAGGAGCCATCGTCGTCGCCTTGGATATGCTACAGACCGTAGAAGATATGCAGATCGTTCATGAAAAAAGCCCTTTTTCCAGAGTGACCGTGTCCATCGGAGTCTCCAGCAATTTAGACAGGGAAATCCATTCTCCCCAAGAACTTCTCGGAGCAGCGGATAAGAATCTATACGATGCGAAGTCTTTCGGTAGAAATCACATCCGACATTAAAATCGATTTTTGTAATCCGATCTAAACTAGAAGTCGAATCAAAAAAAGCCAAAAAAATAGGAAAAGGGTCAAATTTTCCTGGACCCTCTTTTTAACCGAGGTTACAATCGGTTCCCGCTATGGAAACATCAAGGCTTCCTTTTCTCAGCTCCTCCACTTTGTATCACATGACGAAGGTTTCCGCTGAGACGTTTAAAGAACACCCTGCGCAATTCTACAAACCTGACGGGAAGTCCTACAGAGCCGTATCCTATTCGGAACTGTACGAAATCGTAACCAGAATCGGTCTCGGTTTGGTTTCTATCGGAGTCGACCGAGGAGAGAATGTAGCCTTGATCGCCGATTCCGGATATAGATGGCTTTGGGCCAGTATGGGGATCACGAATATAGGAAGCGTGGATGTTCCGAGAGGAACGGACTCTACTCTGGAGGATTTGGTTTATATTCTGAACCATTCCGAAGCGAGGGTGGCGTTCGTCGAAAACGGAATCACTCTTCGTAAGATTGCTTCGAACTCCTCCGCGTTTCCGAAACTGAAAGTTCTGATCGCGTTCGAGCCTTCCGCTAATCTAGGACAAAACGATTCTTTCAAAGTTCTTCATTTAGAGGACCTAATCTCCTTAGGGGATCGCTGGATCCGGGAAAAAGGAGAGATGGAATTCCACAAACGGGGAGAGTCCATCCGGGAGGACGATCTTGCTACGATCGTATACACTTCCGGCACTACCGGGAAACCGAAAGGAGTCATGCTTTCCCACAAAAACATAATGTTCAACGTGGACACTTCCCTTTCTCTCTACGACCTCCATTTCAGTCCGGAAGATCGAACCATGGCTTATCTTCCTCCGTGGCATATCGCGGAAAGATTGATAGAAACCGCCTGTCTGCGTGTCGGAGCTTCGGAAGCCTTCACTTCTATTTCGAGTTTAGGTCAGGATCTGCAGGAAATTCGTCCGACCTTTCTCTTATCCGTGCCTCGGGTATGGGAAAGTTTTTACAATAAGATCCAGGATAAACTGAGGGAAGCCTCCCCTTTTCGGAGACTGCTCTTTCCCGTCTTTCAAAAAACCGCTTCGTCCTTTCATAAATATAAGAGTAGATTTTTGGGCCTGGAATATTCCCTGCGCAGGATCTCCTTTCCGGTCGAATTTCTCCGTAGGTCCACGGCCTTGGCGGTGCTATCGTTTCTATATCTGCCGAACTTGATGGCTCAATTCGTTTTTTCTAAAATTCGAAACGGTCTCGGGGGAAATCTGAAATATGCGCTTTCCGGCGCCGGGGCTTTGCCGGAATACATAGATCGATTTTTCAATTCCATAGGAATTCCTTTATTGGAAGGCTACGGGATGACGGAGTTAGGAGGGATCTCCACTCGTAGGAGATTGGACGCGATCACCGTAGGAACGCTAGGCAAGTGTCTGCCGGGAGTAGAAATCAAACTTCTCAACGAAAAAGGGGAAGAGATCCATGACCCGGGAATCAAAGGGATCGCGTGGCACCGAGGACCTCACGTCATGATGGGATACTACAAGGACCCGGAAAAAACGGCGGAAATCCTCGTGGACGGGTGGTTGAATTCCGGAGATCTCCTGTTTTGGACCGCGCAAGGCGACCTGAAATACGCAGGCCGAGCAAAGGATACGATCGTACTTTCCGGAGGGGAAAATCTTGAACCCGAGCCGATCGAATTCGCGCTGACCAAGAGCGAACTGATCCTACAGGCAATGGTCGTCGGGCACGACAAAAAGTCCGTCGGAGCCCTGCTCGTTCCCGATTGGGAAGTCTTGGACAAGCAACTCCAGGAATGGAAATCCAGATTGCTTCAGGAAATCCAGGATCCGAACTCGGATCCCGACGTTCGCGAGTTGTTTAGGAAAGAAATTCGCGATTTGGTTTCTTCCAAAAACGGCTTCAAAAATTTCGAGAAGGTGTCTAATTTCTATCTTCTACCCAAGAAGTTCGAACCGGGAGACGAATTGACTTTGACCATGAAGGTGCGTCGGAATGTGGTCGCCGATAAATACAAAAACGCGATAGAGAAACTGTACAAATAAGGATTTATTTTTAACCGATGTAACCGTCGAAAAGAATTTCTCGAAATGTAGGAAAGGAGCTTTATACATGTTATCCCTGTCGGAACAGCTTAAGCATCGAATCTCAACCGTACTGTCGATACTATCTTCGATCATCTTTCTACAGACTCTTTTTTTCAAGTTCACCGGAGCGGACGAGTCCGTGGAGATCTTTGCCACCATGGGAATGGAGCCTTGGGGAAGGATCTGGACAGGGACATTCGAATTTCTCATAGCCGTTTTACTCCTGATCCCGCCCCTAAGATTTATCGGAGCGATCGGAGGTTTTTTCCTGATGGTAGGCGCGGTCTTTTCCCACCTTCTTTTTCTGGGAATCGTAGTCCACAATGACGGAGGTTTGCTCTTCGGGTTGGCCTTGTTCACCCTCGCCTCCTGTACGATCATTTTAAGTATAGAATGGGACAGTCGGCCCGCTCCCTAAAAGTCGGATCAGAAGAACCTTTCCGAGATCGAAATTGCGGTAGGAGATTCCGTGTTTCCGAGAGGGTGCGTCCCGTTGGATCGTAACGTATTTTTATCCCAAATTCGATCGAAACTTCCTCTTACAAACGGCCGATTCCGTTGACATTTCCAATCCGTCGGATCTTATGGGATAAGGTCGCTTCACCTGATGAAATTCCCACGAGGAAAAATATACGACGGATTCTTTGTTTCCGACGTTCATTATCTGCTGAACAAAAAAATCAAATCCCATAAGCACAAAGAGCTTTTTCAATTACTCGATCATCTGGACAGGAAGGAGATCAAGTTTCATAATCTTTATCTGGTAGGAGACATCATCGAAAGCTGGTTTTTCAGCGCAGACAGAAGGTTGACCAGAATTAAGGGAAAGAAAAGGTTCAACAAATTATTCGATCGATTGGACCGCCTTTCCAGCGGCAAGGGAAGGAAATATTACATCGTAGGAAACCACGATACGACTTCCTATTTAATGAGATTGTCCCCCAGAGTGGAAAGCTATCTGCGGGCAAGGGACTGGATCATCTGCGAAAAAGCGGAAGACGATCTCCTGATCGCGTTGCACGGTCATCAGGGCCAGTACAATAAATTCACTTGGATCGGATCCATATTCATATTAAGAATCTTACACGTCTTTGCCTCCTTGTTTCCGGGAATCTTCCGATTCTCCGAGAATTTTTATCACAAACATTTGAACAGACAAGACCCGACGACCGCCGAAGAAACACTCGCCTATTACCAGAAGCTGGCAAAATTCGCACACCAAGGCAAAAAAGTGCTGATTTCGGGACACACACACGATTTCCTATGTCTGCCGAAAATGAACATTATTAACACCGGAGATTGGGTGAAAAGCAACACGTTCGTAATCCAGGATCTGCGCAAATTCATCGGGATCAGAATGACCGCTAGAAAAGAATTCAAAAAGGAATTTCGATTAAAAGTCTGATCGAAAGCTACCGGGCAAATCCGAATTTTCCGTCGGACGGTTCGAATCAGAAAATCCCTGTCGCGGATGAAAGGAAATTGCAAAATCTTTCCTTGTATGTATACTTTCGCCCATGTCGGAAGAACAACTCTTCGCAACTCTTAGGATTATAGACAATCACCCCTGGTTATTCTGGTTCGGCGTCACCGGTATTTTTCTAATCTCGGTTTTCATCCACGACCTGGTTCAAAGAAAACACACGATAAAACACAACTTTCCCATCGTAGGTCATATCCGTTATTTGTTCGAGATGATCGGTCCGGAGTTGAGACAGTATTGGGTCGCCAACGACAAGGAGGAAATGCCTTTTAATCGCGCCGAACGGTCCTGGGTTTACGCGACTGCGAAGAAGCAAAACAATAATTTCGGTTTCGGGACCACCGAATTGTTATACGACGCGGGCTATCCGATCATAAAGCATTCCGCGTTTCCCTTTCCGGAAGGTCAGGCCAAATTTCTGAACGGAGACCCTTCCATGATCCCTTCCTTAAAAGTCATGGGCGAATCCCGAGGCAGAAAAAAACCTTATCGCCCTTCTTCCGTCATCAACATCTCCGCTATGTCATACGGATCTTTGGGAGAAAGAGCGGTATCCGCACTTAACCAAGGAGCAAAGCTTGCTCGATGTTATCATAATACGGGAGAGGGAGGCCTTTCCCCTTATCACGCCTTCGGAGCGGACGTCGTGTGGCAGTTAGGAACGGGGTATTTCGGCGCTAGAGACGAAAAAGGAAAGTTTTCCATGGATAAGTTTCTGGAACGTCTCTCCGAAAATCCGTACGTCAGAGCCATAGAGATCAAATTATCCCAGGGCGCGAAACCCGGAAAGGGTGGAATCTTACCTGGCGCCAAAGTCACCGCGGAAATCGCAAAAATCCGCGGAATCCAGCAGGGACAGGATTGTATTTCGCCTAACGCACATTCCGAATTTACGGACGTAAAAGGCCTTGTGGAATTCATAGAAAAAATTGCGGGAGAAACGGGCCTGCCCGTGGGCATCAAGAGCGCGGTAGGAGAGTCCAAGTTTTGGGAAGAGTTGGCGGAAAGAATGAAATCCGGCGGAAAAGGCCCCGACTTCATTACCATAGACGGAGGGGAAGGCGGCACGGGAGCTGCTCCCTTAACGTTTACGGACCACGTCTCTTTGCCCTTTAAAGTGGGATTCGCCCGCGTATATCGTATTTTTCAGAATGCAAGGATCGCGGACGGAATCGTCTGGATTGGAAGTGGAAAATTAGGTTTTCCTGATAGAGCTATCGTGGCTTTCGCGATGGGGTGCGACTTGATCAACGTGGCCAGGGAATCCATGATGTCCATAGGATGCATCCAAGCCCAGAAATGTCATACGGGTCATTGCCCTGCCGGAGTCGCAACTCAGAGCAGATGGTTGCAAGCAGGGTTGGACGTGAATCTTAAAGCCGAGCGAGCCGCGAGTTATATCAAAGGATTCCGGAAGGAGTTACTTGCAGTCGCGCACGCATGCGGATACGAACATCCTCTTCAATTTACCGGGTCGGATATAGAAATAGGAGCCGGACTGAACCGCTTCCGAACGCTTTCCGAAGTATTGGAATACGAACGGGAACCGGTCCGTTTTACTACGATGATGGATTATACCAGTTTTATCCCTGAAAAATCATCTGCCTGATTCTTTCAGGACTTGGGAAAGTAGATCCGGACGATCGGTAATGATCCCGTCGACCCCGTCCTTGAGGAGTCTTCGCATATCGGAAGGATCATTTACCGTCCACGGATAGATTTTATATCCTAGGGAATGGTATTTTTTCACATAATCCTCGTCCACCATCAGATGCTCCGGAGCCAATATATCCGGAACGGCCTTGTCGTTCAGCAGGAGATTCCTCAATGCCACTTTCTTATAATAGGACATCTGGGAATCCTTGAACGTAGCATAGATTTGTCCTCTCAGAATCTCCGGCTTTTTCTCCTTAATCCGTTCCAGTACGAACGGATTGAAAGAGGAGACGAAGACGTATTTCGGAAATTTTTTCTTCGTGAGCAGATCGATGACTGCATCCGCCACCTGTTTTGCGGGTTCCCCCGATTCTTCGGATTTGATTTCGATGTCTATGACCGACTTTCCGCCGAATTCGTTTAACACTTCCTCTAAAGTCGGGACCTCTTCTCCCTTGTATTCGGGAGCGAAATGACTTCCCGCATCCAACCGTTTGATGTCCGCCAGAGAAGTGTCCTTGACCTTTCCTTTTCCGTTCGTCACCCGATCCAGATTATAATCGTGTATAACGACCAATTCTCCGGTTTTACAAAGCATAGTGTCCAGCTCGAAGCCGTGTCCGTATTTCATCGCTAAACGAAATCCGGAAAGGGTGTTTTCCGGAGCCAAGGCCCTGGCACCTCTGTGTCCGAGAATTAACACGGACTGCGGAAATTCTTTCCGTACGAGATCCGTGCGCGGAGAATGAGGAACACAATTCGTTCCGAAAAGTAGAAATACAAAGAAGACGCCGAGAAAAAGGGAATTTCGGCCGTGCATCCGGAATCTAGTCGAGAACATTTGGATCGCTCCTTCCGCGGAAAGCGGTGCTATCAAAACGACAAGGACCTTTCTAACTCCGTTCGAGTTTCGGAAAAGAAGTTTTCAGGAGAATCGCTTGCCTTTTTTTCATTTCGTAACAAACTTTGCGCCATTATAAGGATGAAAATTCTGATCGACCACGTTCGAGAAGTCTTAATCGTATTGCGCTCTCCCAGTTCCGCGTTCCAAAGCGCGGGTACGGATCCGAATTTTCTAGTCTCTTTCCTAAGGGTTTTTTTCTTTTTCCTAATCGGCTCCTTCGTCGGCGGACTTTTCTCCCTGCAATCCGCGGCCATTTTTCTGGCTTTCGGAGGCTCCTTCCTGAATTTTCTTTTCATCGTTCTTTTGCCTTCCGTTTTTTGGGGAGCGATATACTCCGCGCTGTATTCCGGATGCTTTTTACTGATCGGAGGAATTCTTCTCTATTGGATTCCGAAATATTCCCGGGGACTGACGGATGTACGCAAAAGCGCCACCTTCGTTTCCAGATTGGCTTTTCTTTTCCCGCTCTGTTCCTGCCTGTATCTTATGCTTCCTGCGGGCCGGTTCCGTTTCACCGTTTTGATCCTTTTCTTCCTCTATTCCAGCTACCTACTCCTGAACGTCCTTTATTACGGATTGAAATGCGAACGCAGGAATTCGTTTATCAGCAGCCTGGCAGTCGGCTCGGTCTCGCTTTTCCTCTTCTTCTGGATGAATGGAGGAGTTTCCCAAGACCTGTTCCGGCCTTCCTATCCCAAATCCATGACACCGGAAGAAGAGAAGGAAAAAATCCAGGAAGCGAAAGAAGTCATCGAAAGATTGGAAAAAGCAAGAAGGGAAAAAGGCCTTTCGAATTAAAAATATAAACCCTCGAATTCAAAAAAGGAGCCGAATATGGCGCGAGTCCAACTGCAACTGCCCGAAAAACTTTCCTGGTCCACGTCCCTTAGGATCAGAATTTACGATACGAACTTTGCCGCCCACCTAGCTCACGACAGGGTGGTTTCCCTATTGCACGAGGCAAGAGCCAGACTTTTTCGGGAAAAGGGAACGAACGAACTGGATGTGGAAGGATCCGGAATCATTCTCACGGATCTGGTAGTGGTCTATAAGGCAGAGGCGTTTTTCGGAGACGAGATTCGGGTGGAAATCGGAGCGGACGATTTCAGTTCCAAAGGTTGCGATCTGTATTATCGTATGGTTCACACCGACGGACCAATCTCGGGAAAAGTGATATGCGAAGCCAAAACGGGACTAGTCTTTATGGATTACTCGACTCGAAAAGTCACGGAAGTCCCGCAAAGCTTTAAAAGTTGGTTTTAAGCGGATCCTAATAGGGAGGAAACTTTTTCCTCCCGAGCCCTCGTCTAATAGTCGTAGGCTTCGGGAGCTCGGAAGTTTTCGGGAAACGAGCCGAAAAAGAGAAAAAGAAGGGTGAGAGGATTTTCAACCCGGCAAAAACCCCCTCCTCTAAGGGCTAAAAGGTACCCCGAACGGGAATAGGCCTGCGCTTCCCAAACATAGATTCACGGTTTTTTCTTTGCCTGGCAGGCCATCTGGAAAGAATGGCAAGTACAGCCGGAAAGAGAGGGTTTTTCCTATGAAACGGACCGAGTTGGAGAGACGAGAAAGAGATCTCCGCAAAGCGCAAAAAAAACAAGAAACCCTGCAGAGACGTGCCAAAGGAAGCAGCATTGGAGACTTCATCGAACAGTTGTCCGGGTTGTTTCGCCACGACGCTACGGAGATTTTCAATACCAAGGACGATATTGCGATCCTAGAAGTATTGGAAGATATGCAAGCGGTCATTCCGCAGAAAAAGTGGGACGACGTTTTAAGAAAAGCGATCAAGAAAACCGGGGTCGTGGAAAAAGAACGGGCTTATCAGGAATTGCTGGAGCTTCTCTCTTTTGAAGAGGAAGAAGACGCAGAGTCTACGGAAGAAGTAGGGGTTTAAACAACCCCACGATCCGTTTGCCGGAGCAATTAGGCACGCAGACGGGTCGGTTTCTCATCTAACCAATCGAAATAGAAAGGACAAGATGGGGTGCGATTTTCGCTCCTACCTTGTCCTAATTCGTTTTACCGACGAAGCGAATTCGCTTCGAAGATTAATGTCTTTTCGGTCTATTGTTGAACGTCTGCGGTTTTGCGACGTCTACGTTCAGCGTTCTACCTTTAAACTCGGTTCCATTCAGACTGTTTTTGGCGTTTTCTGCCTGTTGTTCGTTTGCCATCTCTACAAAGCCGAAACCTTTGCCTTCGATGATTTTAACGAAAGCAACTTCGCCATAATTAGAGAACAATTCGTTAATTTCCGAATGCCCTACAGAGTAGTTGAGATTTCCAACAAAAAGTTTGCGATTTTGCATGCTTTCCTCGATAGTTTCATTTTAGGCAGCCGGGACTTCGCAAATGGTATTTGTCGATTCCTGAAAACAACCTAAAGGCTGAGGAAGCGATTCGAGCGGGTATCCACCGCCTTTTGCTACCGGAACTTCCTGACTTTCTGGGAAACTTAGGTCCAAAAGAGATGGATCTACTACTATGACATGTGCGGTTATAAAGATCAGCGAACCTGCAATAAAGCCACTATAAAATCATATTCGAGAACATGCAAGCATAAGAAATTGTTCGAGTTTATAAGTTTGGAATCGTAATAATCGCCTCCCATCCGGCATCCGGCGGTTCCGAAAGAAATCAACGCCTAGCTTTAGCGATCTCGGCGGCACACCGAATTCCGTCCATGGCCGCCGACACGATTCCGCCGGCGTAGCCGCCTCCTTCTCCGCAGGGATACAAGCCTTTGATTTTCACATGTTCCAGGGTTTCCGGGTCTCTCGGAATCTGAACGGGAGAAGAGGTTCTGGTTTCCGGTGCGTGAACCACGGCGTCGTTGGTCAGATATCCCCTCATGGATTTGTCGAATTCGCGGAATCCGGCGCGGAGAAGTCCGTATATGAGTCCCGGCAAAACGGAACCCAATTCCACGGATTTTACTCCCGGTGCGTAAGAAGTCTTGGGAAGGCTTTCCGACATTTTGCCGTCCACAAAGTCGGCGAGTCTCTGGGCGGGGGCGGTTTGGGTTCTTCCCCCTGCAATCCAGGCTCGTTTTTCTAGTTCTTTTTGGAATTCCATCCCCGCCAGAGGACCGAATTTCGCGTACGGTTTAAAATCCTGGAGTTGGAGTTCGACCACGACTCCTGAATTTGCAGTGGGCCTGGCTCTTTTGGAAGAGGACCAGCCGTTGGTGACGATTTCCTCCTGTTTTGTGGCGCAAGCCGCTATGACTCCGCCGGGGCACATGCAAAAAGAATACACTCCTCTACCCTCCACCTGTTTTACGATGCTATAGGGAGAAGGCGGGAGATAAGGACCTCTTTCTCCGCAACGGTACTGGATGGAATCGATCAAGGACTGCCGGTGTTCCACTCTGACTCCTAGGGCAAGAGGTTTTGCCTGGATTTCGATCCCTTTTGCATGCAATAATTCGAATATGTCTCTAGCGGAATGTCCCGTAGCCAAGACCAACCGTTCTGCGGTAAAACGGTCCCCTCGTTTCGTAAGAACTCCCCGGATCGAATCCCCCTCTAACAGGATATCCGTGACCCGTTGGTCGAAATGGACCTCTCCTCCCCTATCCAGAATCGTTTCGCGGATTTTGCGGACGATCTTAGGCAACTTATTCGTTCCTATATGGGGATGGGCCTCGACGAGTATGTCCTTGGAAGCGCCGAAACCCACGAGCAATTCCAGGATCCTTCTGACATTGCCTCTTTTTTTGGATCTAGTATATAACTTTCCGTCGGAATAGGTTCCCGCTCCGCCTTCTCCGAAACAATAATTGGAATCTTCATCCACCGTATGGTGCGCATTGATCTGTCGCAAATCCAAAGGTCTGCGGGAAACGTCCTTTCCTCTTTCCAGAATCACAGGTTTCAAACCGTTCTCGATGAGTTCCAGTGCGGCAAACAATCCGGCAGGACCTGCTCCGACGACGAGAACTTCCTCGGAATCTTTTACGTTCGGATAATCCGGCAATCGCATCGGAGTTTCGAGGAACTCTTCCCCGATAAAAGCCAGGACTTTTAAATCGAACAGGATATTCCTTTGTCTAGCGTCGATCGAACGGCTCAAAATCTCCACATGACGGAGTTCCTGCATCGGAATCCTAGCGGACTTAGAGACGTATTTTCTCAGTTCTTCCTCTTGCCCTGCGATCTCGGGCGATACCCGAAGATGGAGTTCTTGGATCATTCGACTTCCCTGCTCGGATCAGTTCAGTAGGAATTTGCCGGAATAGGATTTGAATTTTTCGCGCAAAAATTCCATCCCTTCTTTTTTTTGCATCGCGAGCGGAGTAACCTTCGTTTTGATCAAATAACAATCGGGAAAGGAAGCGTACAAACCGGCCAGCTTGGAAAACTTAGTCGCGTCGTATTCCACCGCGATCCCGTTCCAACCCTGACGGAACAGAAACAGCGTATTAGACATGGTAATGCCGTCCGAAGCCGCGATGTCCACGCAGAAACGTTCTTTGATTCCGAGCGTTTCCAGATACTTACGGATAATGCTTTCTTCGTCCAGATTCGAAAACGTCGAACCGGATTTCTTTCGAATCGAGCGCAGGAGAAAGGCGGCCGCTTTGAGGAGAATCGGCGGTAGGAATTGTCTTAAGAGATTTTTCATGAGTCGGATTGACTCTTCCTACCATGCAGTTCGATTCATTCAACCATTTCCGCGGTTTCTTCCGCTCTCCGATCGCCCGAAATCTCTCCGGCTTTTTTCGGATTTTTGAGGGTGTATAAGGCCCCTGCCGCGAGTACGGTCGAGATCCCGGCGCAGATGAGGATCACGAGGCGCATAGAATCCAGAAACGCCAGACGAGCCGCCTCCGTAAGCGCAGTGCCGAACTGTTCCGGCAAATCCTTGGCGATTGCCACCGCCGCTCCCAGGGTACTTCTGGCGGCTTCGAGTGAATTCGGGTCCACGCCTTCCAAGGAAATTTCCTTCATTCGATTTCTATAAACTGCAGTCCCGATGCTGCCCAGGACGGCGATTCCCAGTACCCCGCCGAACTCCGCTCCGGTTTCCGAAATGGAAGCCGCCGCACCAGCCCTTTCCGGAGGAGCGGCGCCCACGATGATGTCCGTTCCTAGGATGACCACGCAGCAGATCCCGTTCGACAAGCATAAGGCGCCTAGAAAAATATATACGAGTCCGGAATCACCCTGGATCTGGAAGTAGAGAAAAAATCCCAAGATGCAGAGAATACAACCGCCGATCACCACGTAAAGACGTCTGATGCGTTTGACCAAAATCGGAACCGTTAAGGATCCCATTACATTTCCCACCGCTCCCGGAAGGGTCCAGAGTCCCGCCTCTAACGGAGACAATCCCAGAACCAATTGAAGATACTGTGTAACGAACAAAAAACTTCCCAATGCCACGAAGATGACCATCGTATTCGCGACCAAGGCCCCCGAAAAAGTGGGGATTTTGAAAAGTTCCAGATCCAGGAGAGGATCGGAGAGAGTCTTTTGTCTTTTTACGAAGAGATAGCCCACGAATATACCTGCGAAAATGAACGCTAACGGAATCTTCCCGAGGCCGTCTTCGGAAATTTTTTTCAGTCCGTAGATCACGGAAAGAACACCCAAAAGAGAAAGAAGCGCGCTCGTAAAATCCAGTCTGCCCGCGTTCGGATCCTTGAATTCCGGTAATAATTTCGGTCCCACTAACAGGAGAAGGATCATTACCGGCACGCTCAAAAGAAATACGGAACCCCACCAAAAATGTTCCAGCAACATTCCCCCTACCAAAGGACCGATCGCTCCTCCGATCGAAAAGCTGGTTCCCCAGATACCGATGGCAAAGGTACGTTCATTCGCGTCCAAAAACATGTTCCGTATCAGGGAAAGTGTGGAAGGCGCGAGGGTCGCGGCGGTGATCCCGAGTAGAGCTCGGGTACAGATGAGCATCTCGGCACTATTGGAAAACGCCGCGAATACGGACGCGGCTCCGAACGCGGCGGCGCCCATGAGCAATAATTTTCGTCTACCGATACGATCTCCCAGGGTTCCCATGGTGATCAAAAAGCCGGCGACCAAGAATCCGTAGATATCCACGATCCATAGCATCTGCGAACTGGAAGGCTTCAGTTCCGCCGCGAGCTGGGGAATCGCAAGATAAAGCACCGTCAGATCCATGGCGTATAATAAACAAGGTAAAGCGATCACCGCCAAGCCGATCCATTCCTTGCTACCGGCGCGCGGACTAGAGTTCGGATTCATTCTATTTATCCTTTTTCGGTCGATACAAAAGGGAAACGAGTCCCGAATCGAAACGTTTCCAATCGAAAAGTTCAAGGTGCAGTATAGACGAAAGTCCCTCAAAAAGCGGCTTCCCTTTTCCTAAAAACAGCGGATTGATCATAATCCTATACTCGTCGATCAATCCTTGTTCCGCTAAGTAAGCGCCTAGATTCGAACTGCCGAAGATCGCGATATCCTTTCCGGGCGTTTTTTTTAGAACCGAAAATTCCTCTTTTACGTTTTCACGGATCAATCTGGTATTTTTCCAATCCGCCTTCGTTAAGGTTCTAGAACAGACGATTTTATCCAAATCGTTCATTCTTTCCGCAACCAGCGGGTCCTGTTCTACGGCCAAGGAGGTAGGCCAATACCCCGCCATAAGTTCGTAGGTACGGCGACCGAACACCAGAGTGTCCACCTGATCCAGAAAGTCCATCGCATATTCGTTAAACGAATCATCCACATAGTGCCAATCGATTTCTCCATTCGATCCGGCGTAATAACCGTCCAGAGTGGTCAACATTTGAAAAACGATTTTTCTCATCTTAGTACGCCTCTCCTGTCTTTGCTTTTGGCGACCGAACGGGTGCATCGGAACATACAGGATCATTTTTCCAGAATTCGCTTGAGATTCGCCAATCCGGTTTCGAATTCCGAACCGACCAACTTGTCTACATCGCAGAACACCGACATTACTTTCGAGAAATAGTGATTGGCGCCGTACATGGTCCACGTGATTCGAGCGGTCTTTCCTTCGGAGGTGATGGTGTATTCCACGGTGTCATGAGCTTCGAAGGGTTTTACAAAATCCAATTTGAGCACGATCTTGGAAAAAGGGATCGTTTCAGTGATTTCCATCCTTCCGACTCCGGCTTCCTTGCCTTCCCACTCGTACACCGCTCCTTTTCCGGTTTCGGATCCGCTGAATTTCCTCCGCATTCCCGGGTCCTTTTCGAAAGGAGACCAGGTGGATCCTTGGCGCAGATCCGTCAGTACGGAATATACTTTTTCCGCGGAGGTTTGGATCTCGATCGACCTTTCGATACGGAATTGGTCCGGCTTGGTGGCCGCAAATCCGATCACTCCTAGTAAGAGGACTAGGACCAAGAGTCCGATTCCCTTTAAAACCGATTTTAACCGAAGCATAGTTTCTCCCTACGAATCCGAAGATTCGATTCTAAAAATATTCAGGACGATCGACGGAAACAATTCTCGTCGATCGCATTCGTCGCGTTTTTTACATCTTAGACAGATAGTCCGCAAGTTTCGTGAGAGTTTGGTTCAGACCTTCCGTCGCTCCGTACTTCTCGACTACTTCGTTGCGCGCTTCCGCAGTCTTAAAGACCGACTTCATGTAAAGTTCCGTTTTTCCATTCTTTTCCGTAAAGATTACGGTCACCTTGAATTCTCCCGGATAATCCGCTTCGCCGGTACCGTGGGTATAGACGAGTCGACTCGGTTTGACAACCTCGGTGTAATCGATCTGATTCGGATAATCCGTTCCGTCGGGACCGTGCATGATGAATTTCCAGACTCCTCCCGGTTTCACTTCCATGCTATCGATCGTATTCGTAAAACCGTTCGGCCCCCACCAATGGACGATGTGTTTCGGATTCGTCCAGGCTTCCCAAACCAATTCTCGGGGAGCATCAAAAATTCTCGTAGTAGAGATTTCCCGGTCCGCAGTACTCGATTCCAATTCTTTTTCCATGTCCGATTTCTCCTTTTGAAACGGTCTTAGTTCAGAGTGCCTGGGAGCCTTTTGCTTTCCGGTCGAAGCGCCCAGGAAGCGGCGACGAGGAGGAGCACCACAAGAGGAGTGATGATATGCCAGACTGCATTTCCCGCAAACGCGTTCGCTGCACTGGCGGCCGTGAGATTGAACAACATTCCCGCATAGGCCCATTCCTTCAAAAGAGCCAGCCTAGGAAGCAGGATTACGATTCCGCCTAACAACTTCCAAGGACCTAAGATCATCGGAAAATACGGTGGGAATCCTAGTTGTTGCATTCCGGCTGCAACCTCCGGACTTCCGCTTAAATAAATGATCCCTCCCGAGCCGAAACTCGCGGCGACAAGAACGGTGGTAACCCAATACGCGATATTCCGAATCAGGATTCTTGTCTTTGCCGGATTATGACCGGCTTCTTGTGTCGTCGTGTCCATTCTGTTGTAACTCCTTCAAATATTCTTCCAGACGATCGAATCGCTCTTCCCAAATCTTGCGATAGCGGTCGATCCAATCGGACGCTTCTTTTAAGGGACCTACTTCCAATTTTGCCGGGCGCCACTGGGCCTCCCGACCTCTCGAAATCAGTCCTGCTCTTTCCAATACTTTCAGATGTTTGGTGATCGCAGGCAGACTCATATCGAAAGGTTCCGCGAGTTCCTTCACGGAAGCCTCCCCCCCTTGGAGGGTGGATAAAATTTGCCTGCGAGTCGGGTCCGCAAGTGCGGCAAAGGTGACGCTCAACCGATCTTCCAGTATCGCAGATGAAACCATATAGTTAATTAACCAACTGGTAAAATAATAGATAGGAAGACTTTTTGTCAATGGAAAAAAGAAGAAGGCCCTGCATTTTCCTGCAAACAGGTGAGTTCGAAAGGAAATCTCGGACAAATTGGCAGAAACGGAAAGACAGCCCCGCCCGGATTTTGTCCTGGGGGGCTGTTCCAAGGTGAATCAATCAGGCAGGATTCTTTTGAATAGCACCGAGTCCAGAGCCCAAGCCCCTCCTCCGGAAAGAACGAGAAGACCCGAAATTCCGACGGCTAAAATATGATATTCGAATCCTTCTCCCGCTTGGGAACCGAACCAATTCATGAAGAATCCGTTTTGCCTTTGGTAGATCGCGGCCCCGATCATGACCAGGCCGATCCCCAAGGCCGAAATTCGGGTCCCGAAACCGAAGATCAGTCCTAAGGCACCGAAGGATTCTGCAAGAATCACCAGCACGGAAACCTGGCTCGGAATTCCCTGGGAGGAGAAGAAGTTCACTGTGGCAGAAAAGCCGTAGCCTCCGAACCATCCGAACAATTTCTGTAAGCCGTGGGGAAGCATTACCGCTCCGAGCGTGATCCTCGCAATCGTATAAGCGAAGTTCGCCTCCGTAAAAAGCAATTTTTCGATCATTCCATTCTCCTGTGAGAAGCGATTTCCCTCGCCTCCACGGAAGGAGTGTAACACGCAAGCGGAGTTTTCGTAAATGGACGGATCGATTCTTCTATTGCACTTTTCGCACTCGGTTCCGAATTTCCGCGGGAGTCAATCCGGATCGGATCTTTACGTACCGACTGAAATATGCTGAATCGGAGAATTCCAAGTCTCTAGATATTTCCGAAAGACTCAAGTCGCTGTGAATCAGGAGTCTCTTAATCTCCAACATAATTCTGTCATGAACCAGGGATTTTGCGGATTGCCCGAGGACGGATTTGCATTGTTTGTTGAGAAGAGCTGGAGAAAGACCCAAAGCTCGAGCGTAAAACGCTGTGCTTCTTTTTTGCAGAAAAAATTCGTCCAGCATCCGCTGGAATTCCGCGACTTTGGAGTCCCGAGAGGAGAAATTCGATACCTGGTCGTAATCCTTTTCCAATTGCAAAAGAATCAATTGGGAGATCGCATTTAGAGCTCTCGGATCTTCCTCGGCTTTCCAGGAAGATACCAATCTTCCGAAATCCGATCTTAAGGATTCGATATCCTTAGGTACGATTCCGGAAACCGTGGATCCGTATCGAAAGAAAGGAAAGTCTCGGAGGGAAGATCGAAAGCCGTTTTGCGCGTAAAAATCCGAGGAGACTTTCAATGCATAACCTTCGATGCGGCCGATGAAATTCCAGGAATGGACCTGCCCCGGTTTTAAAAAGAATACCGAATTTTTACGGATTTCGAACTCCGTAAAATCTATGGTATGAGTTCCCGCTCCTTGCAGAAAAAAGAAAACCGCAAAGTAATTGTGTCTATGAGAACTGGAATATTCCCGGAATGAAGGCGGGAGTTCCTCCAATTTGCCTGCGTAAAAAACGGACTCGGGAACTCTTTCTATTTCCGCGAGTGAAAAGGAAGGAATGGAAATTTCCCGCTCGACCATACAGGGTTTTTAGAATTCCGACGCGGAAACGCAAATCAAAAATCAGGTCCCGCGTCGGAGAAGACACGTTTACTTTTCTACCGGCATCCAGATTTCCAGACCGCCCTCCCCGGTAGCGGGATTGAACTCCTTTCCGTACTTTTCGAAATTCGGCGCGTTGACGGGTTTCGTACCGGACTCAGGAAACCATTTGTTCCAGATCGCGGAAATCGTGGACCGGATTCCGGCGATATGTCCTTTATGGGAAAATACCGCATAACGTTGAGTGGGCAGCTTCAAACGGACCAGGCCGCTCGGCAACGAATGGCCTTCGGCGACTTCTACAGCGCTCAAATAATCGAAGTTTCCTTCCTCGTCGAAGTTATAACAGACCCCGTAGGCATCCTCTCCGATCTGTCCGGGAATGTTTCCTAGATAAGGGGAAAATTTCTGCCATTGGTTCGGAATTCCTCCGGGGGATTGGCAATCGTAGCGTTCCAGAATGCCGACCATGATTCTGGGATTTAGAGTTTCGAATCGCGGCGGGTCGAGTGCGACGGTAATAGGTTGGGAATTCATCGTGATAGCCTCCACTAGATCGATGTTCTTCAGGTGTCCTAGGTTTCGTACCTGATCGGGAGTGGCGGAAAACTGGTCGCGGAAGGCACGGGTAAAAGCTTCATGAGATCCGTAGCCGACTTCGAGGGCTAGGTCGAGAATCGATTCCCCGGTTTCCATCAGTCGCTTTGCAGCTTCGCTTAACCGACGAGCACGAACGTATCGCATCAAAGAGACTCCCATCGCGTCCGCAAACGTTCGGGTGAGATGGAAGGGTGAAACTCCGGAAGCCTTTGCGATTTCCTCCAAGGAGATGTTCTCCCTGGAATGACTTTCCACGAACCAAAGGGCCTTCTGAACGAAATTCATGCCGTTTCTATCGATGCTTAGGAATGGAGAATACCAGACCTGCAAGCAATTCGCTTGATACTTCTTGCGATCCAAAAAGAAAAATCCGATTCATCGGAAATTTTTTCCGATTTTTAGAATTGTTACCGGAAAAAGGGAAAGGGCAATCATTCAATCGTTTACGTGAATCTTGACATCGTACGGGGCAGGATGTCCTTCTCCGCGCTCCACCCAATTTCTGAGACTCAAAAGAAAAGTGGCCCATTTCGTGCTGCAATGGTACATGAATTCCACCGGAGATTTCCATCCTGCATGGGAGAAAAGAACGAAGGTCTGCTTTTCCTTGTATACCAGTTTGAAAGTGACGGAGGTATCGATCCATTCCTCGGGACCTTCCATACATCTCCATTCCAAGAGTTTGTTCTTCACGAATTTCGTGACCTTCATCTTGGTAAAACCGAAATCCACGATTTTGCCGAGTCCCGTATTTCCCGAAGTCTCGGTCGTCCACCAATGAGACAGTCCTTGGATCGTATTGATCGCTTCGAAAACCTGATCGGGCTTGGATCGGATTCCTACTCTATGAAGTATGTCCGGCATGGGAGTCCTCCTTGTAAAACCAGGCACCGACGAAGATACCTAGGAAGGTAGAAACGAAACTTCCGACCAACTGTCCCGTAAGAATACGGTACGGGAAAATACCTAGAGTGATGAAATCGATGGACACGGAAAGCTTCGAAGCGATCCAAAGAACCAAAGCAGCGATCAAAGCAGTTTTGTGTCCGGCGCCGAAGCGGGGACGAATTCCGGCGTAAATCCAAACTCCGACGACACCCTGGAGGAAACACATCAAGGCCCAAAGCAAAAGAGAATCGGATTGGGGCAAGGGATGGATTACTCCGCTGGTTCTTTGCATCCAACCTTCGAAATCGTTTTTAAGAATGCCACCGTTTACGATGCCGGCAACAACGAAGAAAATCAGCCCTGCTAGGATTCCTCCTAGAAGCACTCTCGGGAAATTGATACTGGTCTTTGTCGTCATATCGGTCCTCCGACCCTAATCAGTTCTATAAATGAATGATGTCGATATTTCCCCAAGAGGCCTTTAGATATTCGGCCACAAAATGCCTATGGCAGTGCTCATGGGAAGGTTCGCTACAAAGCAGACAAGCGCCGTCGAAGAGATTTTTAGGAAAGAGGGTTTCCACTTTCCGTTTCTTCATCAGATTTACGAATTTCTTCTCGAAAACCTTCCAATCGCCCTTGTTCTTTTTATATTCGTCTAATATCTCCTGGGTCGGGGCCAGGTCCACGGAATGCACATAATCGATATGCGGAATCTCTCGCAGAAAGAACTGCAAATCGTCTTTTTTCGTGAAGCCGGCGAGCTGGGATACGTTGTTCAAACGGATGTCTATCACTCGCTTTAATCCGGGTTGCTTGAGCAGTTCGAAAAATTGGGATGCACTTTTTTGGGTGAATCCTAGAGTGAATAGCTTCAAGCGCTTCTCCTTGCCACAAGCCTTTCCGCGAGAACCCCCATAGGAAGATAGGCAAGCGTCAGATCCGAAACAATGAACCAAACCGGGGCAGGAAGCGTAAAGGAATTCATCACTCCGCCCAATAGAAAAAATGCGGCCACACCGAGTGCGAATTCCCTTTTGTGGCTTGCTGCGAGAAAAGAAACGGCGAGTCCGCTCGCGAACGTTCCTAAGGCATGGGCAAATAAGGGAATCATAAAATGTTTCGGTTGTAACAGATGTATGGAGGCCCTTAATCCTTCCATAGTCGTCAGATCGGCGCCGTCAGGAGGAGGAATCAGTCGACCTCCGAGAGTGATGATCCCCATATTTACGAAACTACCGAGAATGATTGCGGCGAGTATGGAGAGAATATTTCTTAATTTAGGATTCATAATGTACCTCTTATTAGACGGATGCGATTAGGAAGGCTTCGCCGCTGGAGAGTTTCAGCCCGTCGCTTCTCCCGACAAAATATTTCCGGGTAAGATCTTCCGCAGATACGTACTGCACTTGGGAGAAACCCGCTTTGCGGGCAAGGTCCAGAATATCCGGCGGACGAAAAAAGCTTAGAAAAGGAGTTCCTGCGGCACTCGCCGCCTTATAAACGGCCTCATGTTGGGGACGTTCTTCCGAATCGATCAGGTCCAAAGGAAGAATAAAGGTCATCGCGAGAGTGGAGCCCGGAGCAAGGGAAGCGATCTGACGTAACATCGCAAAGATCGCCTCTTGGGTAAGATACATGGTAACTCCTGTGGAGGCGACGACTGCCGGCCGACTTTGATCGAAACCGGCCTTCTCCAAAAGATTCCACCAAGATTCCCCCGCCTCGAAATCTACGGGAACGAAATGAAGCCAATCCGGAATGCCGAAACCCAGATCGACCAATCTTTGTTTTTTCCAAGCTTGAGGACCCGGCTGGTCCACTTCAAAAATCCGAAGTTGGGATGTGATCGACGGACGACGCTGGGCAAACGTATCCAAACCGGCACCTAAGATCACATACTGGTTTACTCCACGATCGCAATTTTCCAGAACTAGGTCTTCGATAAAACGAGCTCTCGCTACGATCGATGCCCGATAAGGTGCGGTCCCCGCCGGATGCATGTCCGGACGTTGGCGCCAACCTTCGTCCGGAGCCGTCAATTTCAAACCTATCTCGTCCTCCAACAAATGAGGAGGAGAATCTATCTGAACGTGCATGGCCCGCCACAAAGCCACACGCACTGCGGAGCTTTCGGGCCCGATCACTTTCTTATCTTGCATAGTTTTCTCTCGTATTAGGACTGCACCTTTTCTCGTTTTCCGTCAATTCCTTTCTTATAGGCCCGGGCAAGCCGGTCTATGTGTAGAAAAAATTTCCGAACATTTATTCAACTAAAAGGTTTAATACTTGACAGGATTCTATTCCGGAATCATTTATTTAACTAGATGGTTGAATTAAGGAAAAACGAGCAGAAACTGGATAGCGTGTTCGCGGCGTTAGCGGACAGCTCGAGAAGACAGATGCTTGCGAGATTGCGGAAACAGCCTCTCTCGATTTCCGAACTCGCGCAGCCTTTTTCCATGTCCTTTGCGGGAGTCGCAAAACATATAGATGTGCTGACTGCAGCCGGCCTTGTGCGCAAGGTGCGGGATCCTGAAGACGGGAGAAGTTACCGATTGGAATTGCAAAACCAAACCCTTTCCGAGGCGTCGGACTGGCTCGCTTACCATCAGCAATTCTGGAGCAATAAACTCGATAGACTCGAAACTTTTATAGAGGAGCAAGATCATGACCAAAGAGGTCCTAAAAGTAGAAAAAAAAATTAATGCGGAACCGGCTAGACTGTTTCGCGCTTGGTTGAAGCCGGACGAACTTGCGCGATGGTTCTTATGCTGTAACGAGATGGGCGTAGGGATAGGATCGGTCAGCATGGATCCGCGTCCCGGAGGGAAATTCCAAATCGATATGACTCTCGACGGAAAGGTTTTACCGCATACGGGAGAATACAAGGTGATCGAAGAACCGACCAGGTTGGTCTTTACTTGGAGATCGCATATGACGGGAGACCAGGATACTCTCGTTACCGTTACGTTTGCCGCCTTACCGGAAATCACGGTGGAGAGCGAAGGGAAGACGATTCGAAAACCCCAGACCCTCGTAACCTTGACTCACGAACTCCTCCCGACGAAAGAGCTTATCGAAGCCCACCATCGCGGTTGGACGAACATCATTGACGGCTTAGAGCATTGGCACGTGGGTAAAGAATAAACCGGCGGAAAACGCTAAAGATCGATCGACTCAATGGAAGGACTTCTGCGCGGACCGTCAAAGGCCGCGCGGTTTTCTTCCCGCAAAGCGGATCACGGAACCTTTTCCGTTGTGGAACAAACCCTCGTTCAGTTCGATCTCCTTTTCCACTAGTTCCAAACTTTCATAATTCGGAAAATCCTCTTGTAGTTCCCGGATCGAGAACAAGGATTCTATATCTTTCGGACCGCCTACTCTCTCGTCCTTCATTACATAATCGATATGTTTTTTGCTGAATGCCTCGAAGATTACGATTCCGTTCGGACGCAGGAATGTACCGAGGGTCCTATGGTAGGAAGATTTGATGTTCGCGGGAAAATGGGCATAGATCAGGGCGATCGCGTCGAATCGTTCCGGTTCGTATTCCGATGGATGCAACTCGGAAAGGACTCGGTAGTCGATTTGAACACCGTTGTCCTCCGCCAATTTGAGGGCTTTCTTCTTCCCTTCGATACTGATATCGAAGGCGGAGACCTTCCATCCTAGTTTAGCGGCGAAAACCGCGTTGCGCCCTTCTCCCTCCGCCGGGAAAAGAATGCTTCCGGGAGACAACCCTTCCAATCGTTCTTTCAGATATTCGTTCGGCTTCGTACCGAAAGCGAATTCCTCTTTCGCATATCTTTCATTCCAGCGATTCGTCCAAGGATCGTTCATATGTTCTCCTTTTTTAGACTTTCTTCATCTTCTTCAAGTCTTCGTTTTTGATTTCCACTGCGAACCTATCGAAATAAGGCAATACGGAATGAGTGTACGTATATCCGAACGACCAGCTAGCGTCATAGTTGCTTCTGTAAACGACGATCGGACCTACAAACGGACCGTAATCTTCACTCGGTCGATATACTACGTCCCGAGTCGCAGGTACAAAATCGCTGGACCGGGGGAAGCCATTCTCAATTTTGATCGGACAGAATCTAGTATCCGAGATTTCGACGGAAACATCCGGACCGACTCGACGGAAATCTTCGGAACTTAGACCGAATACGGTAAGCGCAACGTCCATGGCGCCGCAGAACTTACCGGCGGGAAGAAGTAACTTCGCAGAACCGCTATTATATTCCATCTGGATTTCCCGATTTTCCTCTGTGCTAAAAGCACTCATCGTGAAATACGGGTCTTGAACGATTTCCGTTCCGAAGGGAATTCCGGATTTCGTATAAGCGACAAGAGCGTCCGTAGGAAAATTGTAATATGCATACGCGTCATTGGAAAACGGAAAATTATGCGCAGAATCGAAACTCACAAGAGACAGTTTAGAACCGACCTTTTTATTCAAAGAATCCAAGAATTCATAGATGAAAGGCCATTGGATGCTCGTATCAAGGTTGATGAAACCGATTCCGGGCGCCGTTTTCCTCGGCTCTTTAACGAGTTCAAAGGAAATGTCTTTCAAGAATCGTCTCTCCGATCGGAGGTTTTCGCATTCCGTTTCGAACTGGGAATGCGGGAAAAGAGTTAGTCATCCAATCCTTTTCCACTAAGAATGCGAGGCGTACATTTTTCAATCCTAGATTCCCGGGTTTTGGATTGCTTTGCGGCGGAAAAATGGAGAATGTAAGCCCTTTGCCGTCCCGGAGTCAACGCATCAAAAGCGGCTTTCAAGGCGGAATTCTCATCCAATTTACTTAAAAATTCCTCAGGAATCGCATACTCTGCCGTCTTTTTAAAACTTACTTTCAAACCGGATTTTTCCACTTCGATCGCTTCCCGAACGTACGCTTTGATAACGGTTTTCATCTTCGTAATTTGTTGGGTATTCGTGAACCGGATCTGGCGTGCGGATTGTACGTTTTCCGTTTGTTGGATTAGAATTTTCTTGGGATCCTTTAGCAAAGCGCCCTTAAAAAAGAGAAGCGCGCAATACTCCTTAAATCCATGGATTAACACTAGATTGCTTTTCTCCAGAGTATAACAAGGCTGACCCCATTTGAATTCTTCGATCAAACCGCAATCGAGAAGGATCATTCTGAATGTTTCGAATTCTTCCCGCCATTGCTTCGCTTTCCTTAGATATTGATCGACTTTGGGATTCGTTTTACTCATCTCACTGTACATACGCTGCAACTTTTGAAAATCTGTAACCTCTTTTCTTGTTCCGAAGTCGGTATGCGATGGCATATCATCTTACGTTCCCGATCGTCCGCTAAAAAAATTCCTCCTCGGAGAAATTCTGCTTTTTCGATTTTCCCCAGAAAAGTTATTTTTGGAATACAAAACGGAATGTTAAGGAAAGACAAATGACTGCATTCAATACTTCCAGAGAGATCCAAGCAAGTGTAGAGCAGATTTTCGCAGCGATGAGCGACCCGAAACGCTTGTCTCAGTGGTGGGGGCCGAAGGGCTTCACAAATACTTTCGAAATTTGCGAATTTCAGAATGGAGGGCGGTGGGTTTTTACGATGCACGGGCCGGACGGCACGGATTATGCGAACGAAAACGTTTTTGTCGAAATCGAACCCGAAAGGAAAGTAGTGATCCGGCATGTCGGAGAGCCGAAGTACCAATTGACCATCACGTTAACGCCTTCCTCGACGGGAACCTTCCTGTCTTGGTCTCAAAAATTCGAAAATCCGGAAGTCGCAAGCCGATTGGAACCTATCGTCGTGCCTGCAAACGAGCAAAACCTAGATCGTCTTGTTGCGGAAGTTTTGCAGCGGAAATAGAAGAGAACTCAGCGAAACCAACCGAATCCATCGGAGACAAGTTTGTACAAGGCCCAAAGGAATAGGACGGTCATGAACACTAGTTCGCGCCAAGCATTCCCGGGTTGCGCTTGGATCGAGTAAGACATGAGCTTGAGAGCCGTGATCGGAGGTTTCGGTGATTGTTCCGGCGGAATCGTTTTAGAAAAACGATGAAAGTACACCTGGATCAAGGTCATACCGACGAGTAGACCGGTAGTAAAGCTGAGGTATTCGACACCGGTCAAGGCGAGCAGAACGAGAAACACGATCATCAGAATCAGGATCACATTATCGAAAATCCGAATGATCTTTCCGTTCCCTTTTTCATACACCATTTCCAGTCCTTCCTGCTTCTTTTTATCGGAGCGATAAAAGAACTCAAAGAACTTCAGAAGGGAGAAGAGAATATAAACGAATAGCAAGATCTTGAGAACAAGAGCCGACATGAATTTTCTCCTAGCGATTTCCGGACTTGAAAGAAGACTTTAAAACGGGTATCAAGATTTGCCAAGCAAAAGTTGAAACCTATAGCAGTCGTCTCTGTCCTGAATTTTTACCCGTTATTTCTAAACGGTAATCTTTAATCTAGCATAGTTCTATTTCGGTCGAACTGAATTTCATAACGGCATTGTCCATCAGACCCTTCATGCAACGACTGTCACTGCCGATTGTGATCAGCCACGAACAGTTACTTCTATCCGCTTTCGACACAATTGCTTAAACGTTTCAAATCTATCCTTATCATGAAAAAGCTCATAGTCGAACATAGGAATCACTATGTAAGAGTAGTTTGAAAAGGATTTATAGTTAATGGCTTGGCTGATAGCTTTCGTTATCGAATCTATCGTATTTGATGCCTTTAACTCGAAAGTATAAATCGCTAAATTGTCGAAATTGATATCCGACAGGATTTTGTAACCCACAAAGTCGTAATTCTGGAGTTTCCCGCCTCCGCGGTCATATTGCGAGTGCCTTATCTCTATCGAGAGCCACTTCTCCAACTTTTCTTTGATTAAATTGCCTAGGCCGACTTCATCTTGTTTTCCGTCGGCTCCGTAATAGACAAACTCATTCTTTGTTTTATAGAAATAGTTCCCCTTACCTCGCTTAAATTTGTAAGTACTATTATTAGACACGAAATCCTTGAATCCGTCGCGAACGGCGGATAAATGGAAAATACCCGGATCATTCTGCAAATATCTCATCATATTCGGAAGTATTGTCGAAAGAGCTTCAGACAATTCCCCCTCGGTTACTGTATCGAATATTTTCCGGGCTAACAAATTCCCTATTGCATTCGGCAAGTAAATCTTCGTAAGTTTCATGGAGCCGCCCTGCCCTTGCGAAGGTTCCCATTCAAAACCGAGCTTAGATAAATAGGATACCAAATCCACTTTGAAAGATTGCCAGCTTTCGCTTTTCTTTCCGATCAAAACCTGCATCAAATTCTCTTTGTTCGCGCAGGCAACGTATTCTTTCATAGAAATTTGATAATCATACTTATCCGAATCCAGCTCAATCAAAGCTAAGAATATATGATCTATCTCTTTTAAAGAAAGTCTCATATTCATCTCTCAAGGCGTCATAGGTCTCATGATAACTAATAGTAATGGCAAGTACAAGCAAAAGCCGAGAGCCATCACTCCCTCCTCCTGCTAGATTTATATGAAAGGGTTTGTGAAAACGGAATGTTTCCGAAATTGTCCTTGTCGGAATTTAGACCGAATTAGGCACGGAAGCCAACGCGAGAGCTGTGAGTGAACTAGGAAACGTATGCGTACACAATGAAAGGTGTTCTTCCTTCATTTAGTGAATTCGGCTCAGCATGAAATCAACGGTTCCCCGATTGTTCTGCGATCCTTAGAGTGAAAGCGCTGTCAACGGGGCTCCCACAGCTCGATCTTGTTTCCTTCCACATCCATAATATGAATAAACTTTCCGTAGTCGTAGCTCGCAATGTCATCCAGTATGGTTACGCCGTTCTCTTTGAGTTTGTTTACAAGTCCTTCGATGTTCTGCACTCGGTAGTTAATCATAAAATCCTTTTTGGATGGGGAAAAATATTCGTCCCCCTTTTTGAAAGGACTCCATTGAAGGGAGTCTATCTCGTCGGGATTGTTCAAATTCCTGGATTCGAAGCTCACAGAACCCCAAGCATTGATCTCAAGCCCTAGATTTTTCGAATACCATTCTTTCGTTTCCTTTGGATTGTCGGAAAAGAAGAAAATGCCACCGATCCCAACTACCTTCGGTGTTGTGTTAACGGGTAAACTCGAACTCTCATTTTGATTTTTTGCATCTTCCATTTTGCATGCCTTTTGAATGATTGAATACCAGCTTGTAAGACGTGTTACAAGCGAAATTATTTTCAATCATGAATGATTGGTGGGAAAATGGTAGTTTTTACTTAACGGATGTCCTGCATTTATTCTTTAAATCACGATCATTTATATAACTACAATGGCTTGGATCTCTCTCAACCTGCGCTTTGCACATGTTCTTCGAATCATGATTGTTGATGTAACTGCAATGACTTGAATTTCTTTCAGCCTGCGCTCTACACATGTTCTTTAGGTCATGATCATTTATATAGCTACAATAACTCGAATGATTTCCGACCTGAGCCCTGCATTGATTCTTCAAATCATGATTATTGATATAGCTACAGTGGCTTGCATTGCTCTCCGCCTGTGCTCTGCACATATTCTTCAAGTCATGATCATTTATATAACTGCAATGACTTGAATTTCCTTCAGCCTGCGCTTTGCATATGTTCTTCAGATCATGATCATTTATATAAGAGCAGTAGCTCGAATTTTGCGCCTGCATGCTGATCGACGGAATCAAAATAAGAAGGTAAATCGTAAAAAGTGAGAAGTTTTTACTAAAAATTGCAGGAATCCTTTTTTGAATGAAATATTTCATATCCGTAGTCATGGCCGATTCGGGACCCTCCTAGATTTTATTTTTCGAAATGAATCACTTGAGCTCATTGCTAAAGCCAAGGGACGTTTTTTCTGTTTGGCAATTCGTAGGGCTGACATGCAATTCCCCTGTTATGTAAAGGGAAACAAAACGAAATCTCTGGAAGACCGAACGAGAGATTGCGGACATTCTAAAACGTGGCTCCAGGGCTGATAACTAGATTCAGTTTTTGAAACCGAAAGAGATCACTTTTCTGAAGCAATCAATTTCATACATTTGGAAACTTGTTCTGTAACCTGTTTTGAAAGATTTCTCTTCCTACATTTTAGCTTTTTCCATTTTCCAGTTTTATCCGCAGCAAACCAGTTATGACCGCACTTTATACACGTAATCTTAATTCTAGCTCTACCCGCTCCGAGCAAAATTCCGAATATCCCTATTATACTGAAAGATACAATCGCAATTATACCGAGAAGCACACCCCCAATTGCACCAAAAAGCAAAGCTCCGAATATACTGAAAAAAATAGCGCTCACTATGACGAAAGATACGACTCCGAATACCTGCTGAAAGATGTTAAATTTCTCTTTATTTTCCAGCAACTGATCAGATCCGCATTTCGAACATTTGGTTACAGTTTGAATATTCTCTCTGTAGATGATATTCACTAGGCCGTAAAGAATCCCTTTCTCGTACACGATATCTTCGATTTCAGATAAAGGAATTTCAATATTCGTATGTGCTGGTTCCTTACAGATTAAATAATTTTCATTTACTGTAATTTTTATCTGCCCAAATCCATAACTAAATTCTCTCTCCATTGAAAAAGCCCCTATATCCTACCCTTACCTTTTGCAACCGTAATCCAAGTTGCGTATTTACGAATCGTGTGTAAATAAATAATATAAAATAATTATATAAATAGTACTCTACCGATCCTGTTTCAACGAAATTGAAGATCATTCTTTGCTCAGCGAGCAACTTCTATCACGGAGGCATCTTCTCGAATTTCGGCAGTGAAGGATCGAGATGGTCCCAAATATAACCGCGCATTACATAATGCACTGCCTGCGGTTTATATCGAGTCGGATCATCGAGGCTTGTTGCGTGTATCGTAAATAATTCCGGCATTGCAGCGAAAGTCATGTACACCGGCGAGCCACATTTTGCGCAAAAACTACCGGTTTTAACATTCCCGCTATCGCCAACCATGTCAAAGTGTGAGGCTTCTCCATTCAGTCTTACGGTGGCTCGAGACGGAAACGTAATATACGATCCATGCCCTGTGCCGCTCATTCTTTGGCAGTCCCGACATTGACAATCATTCATAAATATCGGTTCATCAGAAATGTTGTAGCGAATTGCACCGCAGGCGCAGCCGCCAGAATAGGGATCACTCATCTTTGTTCTCCAGTAGTCGTCATGTTGGGCGTTAGAAACTGGAACACCAGTCTTTTAATGCCATTGACTTACATAAACTTTTATTCCAGAATCGAGTTGAGAGATATTTTATGAGGGCTCGGCTATGAGGAAAATTATCGTACTCGAATTCGTCACTCTGGATGGAGTCATACAAGCCTGCGGCGGACCACAGGAAGATACGAGTGGAGGTTTCGCCTATGGGGGATGGCAAGTTCCCTATTCGGACGACGTTATCGAAACAGCTATGAGAAAACAGATGAGCATACCGTTCGATCTGTTGTTAGGTCGTAAAACTTTTGAAATTTGGGCCCCCTACTGGCCACTGCATGCGGACAAATGGCCAGGTGTCATGTCAGCGACCAAGTACGTAGTCTCGAATAGTATGTCCTCTCATGAATGGCAGCCCTCCGTATTTTTGGGCGGAGACATTGTGGAAAAAGTCACCAAACTCAAGCAGCAAGAAGGGCCGAATTTACACGTTTACGGAAGTGCAAATCTTGTTCAGACGCTTCTGAAGAATGATTTGGTCGATGAGTTCTGGTTAAAGATCTATCCGCTGACATTAGGTAGCGGAAAACGATTGTTTGTCGACGGCACAATTCCGGCCGCATTCAAGATGACGGAAAGCCAAGTTTCTCCGAGCGGCATTATCATTGCGAATTACGAACGTGCAGGAGAGATTCAAACCGGAAGTTATTGAATCTTCTGGTGTGTCGGATAGTTCTACAAAGTGGCCCGCCCTTAAGCCGTCAGCAATATTGGCTCCTGTTCCGTTATGATGATTGTATGTTCAAATTGAGCAACATAGGATTGATCAGGAGTTTTTAAGGTCCATCCGTCATTTGATTCGATAGCAAGTTTCGCACCAGTGGAAATAAAGGTTTCTACAGCAAGTACCATCCCTTTAGATAAAAGTCTTAGATCTCTCGGATCCCTATAATTGACAATATTTACAGGTTCTTCATGCAAACGCCTACCAGTTCCATGACCGGTAAGATTCCGAATCACTTGGTAACCCTGTTTCTTTGCCTCGGTTTCGATGGTACTTCCGATTTTATTGATTCTATTCCCTGAACGTAGTGAGTGAATCGTTTGGAGTAAAATAGTATGCGAGGCATCGCAAAGGTTTACAAGATTCTGACGAGCTGGAGAAAGACAGATAGAATACCCCGCATCCGCAAAATAACCGCCAAGCTCGAGAGAAACGTCGACATTTAACAAATCGCCTTCCCGCAAAACACGAGGACCTGGAATTCCATGGGCCACTTCATGATTTACGCTAATACATGTGGCGCCGGGAAAATTATACGTAATTTCAGGAGCAGAACGCGCACCGAAGGATTCAAAGTAACTTCGAGCAATTTTGTCGAGCGACTTCGTAGTTATTCCGGGAGACGCATTTGCAATCATCAGCTTTATGGTATCGGCAACGATCCGGCCAACCTTCCGTAGACCGATCACGTCTTTTTCCGATTCAATTGACATAGCTACCTCGATTTAGTTTTCTATTTTGAGTTTGTTTCATGATCATGATTGAGGATGTTTCGCACGTGTGCAAGTATTTGGAGTGGGACCAATCCTATAAAGCAGAGGTGGTTAGATGATTGCGGAATGCTTTGCTTGTCTCAATTATCTAAAAAAGACTCTTAAACCAATTACTAAGGCTCGATTCGTTTTCTAACTGATTGACAGATTCATTCAGAAAATCCACTATATAGTCTGCTGTTTCGTCAAGATTTCCCTTTGTTATCAGAGAATTTGGGATCCGTAATGTTAAATAACCTTTTTTGAAAGAATAGTAAGTCCTTTTAAGATCCGCCAAAGCTTGCCTTTTATCGAAGTTATGATGACCACCGTCCACTTCAATATTTACCATTGCCGCCGGTATCGCGATATCTATGTGTTTGAACCCGTCAAATAGCTCTAACTTCGCAGGAACCCCCCTTCCCCTCAATGCATTATATAAAGCCTTAGCCTCGGGAGTGGATTCCAAAGTGCTTCCTTTCCTTTTTGATGACGAGGACTGACAATTTCTGCAAAGTGGACGTCCAATTTTGTCCATAGAAAATTGATAAGCTTCTAATGATATATTTATTTTACACGCATTGCAATAGTAGTGCATTTTCTTATCCCATAATCAATCTTCAATAAGCTATTCAAATTTACCATTTTCGCCTAATGACCCGTCCTTGCCCCGCAGTGAGTGAAGAAGCAAAATGTACCGAAGGACAAGCGATAGTTCGAAGAGTCTCAAGGTGCCGGTCCAGGGCCGATCGTTAAGCAGAATCCATCTTGTTATTTCAGAAATTCTCCGAAAAATCGGTTCTTGAAAAAAGTAAGTATTATTCCAGAAAGAATAAATCCAGAACAACTACTAACAAGCCATAGATAATATTTATTTAATGCTTTATATCTCCTTGTTTCGAAAGAAACGATAGTTTTCAAAAATTTTCCAATATAATAATAAAACCCTAAAGCGAAGGTAAAAAAACCCGGGCCGGAAGCTTCTAAATATTTTCCATTTATTACGTCTGATAAAGAAACAATTCCCAATAAAAGAGCGAATATTCCAGCGACCGACCCGATCTGATTCCAAGGATGATAAATTCGATTAATAGTAGAATAATTTCTAAGTATAAGATCAATTCCTTCAATGATCGAGATTGCGCGCTCACGAACATTGTCAGATTCAAAATCTAATGTCACCGAACCCCCCTCTTCCATATCAAATAGTATAGATAATTCAAAAGTTTTCTGTGCATCTTTTAATTCTATTAATAGAGAAGAGATCGAATCGGGCAACAGCTTGTCTTTATACTTCTTAAAAGAATCGAGTTGTTCTGAACCATACTTATCTGTAAGTTCGATAGAATATTGCTTTGATTTCTTAGATTTAAACCTCCCAGGAATTAGCTCAGGGATTGTTTCTAAAATAAATGCTTCCAACTTTGACAGAAGATCTATATCAATATGGACAGAGCGAAGGGGCTTTTCAGTATAAAATCTAGACATATTTTTGTGATAAATAAAATTTAAAAGTGACTACGCCTAACGACCAAGGCTTGACGACGTTTCATGATTTGGCATGATATTTGCCGTTGCAAGGCGAGTGGCTAAAAACAATCTCGAAGAGAAGTGTCAGAGCCGACACGCTTGCCTTCATTTTATTAGTTTATTTTCAAAGAAAAGCTTTCAATCATTAGCGTGTGTGAAATTTCATATGCGCAACCGGAATGAGAGCAAATGTGATCTGGCCCAATAATCCGATTCGACCATGGACTGTCCGAAAACCTGCGAAGTATGATTCAGGTGTCTGGCCAAAGGCAAAGACCGAAAGTGAGAACTCAGTTATGAAAAGCAGGACCAATGAGAATGCGCCTGAAAAAAGAAGGACTTGCCAAGCTCGAAAAATGGCAAAGCGACGAATGAGATAACCGCAGAAGAGCCAGGACATTGAGAGGATTACCGGTAATTCGATGAGAACCGCAATGGTTGCCCCGATTTTGGGCGCGAGAACAAGCGTTCTGACGGTTCCGAGCAGGAAACCAAGAGTGAAGATTCCCAGAAAGTAGAAGAAGGAGAATTTCAGCGGGTACAAAAAAGAACGGTCTGCGGTCATACGAATATTTGTGATTCCTGTACATGCCGTATAACCGAACAGCGTAACCGAAGTTCCCCCTCAGCCAGAACTTATCCAAGGTCGGTAGGTTTATAAGCAGCTAGGCGAAGATTTTGTGGGTTAGTTTGAAACTTTGTAAACGTTTAGGGCTTGGCCGAAATCCGTGCCTGCAGTAATATTTAGAGCTCCGCCGCTACTCTGGTATGCTTGGAGTTGTAAAATATCACCAGCGGCTAGTTTTAGATAGCAACTAGCTGACACGCCCGTGTTTGAAGACGGAGCAGCTGCAACTAGAGTGGACGCTCTGGCGCCGCCATTGATCATTATGTTGGCTTTCCTTTCTCCTGTTGCGTTGGGATCAAAGTTGAGCTGGCCTAATATGAAGTAAGTTCCAGCGCTCGGTATAGTCAGTCGGTCCTGAGCCGAAGAACTATAAAAGTTTCCAGTATCAAATTCGACCGAATTGAAAGTCGAATAGGAGTAACCGTTTGGCATTGCTACGGTATTGCTCTGAATGACTCGCGCGCCGACGCTCGCAAAGGAGGCACGAGATCCATCCAGCAAGGCCAAAAGCTGGGCTGTTTCGGCCTGTTGTTTCGCACTATGGGCTTCGGCAGTGATCCCAATAGATTTGGTCACGTTTGTACATTCAGTCAAGTGAACCAGTAGGAAAAGACCCAAGGCAACCAAGACAATGTGGCGGTGAATATGTGGAAGCACTATCATCGTGTTTTTACCTCACAATTGAAAAAAGTTGGATAATAAAAGTAGGAGCGCTTGCATTGAACGCCGCCAACAGGTCTTGACAAGCTTTCGTGATGATTCTATTAGGTCGCAGTTCTTATCACTGCTGGTCCGAAAGGGGAATTTCTCGTTTACTAGACCGGGTAGACGATCACTTGAGGTCGCGAATGCGGCTCTGAGACAATACGCCATCGCGCAATTTAAAGAAGCATTTTAATCTTCCCTTGGAGCTTCTAAAGAGGAAAGCGTTTGCGAAGACGGACCTTTCCATTTAGAGGTAATCTTGCGAAGGTACATATGGTAGAAGAATAGCGTAAGAGGAAATGAGATCGGTACGGCGAAAACGAAGTAGACCATCAATGAGGCCCCATATTCGTCCGAACCTAAGATCAAAATGGCTGCCCAGACCACGAACAAATGGACCAAGAACATGACGATCATTACAGGGAGCGTCTCTGCGAGTGCGAGCAAAACAAAATGCCCAATCCTGGCATTCGATAAAAGGCGCCAGGATAAGATGAGAACGAAGGTCATCAGAACAAGTAGAACGAGAAGCTCTGCTTTTAGGGAAACCATGAGTTGATAGGCCCAGACGGTAAATGCGAGCATGCCAACGAAACCAAGACTGATTCTGGAAAGGATCATGGATCGATTGTGATGCTTTGTAGAAGATAACGTCAAGGCTTTAGGATGTTTTGCGCGGACTTGGCGAAGTGCGGAAAGGCAAACGAGCCTAAAGCGTAGCGTCGGAAGCGATCGTTAGGCAAGCAGTCATTTTCTCGTATTAAACTTTCTTTCAAATCGAATCCGAAAATCATTTTGCCAAGATTTCAACTCATCTTCAATCGGAATTGACAGTAATTTGAATTCAGTCCATTTCCCCCAAAACCCAGCCAGCACCAAATCGCTAATTTTGAAATCTCTTTTGGTATTCCCAACAATCGGTTCTATAAATTGTTCAACATTTTTGGAACTACCGAATAATTTTAGAACGAGCTTAATGAATATGAAAACGATCAAAAAGGGGAAACAGATTAATATTTTGAATAGTCGCAGAGATGAGGATCCTTCATTATTAAAATAATGTGAAAAATCGAATGAAGACCAATCAATTTTTATATACCTATCGATATCATTCAATAGATCATCGAAGTCATCACCATCTAATCCAAGTTTATTGTTCAGCGACATTTCCAGATTTAGCCGTTCAATACGTTCTCCCCTATTCCGGGCGATACACAAATACACTCGTTTAGCTACTTTTAGGAATCGTTCCCTTTCCTCTTCATTATAGTTCATAGATATTATTTAGGCGATGTCACTCTTGTCAATGCCCTTCGAACAGATAAGATTTCGCAAGCGGATCATTGAAGGCGAAATGATGAAACAAACGGTAACTAGTAGAATCGGCGCGTACAATCTCTGTTCTATATCTGCATCACCGTATGATAAATCGCAAATATGCGCGCCTAAGATAGTCGTCAACCAAAACAATGGAACCACTTTGAACGTATAAACGGCAAGTGTCACAAGGTGAACTAACCCAAATAAAGAAAGCCAGGAAGGCAGAAAATACAATTGCACAACGAGCGGGAAAGCCATAAACAAAATAGCGATGGAAAGCAAGCTCGAAACGGCATAGCCGTCTGCGGCACCCATAGTGCACGTATCGGCTTCAGATAGAAATGGTAAAAGCGGAAGCAGCAGCGTAACGATTAAGCCGATGACACCGAGAATATAGCGAAGAATAATGATCATAGTCATCATTCCTGGGTTATGATTACTTTTCCGACGGCATGACCTTGTTCGAGGTAGCGTATGGCATCAGGAACTTCACTTAATGGATAGCTTCTATCGATTACGGATTTGATCTGTTTGGACGAAAGCAACTCCGCCAGAAAGAGCAAATCTTTTTGGTTTGGTTTTGACGAGACGGCAACCGTTTTCCGACCTCCCACCATTGAAAGGAATGGTCCAAGGAGAAGGGCCTGGAAGAGCTGGCCGGCATTACCCCCAACCATAGCGTATCTCCCGTGGGATTTTAATACACGACGATAATCGAAGATGGAACGAAATCCGTTCACTGCGAGAACCAGATCATATTTTTGTCCATTTTGTGCGAAATCTTGAACAGAGTAATCGATTACATGATGCGCTCCGAGGGAGCGAGCTATTTCCATCTTCTTACTGCTACAAACGGCGGTGACTTCCACTCCAAAATAATTGGCTAGTTGAACAGCGAATGTCCCTACACCGCCGGAGGCACCGTGAATGAGGACCTTTTGACCTCGTTGCAGCTTGCCGGCATCACGTAATGCATGCAAGGCGGTAAGACCGGCCAGAGGCACAGCTGCCGCCTCCTGGAAAGAGACGTTCGACGGCTTCAATACTATTTCGTGCTCCTTAGCGCACTTATATTCCGCAAAACCGCCGAAACCGCTTGCAAAAACATCCCCGAACACCTCATCCCCTACGCGAAACTGAGTGACTCCGAGACCAACAGCTTCAACACTCCCCGCGATATCGGCACCCAACGTCGGGAATTTGCTTGGGCGAAAGAGCCCTGCATGGAAACGGACCAAAAAGGGATCTGCTCTCATCATACGCCAGTCAGCCGCATTGACAGAGGCCGCGCGAACTCTAATCAAGACCTCTCCTTCCCCTGGAAAAGGTTTTTCGACTTCTTTCAGGCGAAGGACATCCGATGAACCATATTCACAATACACGATAGCTTTCATTCTTGTTATCTTACTCTTGTTGTTCCAATGGAAATAGGTGAAGCCAATCCTCTCAGATGCGACAAAGCTGGTAGTTAGGCTTAGCCGCTTTTCTTATTGAAATCAAATTTCAAAAATCTTGTCTCTCAAGAATGTAAAGAATGTTCCAAAGATCAGAAGGCTAATATTTCCGCTGACAAAGCAAAGAAAATTCATTCAGGACCAATTGCTCTTACATATTTTCCACTGATTATTTCACTAATACAAGAAATGCCGAAAAAGAAAGCTCCAAATCCAATGATCGCACAATAAATTCTGAGAGGTGGAATATCCGATTTTAAGTCTCAAAGTATTGTCCGAGAATGGCCTAAATCGGAGATCATAAGGAGAATTTCTGATGAAGAGAAAAACATTCTCCGCAATCAGCTAAAAGTAGTGAGAATTGAAGCGAATCTTACTCAAGCTCAAGTGGGCAAAATGATCAAAAGGAGTAGAAGTCAAGTTTCCAAAATAGAATCCGGTAAATGCAGATTATATATGGATGAATTCTTAAAGTTTATGAAGATTTATAAGAAGTCTCCTTTCTTCTTTTACTCCGTATTTACTACAAATGAAGTCATTAAATCTCCGAGGAGAGCCCGAGTAAAATCTGCGAAGCAGTTTTAACGAGGGTTGGGTTGTTGAATACGATCCAAGTGAGTATTCAGGATCCTGATCGCGAAGCGTTCGGGTGAATCGGTTCGTAAGAACTGGACAAGCAAAGAATTTAGGAAAAAACACAATTAATCTCTAATCTTTAGCATTTGATTCATTTTGTCTAATGACTGTTCAGTTAACTTGATAGCCTCCAATTTTTTCTTCATTGCCTTATGAGCTTCTACGTTGATTAAATCTGCTTGTTCCTTTTGCTTTTTAGTTCGCGGCATAGGAACAAGTATACTTTTTGTTTGTTCTTCCGTTAATTCATCAACAACGGCACCGTAAATTTTCGATGTTAACTGAGCTTGACCAATAGGGGAATTCAAAAAAGCATAAAGATATCCTGAAGTGCATTTTGTTTCATCCGGGATTATTCGCAAAATATGTTCAGAGGCAGCCCATCCATCCCAATCATCTTCACATAAAGCAATTCTTCCGAATGTCCCAGAACGAGTTACAAGAATCCAGCCTTTCTTGATAATCCACGATTCGACATTTTTATGGGCGGATTTCGAAACATATTTTATGTCTGCCGGTTGAAAATGAACAATATGACTTCCTTGTAAGAAGGGCAATCCATGTGACTATTTTTCAACATTTCAATAGCATGAACTAACCGAGGGTTAAAATTACTGGCATCAATACGTAAACTTTTATCACTTTTGATTATTTTCGAAGATATCGAAAAATGCTCCACTTGTGAAGAGAATAGTTCAGCTGAAGATAAATTTGCCGGCGTTTTAATTTTCATCTTATACAGTAGTTAACCAATTATGAAAGGCATTGCTCACAATTGGGATTTCATCATCCAATGTTGGGAATCCGTCATCACCTATAATTTCAAATTCTTCTGGAGTTTTGTAAAATATAGGATTCCCTCGTTTATCACGACCAGCTGTTTTAGGGATCGCCATAAATATTTCATAATCTGGTAATACACCGAGTTCCGCCAATCTTTGATCTTCCTTCGATAGTTTTTGCAATAAAGGCTTCCGCTTTTTGCAAACCTTGATTCGCATATATATAATTATGGCACCTACGAAATGTAGATTTAAGATCAATTGCTGGCACGAGATCTTTAAATATTGGAGGGCGAGGCTCTAAATCACCGTAATAAGGAAGATCTGTAGTTTCAATAATAGAATTATCTTCCATTTTTTGAAAAACATTCTTTTCTGAACCTGCCCACAAGCCATATTTACATAAAGATGAGGCCGCCATGTAAGACTTTAACTGTTCAATACCTTCGGTTTTATCCTTTGGTAAAACGTCAGAACGTTTAACTTCTATTATAATAAAAATATTTTCCTGTATTTGCTTTGAGCCATGGTTAAAAATTACTATATCAGCTCTTTTTGAACTGACACCCATTTTAATTTTGAATTCAATTGCGATACTGGATTTAGAATAGCCATATTCTTCGACTAAGCTCCTTGCCCATCGTTGACGAATATGTTCTTCAGGTCTGTCGGCTCTTAAACTTCCAGTTATATAGCATTTAATCTTACCAACCGGAACTAAAGGGACTACATTATTTTTATTTGCCATTGCTACCAGCTTTTAGATTATCAAGCCTTTCACTTGTATTCTATTATTATGTCAACTAGTCGATATAGTCTGAGGGTTGATTTTCTTGTCAGCTTTTTTCCTTCAAAATTTTGTGAACATCTGCCATAGCTTAGGCCGAGTCAGCCTCAATTCTATCTATAAAACAGATCCCTTTGAATTTATTTATGCTACCCATCACTTCAGCCTAAATGGACGCAAAGCCAGCCAAGGACAGCTGGCGTCTTAAATGAGGGGCGCGGCATGGCAGATAACGACCAAGGCTTGACGACGTTTCGCGTGTGCGTAAGCACTTGGCGCGAGACTTGCCACCGCAAGGCGAGTGACAAAGCGAAATGTGCCGAAGGCCAAGCGAGAGTTGCAAAGCAATCTCGAAGCGCGGCGTCAGAGCCGACAGTTAGGCGATGCGACCACCTCTATTTGTAACTATCTTTTCTTTGATCTATATCAACAAAGATTATTAATAACTCGTTATCTTTAATCAAATAAAATAAACGATATTTACCAATTCGATATCTATAAAGACCATCAAACTCGCCTTTCAGCTTTTTGATATTAGGTCCAAAAAATGGATTCTTTTTAAGGATTGGATATACATAATCTGTCAGTTTCTTTTGAAGATGAGAGAATTGCCTGTCTTTGAGCTTGTTTTGAAATTGTTCCGTCTCTGCTATTTTATATTCAGCGGACAACTTTATACTTTCCTTGAGCTGCTTCTTTAAGACCTTTTTTCAAAGAAGAAACTAGCTGCTTATTTGAAAGGATTTCCTCCATTTCTTCATCTGAAGCATAAAACTCATTTGTAAGATATTGAATGGCAGCATTTTCAACAAAATTTGAAATAGTACGTCTTTCACCTTCAGCTGCTTTCTTAAATATATCATAAATCGGATCTTCAATGCGCAATGTGATTGTCTTAGACATATTCATTAAACCTGCATTTTTATTCAAAATATAGCATTATAATTCAAATGTCAAATTACTTTTTGTAACCTTTTCGGGCAAAAATCTTGTCCTTTTTAGTTTTACAAAAGAATTTGGCGGTCGTTTCGCCTAACGACCAAGGCTTGACGACGTTTCGCGAGTCCGTAAGGACTTGGCGCGAGGCTTGCCCTGCAAGACGAGTGACAAAGCAAAATGTGCCGAAGGCCAAGCGAGAGTTGCAAAGCAATCTCGAAGCGAAGCGTCAGAGCCGATAGTTAGGCGACGGCTCTGCATCTAATACTGTAAAATTAAGCCATGGATGGCGTCACAAAGACTTATTTATGAGCATAATGCTCTGTATATAAATCCAAAACCCTTTTAATCATAGTTTGATAAGGTACACCAGATCGCTTAGATTCCTCTTTAAAAAATGAAATACTTTTTTTACTTAAGATTATCGTTACTCTAGAATTATCTTCTTTCAAAATAAGTTTATTCGGAGGAGGAAGAAAATCCTCAACAACCTTAGAAGATTTAATTGAAGATGATATAGATGCTGGCGCATCACTGTATTTTATTTTCTTTTTCATAAACTTTCTTACCTTGCCTCCAATAACCTGCCCCAAAGATTCTGATTTTACCATTTCTAGCAGTAAATCTTACCGTTGATACATTCGAATCAATTAGGCCAAAGCAGTAATATCTTTTTTTCAGATTCAGAAGAATGCGTAACATCTAGTGTAATAACCCTATTCGGATCCAAGAATGCTCTTTGAGCTTCAAAGAAATCAATTCCATGCTTCCGCAAATTTTCGTCATTCTTTGCAGAATCCCATTCAAACTCCATCTGGCTATAATATAAGCATTGGTGAATCTTTGTCAATACATATAATTATGCATATTCATATGTGTATTTTGATTTTCAGAACCATATTTTATAACGCGGGCATGGAAGCCCGCAACACTTGAAAAGAATACTGTGCAGAGCTGTTCGCCTAACGACCAAGGCTTGACGACGTTTTGTGACGGCGCGAGTTTGCGCATGCAAACGAAGTGACGGAAACAAAATGTGCCGAAGGCCAAGCGAGAGTCGCGTAGCGATCTCAAAGCGAAGCGTCAGAGCCGTAAGTTAGACGACGTGCAAAACTAATTGAATATAATTACTTGTTCCGAAATTCTTTGAATAAGCGGAACCCACGGACGTAATTTTAAATTATTCTTTGTACCAGGTGCTATAATTAAGCCTAGACGACTTTCTCGACCATGAACTAATGCATTTCTAATTTTCCTTAAAGTATCTGGAACCTTAGGAATCCAAGTCGATTTAAATGCCTCAATTGTTGTATTACTTGAAATCAGTGGAGACAATCTAAATCCCCCATCGAATTCAGTTGGATTAGAAAAGAAATCGATATTCTCTTGAATTTCTTTCCAAATTATTTCAGGATCAGTAAAGGTTTCTACAACCTTGTTTATCTTTGCTTCATCATTTTGCTTAATGTCAGTTATCGCATCTAATATATTTCTGCATATTTCCTCCGTCTTAGATAATAAAACAGGGGATTTAAGTAGCATCGTCACCTTTCTTTTAACATCCTCTTCTAAAAAATAAAACGCGGCGTATTCCAAAATTTGATACGAATAGAGATACTTAAGTCGAATGCCTGATTCTCGGGCAGATAAGGCTAAATCAATTAGAAATGGGTCTTTGCTTTGTGCTTGTATCCTACTTGGAAATCTTTGATCGATTAATTGAAGTTGTGGATTCGGTTTCCCCGAATTATCGCGATCAGGATGGATAATTATATTTGGAGCCTTTCTATCATAATAAGACATATAAAAGTTTAGATGTTTAGCAAGTGAAACAAGCTTTTGCTCATCATACACTTCTATGCCTTCTATAAAAAAGGAAATCGGTTTTAAATTCTCGAAATCAGGTGATGGAAATGGAGGTTCAATATTCTCAGTCGATGAAAGTGATTGAGTATACGCATTTAGTAAAAATAAATTTCGATATCCAAGATTTGTTTCCTTGCCAGATGGCCTAAATACATTAGCGACCAAAAGGAGTCTATCACTAGAATCTTTATATGAGCATTTATAAGTTACGGAGTCGAATATAAATTCAAAATTGTCATCTTCAAAATTTGCATCTTTGCTCTGCAATGTATAGATAAATTCTAAGCATTTTAAGTCAGAATGATACAAAGCGGTAAATTTGTATGGGAGCACCAAGTTATTTAAGCAATCGTAGATCTCTTGCTTTTCTTGAATATATAAGTGGATAGATTCATCATCCCATGGAGATTCAACAATCCATTGTTCATTTTCTTTCTTTAATGAAGATTGTGAATTATTTCTTAAAAATGTTCCTAATTCATTTTCCATTTTGAATCCTTATTTTTTGCATGTCGCCTAACGACCAAGGCTTGACGACGTTTCGCAGGTCCGTAAGGACTTGGCATGAGACTTGCCCTGCAAGACGAGTGACAAAGCGAAATGTGCCGAAGCCCAAGCGAAGGTTGCGAAGCAATCCTGAAGCGCTGCGTCAGAGCCGATAGTTAAGCGTAGTCACCCATTATTTAACAGTTGACTGACAAACCTTTTGTTATCTTCGGAAACGATAGTTCTTATTTGAAAAATTATTAGAGCCTTTTCATATCCTCTATTTATAATATCCAATGAATCTGTCTGAAGATTGCTCCTAAAGAATGTATCGTTAATTAATTCAATTTGATATTCAGAGCAAGGCTCGCCATAAGACATTCGATTTACTAATGAGTAAATACGTTTTTTCAAAAGATTTTCTACCTTAAGATAAACCTTTACCTTTCCGCTACTGAATATCGTTGATAAATTGAATGCGAACTGCAATGAATTTGACATAGTCCGGATGAGATCATCTACAAACAACGGGCGGTTCGGAGGATTAGGGTAAGGAAACTGAGGACTTTCATCTAAATATTCAGTCCAAGGAATAAAATGATAAATAAAATAGCCTTTTTTATGAAATATCCATTTTCGAAACTGGGTATCTAAATAAAGAAAATCGTAAGATTGTTTAATTGAATTCCTTTCTTGATAGTAAATCGGAAAATTATTGAATGTGTCATTAATAACAGTGCTATTTAAGATTTCATAAAGGTCACTTGATTTTTCAAATTGCTGTTCTGCTTCAGGAAAATAAATTTCCAAAGAATACTTACAGTGATTAGGGAAATCTTTATGCAAAGTACTCCTAAAATTAACTTCATTACTGCTGATAGAATGATAGATTTCATTCAGTATCGTCTCTTTAACTTCAACTATTTCATTTTTTCCGTTAAAAATCCTTTCGATATCAGCAAGCAAAAGGCCAGACCTCTTTATTACACTTCGATTAATGATACTTCTCATTTCTTCGACAGTTCTAATTTTTCGAGTCTGTCTGCCTTCCGTGCGAATTAATATATCGCCAGTGTTAGCTAAAGGCTTCCCTTTTTGATCTTGAAGATCTTTTTTTACAATTATTGGTTCACTTGAAAACTCTTGGACTTTAATGCACAAGACGAACTTATTATCTATTTCAATAAGATAAGGTGTTATGCTTGGCAGAGTAGAAAGTCTCTCCTCCAAATATAAGGATAACTTCGTAATTTCCCAAGTTTCAATAATTTCCTTTGTCAATACTCCATCAATTTCTCTTTTATCATCGACAATCCCTATCAAAATATGTCCGCCACCGTTTGAATTAGCCATACTAGCAATCGACATTGCTATATGTGCACGAAAGTCACCTTCAAATTTGGAAGATTGCTTGAACTCAACGTTCAAAAGTTCTCCCGCTTCAAGTAGAGATATTAAGTCATTTTTATTCATAAGTATTTTTGGGTGATTGCGCCTAACGACCAAGGCTTGACGACGTTTCGTGAGTGCGAAGCACTTGGCGCGAGGGTTGCGTAGCAATCCCGAAGCGCTGCGTCAGAGCCGAAAGTTATACGCCGGTTTAGAAATATTAAAATAAATTCTTACGCGCCTAATGGATTATCAGATCGTTTAACCCTTTCAAACGCTAACATTGATTCGAATAAGTCATCTGGTTTTTCTTTTCTAATTTCGACATAAGAAACATACCCGATTGTATCCACACCTCGGTCGAAGAAAATTCCCGCACCCTTTTCTTTTAGATTGTTTTCTTGAGTTTCCGAAATTTCGAATCTAATTGTTTCAAGCAGATAGCCTTTATTTTCGCCAACAATCATTGCATACACATTTAATTTATAATTGCCTGCAAGAAGATAGAATCTTGATCCATCCTTAGGAAGCAAAAAGTGATGATTTAAAACTACCCCGTTCTGTCCTACAAAAAGACCGCTACCGCGTGACAGATTATCTTTTTCGCCGTGGACCCAGATATTGAAATTTTGGGAAGTTTCTCCTCTTTGCAATTTTACATACATGTTTTCTATCAATCTTCCCTTATTGCTAGTACAATAAATTAAAGATTTGAGATAAACCTTAAGATCATCGTTTGACCCATCCGGTCCCAAAAAGAAAAGACTCGGGGCTGTCATTTTAATTTTGCCTTTTCAGAATAGGGTCAGCCAAGCCGTTGTTGACGAAATTATCAAAGATAAGAACGAAAAGAAGAGAGAAATAACTTTGTCACTTTCCATTTGTTAATATTCTCCAACTAATATTTGATTTTCTAAACTTGCGTATAACGACCAAGGCTTGACGACGTTTTGTGACGGCACGAGCTTGCTTTGCAAGCGAAGTGACGGAAACAAAATGTGGCGTAGCCCTAGCGAGAGTGTGAAGCATCTCGAAGCGCCGCGTCAGAGCCGTAAGTTATACGCTGAGGCGGCTGAATTATCTTAAATTAGTAAATTTAGTTAGAGTATCTAAATTTCCATTTAAAACATTTAAATCAACAGGGCCATCAATTCCATTAATCCTAGCGGTACTTTTATACTGCCAAATTACCCAGTCAATGGAGGAAAAAGTATTCGGATGCATAAAGATGTTTCGAATCCAAATAGGATGATTAAAGAAATTACCCTCAAGGTATTTTTCAATGAATTCATTAGTTAAATAAAGAATTGTTTTCGTATTATAGTAAGTATCAATTATAGAAAGGAAAATAGAAATCTCATTCTGAACATTTTCAATAGGCGGTCTATCTTTGCAATTTCCAACAAATTCAAGATCAACTACTGGAGGCAAAGAATCTACGAGCTTTGGAACAGTTTGAATGAAATTTTCTGCTTGCTCGGATCCTGTTCTACACAGTGTGAAGAAATGATAAGCCCCAACTTTGAAGCCATGCTTTTTGGATTCACTCCAATTTTCCAAAAAGGATTTATCTTTAAAATCCCCTCCTTCCGTAGATTTGATGTAAACGAAAGAAATGTCCTTCTTAGAAACTAAAGCCCAATCAATTTTCCCCTGATGATTTGAAACATCGATACCCCTAATAGGATATTTATCTTCTGATGGATAAACAAACCATACTAAACCTAGATCAAGAGCTTTATATAAAAAGAAAGCAACGATACCACAAACTACTATTAGAATAGTGATTTTTTTAATCATAATTTAATTTTGCCGCCTTTGCGTATAACGACCAGTAATTGTCGAAGTTCCGCGAGTCCGAAGGACTTGGCGCGAGGCTTGCGTATGCAAGACGAGTGACAAAGCGGAATTTGGCAAAGCCCAAGCAAGGGTCGCGAAGCGATCCCGAAGCGCCGCGACAATTTTTAGTTATCTGCTGTGCCGCGCCCCGAATTCTAACCGGCGTAGCCAAGGAAGGCGAAGCCGGTTAGGGAACGCCAATAGAATTACGGTTTTCAAATATCCAGTAAATCTCTGGGTTTTACTTTTAATCGTTTAGAGAGCTTGAAAATTGAGTTGGCTGTGAAATTTGCCCTACCCGCTTCAATATCTTGCAAAGTTCTTACAGGAACGGCGTAATCGCCTTCATCCATATTTTCCTGAGTAAGGCCCTTATCCTTCCGAACTTTTTGAATATTCTTTCCGACTTTTAATAAAAATTCTTCAAAATCCACACACGGTATATTGCGGCATAGTTGACAAAAAGTGAACGCAGTATACCGTGGGACACGTATTCTTTACGAATCTCTGCTCAAAAAGGTTCCTTTATGACGAGAAAATCTAAAAACAAGTCTCAAAGTATTGTCCGAAAATGTCCTAAATCGGAAATCGTAAGGAAAATTTCCGACGAAGAAAAGAAAGCATTCTATCATCAACTTAAAGCGGCGAGAATAGAAGCGAATCTTACTCAAGCACAAGTGGGTAAAATGATCAAAAGGAGCAGAAGCCAAGTTTCTAAGATAGAATCTGGTAAATGTAGGCTATATATGGATGAGTTCTTAAAGTTTATGAAGATTTATAAAAAATCTCCTTTCTTCTTTTACTCTGTATTTACTACAAATGAAGTCATTAAATCATCAAAGAAAGCCCGAGTAAAATCTGCGAAGCAGTTTTAACGAGGGCAATTAGAGCAAAGTTAAAATAAGATTTTGCGCCCCGATCGCGAAGCGTTCGGGTGGACCGGTTCGTAAGAACCGGGACAAGGCATTGTTAAGTAAATATTTTTAATTTAGCTTATTTTCTAGCAGCTTTAAATTTACCAAGAGCCTGCCGCCATGGACGCAGCCACCGACCATCATTCTTTTTTTCGTCCATCAAAATATCTTCCGATTCTAAGGCTTCCCAATTCGACTCCGCCAGTTTAAGCCAATCAGAAAGTACTATACCGGGATTTGAAATCTCTTTCAAATATTTGTGAGTTTCTGAAAACCAAGAAAGATAATGCCGCCAAGAATGAGAAAGCCATGCCTTCTCAGGATCTGTAACAAGCTGCTCTTCGATAATTTTACTCCATAGATTGCTGGAATATCCTGTTCCAAGTATCGAACTAAGTTTAGAAGTCTTAATTCGAAAATAATCCGTCTGGCGCAAGAAAGCCATGTATCCTTGCTCAAACCAATAGGGTAATTGACCGCCGCCAGACTGTTCTGTAGGTTCTTCGTATCTTGAAGAAGTAAATCTTCTCAAATTAAAAAATTTACCACTCGCGCAAGAAGATGCACCTGCTACTATATATAGGGGCATTTCCGTGCCAGAATGTGATACTATTATTTCTTTTTCGAGATTAGCTAAGGAATATATCAATTCCATCGCATAGAAAAGCATAGTCTCGTTATCTATTTCATTTCTCGGATCCTTATCCCAAAGAAATACTAAATAATAGCCTTTATAGTCGCTATTTGAAACAAGACTTGCAATACGATAGATTCTCTCAATATTATCGATCGTCGGTAAATGCACTATAACAGTTTGATAAACTTCAACACCTTTTGATTTTTCTAAAATTGAAGCTCCAATGTTCGAAATTAACGAATAATACTCATCGTTGCTTGAATTTCGAGTTAATGGAGCGGGAGTTGCTGTCTTTTTAATACCAATCTCAATACAAAAAGAGGAAAGTTTATCCGATAAATTCTTCCACCATTTCAATGAAGAAAGATCCGATGTGTCCATATCATCGGGAAAGTACGGCTGTTCAGTTAGTTTTTGCCTTTCAGTCGCGGGAAAATATAGTTGAGGGTCAAGTAATACCGAATACCCTTTTTTAATATAATCAGCTGTGTCGCTCGCCAACTGGTCCGGCAACCTGTTAACTGGACTAAGAATAATGCCTGAAAATTCTGATAACCCCTTTTCACCGACCAAATTTTCTGAATGATGACCCATTTGCAAAAAAGCTTTCATACTATTAAACCTGTAAATAATTCAACTAACTTATCTGGTGACGCAATTCTGTGAACCGGCCATGGGGAGAGCATTTTAGCAAGGCATCCAAAACCAAATTCATTCAACTTTTCAACGTTTTCGGCTGGCATTATTTTGCGTTCATAAACATTAACAATAGCTTGTGTAGGATTTCCAGATCCGACTTGAAATGGGTGAAATCCTAAAAGGCAATAAGAAAGAGTCAATGCAACTGAAAATTGGTCGGATCGCCAATCAATCATACTTTTATCATTATTTAATTGTTCAGGCGATGCGAATAACGGAGTCCCTGGTCCATGGACAAGCCATGTTCCGGTAAGAGAATCTTCAGAAAGATCTCGCACTAAACCAAAATCCGTTAGGACTGCATTACAATTATCGGCTGATCTAAACATAATATTTTCTGGCTTAATATCTCTGTGAACCAGATTTAAATTCTTTAATTCTTTTACGGCTACTGACAACTGCAGACCAATCTGTCCGATTTCTGCCCTTGTTAAACTCTGGTATTCAAGCTTTCTTCTTAAATCTCCCCCGTCGAAATATTCTTCTATTAAGTAGTGATAATTCTTACCTGATATGTCAGTATATGAATCGAATTTATATAGCTTGCCAATTTGAGAGACATTGCATTTCAGCATCGAATCTATTTCGCGGGATTCTCTTTCTGGATGAGTCGCGGATGGGTCTGCAATTTTCAAAGCAACAAATGAATTATCATCTTTTTTGCACTTATAAACATCTTTAAAAGACCCATTCCCGACAAAAGATTCAATGAGCAAATTTTCCTTTTGTGCGATTTCACGAGAGATATGAGGAAATCTTTCGGGCTTCATTTAATAATTAGATTTGATAAAACGCTTAGCCTCTTCAGTAATCCAAGGCTGCACTGGAACATTTCGTTTTGCAGATAGAATAACGCGAACTCCTTCCTTTGGAGTTATTGTACAAATGCCAACACCATATTTTTCAAATTTTTCTAAATGTTTTCTAATTCGTTTTTCTAAAGCACCAGGAAATAGAACATAAGAATAATGAGCAAAAGATTTATTTCTATAGGCTTGGTGAAATGCTTCTTCCCATTTTTCAAGCTTAGCTTCCAAAGCTATCAAATGATTATTTCCCAATTGAAGAATGACGTCAGGTCGTCCTGCTTGCCAATTGAACTCCAATGCCATTCCCATACAGGAGAAAGGTATTTCCTTCTTGTTAATCTTTCTTACAAAGGACTTAACCAAATCGTACTCACTATTGTACATTTCTAATACCCTTAAACTTGTACATCATTTGTCAACAACCTATGAATCGCCAGCCACGGACGGCAGGTGCTATATTGAGAGGCGCGGCATGGCAGATGACTCCCTATCTCCGCAGTTTCGCATAACCCACTAAAATAGCCAAAAATCCGAACGCTCGTAAAATCAGAGATCCATGTCAAGAGGGCTTTTGATCCGAATAGCGTTTGGATCCGTAATGCGCGCATATATTTCCGTCGTCTTGACCGATGCGTGCCCCAAGAGCTTTTGGATCACTTTGATGTGAGTACCGGATTCCAAGAGATGAATCGCAAACGCATGACGAAGGTCGTGTATCGAAACCTCTTTTCTGATATTCGCTCTTTCTTTTGCATTGGAAAAAATTTTCTCGGCGGAGCGAACGCTAAGGCTTTTCCCGCAAACCATTCCCTGAAAGATCCAAGAACTTTGGCCTTGTCGCGAGATGATTTCAGCCAGCTCTTCCCTGCAAGTGTCGGGTAAAAGAGAAAATCGATCCTTTTTCCCTTTCCCTTGTCGGACACGGATCATTCTTCTCTCCCAGTCAATGTCTATACCTCTAAGCCTTGTCAATTCTCCTACTCTTAAGCCAGCCCCATAACAAAGCTTCAATAAAAACTTATGCTTAGGATTCTCTAATGCGTTTAAAATCCGAGACACTTCGGATCTGGAAAGCGATTCCGGAATACGCTTCTCCCTTTTAGGGGAGGAATAGAACAGTAACGCAGAAATTCCGATTACGTTATTATAATAAAATTTAAGAGATTGCACCAGCGCTCGCATTGATACCGAAGCCAGATTCTTCTCATAAAGGATCCTATCGAGATAAGATCTTAGATTCTCTTCCGTAACATGATATGGGTTCAACTCCAAAGAACGTAGAAATGCTCTATTATATAAAAAATACGCTTTTAAAGTCTTCTTGCTATAATTTCTCCTCAAAAGCTCCGTTTTCAATGGTAGCAATAGAATCTCCAAATCTGCATCAATTCTTTTGCCGTATTTAGAGACGAGTTCGGAAAGAAACGGCTCCGAAAATTGGAATTTCCAATGCTTTAAGTTGGGATCCCAAGTTGCCTTCCTGTGCCGACGAAAATCTTGAACCAAGTTTGAATTGAAAGGAGAATGAACGGCCACGAAAGCGTGGCCCATTTTCCCAAATTTTAGAAATCTCTATGTGCGGAGGATAGGTCGGAATTTAAAAATACTATACATATATATAGCATATTTCCACCCCATAGCTCTGCCCCTTGGGTCCCCAGAGGCATTTAAAATGCGTAAATCTCTGCCGATCCGTCAAGGAGTTTTGACCGAAAAGTGTTTAAAATTGTAAAAAAGAGGCGCATAACGTAATTTTTCAATGTTGGTGGAGGAATTGTGAAAACTGTTTCTAAGTCGCAAAATCTGTTCCCCAAGAGGTGGCTGGAGTGGAGAATGGCCTATCCTCTAAGGAATGTTCTGCCGTTGGCGCGTGGAATCGGGTGGGATTGTTTTGAATTTTACAATATTCTTCTTTTCGATTTCTTGCGGGAGAAGCAGAGCGAACGAGCGGGGTTGCCGAAATTTTCAGGCAGCGAACTCCGATTCTTTGATTCGAATCTCTTTCCTATGATTGAGCAGCTTCACCCTATCCATCGCAGAGGAGCAACCCGTTCGGAAAAAATTGTGATCGGAACTAGTCTAACAAAAAAAATCGGTGCAAGAATACTTTCCTTGAAAGTTTCCGCTTGCATGCTTTCATTTCTTGCATCCGGCCTCTCGCCTTCTTTTGTCCGGTAGGAGATCCTCTTCATTTTCGCATGGATGCAAACGTTCAAATTTCGGTTTGGTTTCGTTGGACTCCTTTTGCCATTCTTCCCGTTTTTAGTTTCTGTCTTTCCACTCTGACCCTCCTACTTTCGATCCGGAACAGAAACAACTCGGGTGCAAAAGAGTTCATCGCTCTCTCACTCGGAATGACTCTTTACAACTTCGGTTATTTCTGGGAAATGGTCTCGGTTCGCGATCATGATATCATTTTCTGGGATAATTTCCAATTTTTGGGTCCGGACATCATGGTCGTTTCTCTCCCTCTCTTGGTGATGCGGATCCTCAATCTGGACAAATTCGTAAAGCCGATCACCTTGGTCCTCTTCGCACTCGTTCCGGCCGCAATCGAATATTCCGTTTGGTTCGGAAAACCGGAGTGGATCCGGTTGAGCTATTTCTTCGACGAGTCGGCGCCTTGGCGTGCTCTAGTATACGAGTACGGCCCGTGGATGGACGTCTATGTCTATAATTTTCTCGGTATTTTCTCCATCTGTCTTCTGGGTCTTCTGATCGGGGCCGTCTTTCAAAGAGGATTTTCCCGAATCCGCAGTACCATCATTCTCATCGGACTCTGCATCCCCTTCTTCACCCAAATCATGACCATAGGCAAATTCATGCCTTTCGTTCATTCCAAATTGGACATCTTTCCCGTCGCCGCCAGTCTTTCCTGTCTGATCTGGTTGTACGGACTCTTCTACTTCCGTATCCTGGACCTGATCCCTCTCGCACGGGACCGAGTCTTCGAATGGATCGAGGATGTGGTCTTCGTACTCAATCGCGAAAATTCCATCCTGGATTGCAACCAAGCGGCTCTGGATCTGCTCAAGGCCCCGCGTCTGTACGGGGACGCCAAGCTTTCAGAATTCCTTCCAGATCTATCCGAAGTTTTGGACCAAAGTTCCGCGGAAGGAAAGACGAAAGCGGTATGGAGATGCGCCAAATCCCATTGCCATTTCGACGTTTCGATCAAACCCTTGGGAGAACTCAATTCTTCCTATCGTATCGTAACCCTGAGAGACATGACGGAAAGAGTTCTCGCGGAACAGAAGATTTCGGAAAGAAGGGACATTTTACAAAGTATATTAGATTCTACGAAAATACTCTTTTTAGTTTTGGACGGGGAAGGCAGGCTGATCCTCCTGAACAAGGCCTGCTTGGAAATTACCGGGTACGAACTTTCACAGTTGGAGGGTCGCTCCTTTTGGGAACAGGTCCTCTTTCCCAAGGATAAGGAAAGAGTCATGCGGGTTTTCCGCCAAAGGTTCGGTCCAAAACGTTTTCCTCATAGAACGAATATCCGTTTGAAACGTCAGGACGAAAAATCCAGGTACACGACCTGGGAACACAAGGAAGTCCGGGACGAAAAGGGAAATCTCTTATACGTGATTTCTACAGGTGCGGACGTTACCGGCCTGGAGGAAGCGGAAGGCAGAATTCACACTCTCCAAACCGCAAACGAGGAGATCTCCTCCAAGAGCTCCATCATAGAAGAACAAAAGAAAGAGCTGGAAAAAACCCTACAAAACCTGAGGCAAACTCAGGCCAAACTGATCCAGACCTCTAAGTTGGCGGATCTGGGACAATTGGCCGCCGGAATCGCCCATGAGATCAACAATCCGATCGGGGCCATCCAAGCCGCGGGGCACAATATTCTCTCCTATTTGGGAAGGATCCGCGAGGGGATCCGATCGCATCTGGAAGGATTATGCACGTTGAGCCCGCCGGAATGGGATCTGTTCGAAAAATTCATCCACCTCGGGATCGAATCTAGAGAGATGACGATCGGACTGGAACGTAGAAGGCTCCTTGTTCAATTAAAGGAGGAAATGATCGAGTCCAAGGTTCTCTTACCGGAGGAGACCGCGGAATTGTTCGTGGATCACGGAATCGTTTCCAGGTGGAAGGAGTTCCTTCCGCTCCTGACTCTCCCGAAAACAAGGGAACTGCTTCCTTTCTTTTTGGATTTGCTGGGTCCGGAACAAAGCGTCGGCACGATCCGCACGGCAGTGGAGCGTTCCTCCAAAATCGTTTATGCGCTCCGAAGTTTTGCACATTTCGAGTCTTCCCACAGAAAACGTCCTTTTACTCTCAAAGACAATGTGGATACGGTTTTGACTCTTTACCAAAACCTATTCAAACACGGGGTAGAAGTCTCCACCGATCTGACGGAAGTTCCTTCCCTGCTCGGTTTCCCCGACGACCTCATGCATTTGTGGACCAATCTGATCATGAATTCCGTCCAGGCGATGAACTACAAAGGAAAGCTTGCGATTCGAGGAAGACTTTCTTCGGACCGGGAAGTCCTGGTTTCGGTAGAGGACAACGGCCCGGGAATTCTTTCGGACGTAAAAGGCAAAGTGTTCGACGCGTTCTTCACCACCAAAGCGCCGGGAGAAGGTTCCGGATTGGGGTTGGATATCGCCAAGAGGATCGTGGAAAAACACGAAGGCCGGATTTGGTTCGAATCCGAGCCGGGCAAAACGGTTTTTTACGTTGCGCTACCGTACCAACCGGCGTAAGTTTGCGACGTCACAAAATCCCTTTCTTAGGCAGGAGAACGATCTCGTCCAGATTGAAGGAAGGTTTCTGATCGGATAACCCTGCCAGAAATTCTGCGACGTCCTCCACCGGAATCATATCTTTCCGATCGAAGCCTTCCCTTCCGTCCCAAATCGGTGTGTCGATCGCACCGGCATACACCACGCTGACTCTGATTTCCCGATTCTTCCATTCTTCCCGGAGCGCCTTGGCGAATCCCGCGAGCCCGTGCTTGGAAGCGCAGTATGCGGAGGATTCCGGAAAACCCTGCCTGCCTGCGGTGGAGGAAAGATAACAGAGAAAGGATCCTTTTTGAAGTAGAGGACCCAATTCCCGGGTCAAAAGAAAGGGCGCCGTCAGATTCAGAAAGAGGTGTTTTTTCCAACTCTCCGGGTCCAAATCCTCGAGGGTGGAAAAAAGCCCGTCGCCGAATGTGAAATAAATCGCGTCCAACCTAGTCCAGGAAGATTTGAGTAATTTACAAAATTCAAATATACTCCGTTCGTCCGAAAAATCGCAAAAATGGTTTCGGCCGACACGAATCCCTTCGGATAAACCGTTTCCTCTCCGGGATGCTCCGATCGCTTCGACTCCGGAAGAAAGTTGCAGTTTTTTGAATATGGATTCTCCGATTCCGGAGCCCGCCCCTGCGACTAGTATCTTCTTGGCACCCATGGAAATTTTAGCGGGAAAGGAGCCAGACCTTCAGGATGAAATCCGCCGCTTCCAGATGACGATTTGCCTGGGTCAGGTCTTTTCCCCAGACAGTGATTCCATGATTCTCTATGACGCACATCGGTACCCTGGGTTTCTTTTCCTCCAAGTACTTCTGCAGAACGTCCGAAATCTCCTGGACCACCGGAAAATTATAAATCACGGGTGCGGAAACCTGAGGATTCTCGTCCCAGATTCCGAAGGCCTTGATGATTTCCAGGGAAGGCAGATTCCATTCCATCACCGGCCTTTCCCGGTTCACACCCGTCCGGATCAGATTGGATTCGGGAGTGTGAACATGGAGGGAACATCCCATTTCCGGAAAGGCTTTATAAACGGCACGATGGATGGAAGTCTCCGCCGAGGGTTTGAGTCCTTCTCTCCCTTTCCAGTTCTCCGGCACGGATCCGGTTTCCAATCGAACCGGCAAAAAATCCTTTTTGTCGAGGCGGTTCTTGTCCAGACCGCTTCCGCTCACCCAAAATAGGTTTCCGTCCTTAGGATCGCGAAGGGAAAGATTTCCTGCCGTCCCCGGCATCCAGCCTTTGGAATGGTACAGAACTCCCGATTTGACCAGTCGGGAGAGTTCTTTGGAACGGGACATTTAGACGAGAGCCGTCGTTTCTTCCACGTAGTTGGGAACCCAACCGCTCATGTCTTGGAAATACCGAACCGCTTTGATTCTTTTCTTCTCGTCCAGAGTGAACCAATGATTGGTGTTTTTCGGAACGGAGATGAAATCGTTCTTCTCCACTTTGACCAGGAATTTCTCTCCCGGCAAAGCGAATCCGAAGACTCCGGATCCGTCCACGATGTATCTTACTTCAGCATCCGTGTGGTAGTGCACTTTATCGAACTTCGCTAACATTTCGGCAAGGCCGGGAACGTTCGGGTGCAACACGATTAGATCCCTGGACTGGTATCCTTCTTCCTGCTTCAAAGTCTCGAAGCGATTGTCCAGATTTTTCAGGAGGGTCTCTTTATCGTCTTCGGAAAGCACTTCTCTATCGGTCAAGTTAGCGGAAGAATTCGGAACGATCCAATGGTCGTACTCGATTCCGCGTTTTTTCAGGAAGGACTGCACTTCCTGCTTCTCTTTGATTTCCGGTAATCCGGGTTTTTGGATGATGGTTGCCATTACCTTATCTCCTTGGGTGTCGTTCTTTTTCCCTAAAAAAGTCCCCGACCCGAACAGACCTTCTCTCGCTCCAAATTCCGAGCTTCATCGAAGGTACGTTTCTATTTGCCTTCTATCTACTTATTCACTCTTTCTACGTATGTCAAGTCCCGTAGGTCTATTTTGACCACGTCCCCTTGCTTCACGAAAATCGGCACGTTGATTTCTCCGCCGGTTTCCACCGTGACGCGTTTCAAAGCGGTTCCGGAAGTATCCCCTTTCAGGCCTTCTTCCGCATAAGTTACTTCCAAAATCGCGAAATTCGGAGGAGTCACTCCGATCGGTTTTCCTTCGTAAAAGGATACCTCCATCGCGGTCTCTTCCTTGAGAAAAGGAAGAATGTCCTCTAAGTATTCCTTAGAAACCGGAAGCTGTTCGAAGTCGTTGGTATCCATGAAGATGATGTCGTCTCCGTCGGAATAACAGATCGTCATCTGTCTTTTTTCCAAGTCCACGGATTCCAATTTCTCCGCAGCCTTGAACGTACGCTCTATGGAGCTGTTCCGGACCAGGTTCTTCAATTTGGTTCTGATGAAAGCCGATCCCTTGCCGGGATTGACGAATTCGCTTTTGACTACGGAGTAGAGTTCCCCCTCTACTTTAAGGACCATGCCTTTCCTGACTTCGGTGATTCCTAAGTTCATAAACGACCTAAAAAAAGGATTGCGCTCCTTCTATATCCGAGCGGGAAAGCGAGGTGTCAAGGAAAAAGAACCGGTTTTCCCAAAGCCCTTTTTTTGGTTTTTTTTTGCAGGAAAAAGGTTGCCGATTCGTTTTTTACCCGTCTATAGTACTGTAGACCTATGAAACGGTTCAGCCTAAACTTACTGGCTTCGCTTCTCTCCTTGCTTTTCGTTTCCGAATTGCTAGGCCAAGATTTCTCCGGGGGGAAGATGCGTGTTCTTTCCAAAAAAGCCCGGATCCAAGAGTTCAAAGAAATCGTTTCTTCCCATCATCCTCCTCTCTCTTCCGGAGAAGACGACAAGGGAGTCCTTTCCAGCATCCGCCCTCAGGCGGGCTTCGGAGCGGCGGATCGCTCCCATACGGATTTCAGAATCAAGGAAATCTTCGGTTCTCATCATACTTTATCCTATCGTTATCTTTTTCTCCCTCCTCCGGCTTGAATCGGAAATCCAGTTCTGTAAGTCCCTCAGGGAGGTTGTTCCCGGGAGAGAAGCGGCGGCGAATTTGGGCAAAAAATGCGCCGTCCATAAAAAAGCGGGAACCCGCTCATCCTTCTCCTAAGTCTCCAACCGAAATCGATGAGTCCACCTCCCCGAGGTTTTATATAAATATAAATTTCCGTCGGAAACCCTACCGGTTTCCGATTTTTTTTGAGGGATCTTAGGTTGACTTCCCCCCGACTCGCCAAAACAAGAGTGTTGCAGGGAGAAAAAACTCTGAGAACTTCGTCCGACCATCGCGAACAACTCACTCCAGTTTCCACCGATCCGGAATGGGAGAATTGGAAATGGCAAATCCAACATCGAATCCGGGACGAAGAAACGCTTGCCCGTCATCTGGAACTCACTTCCGACGAACGGGACTCTTTAAAGAAATGCGATGAGCTCTTCTCCTTTTCCGTCACGCCTTATTATCTCGGCCTGGCGGACCCGAAGAACCGCAACTGCCCCATCCGGCTGCAAGTCGTGCCTAGAAAAGAGGAATGGATCCCTCGGGTTTGGGACAGGCCGGATCCTCTGGCGGAGGAATCCTATATGCCCGTCAAAGGGGTCACGCATAGATATCCGGACCGGGCACTCTGGTACTTGTCCCATGTTTGCGCCGTGTATTGTCGTTTTTGCACCCGAAAGAGAAAAGTGTCCCAATCTTCCCAGACTCCCGACGGAGAAGACTGGAAACTTGCATTGGAATATTTCAAGAGTCGTCCGGAGATCCGCGAAGTGATCCTTTCCGGCGGGGACCCGTTGAATTTATCCGATTCCAAATTGGATTTTTTGTTAAGCGAACTAAAACGCATTCCTCATATCAATCAGGTTCGGATCCACACGCGTTATCCGGTCACTCTCCCGATGCGCATTACCTCGGAATTCTGCGCCGTACTCCGCAGGCATTTTCCCGTCTACCTAGTGACTCATTTCAATCATCCTAAGGAATTGACGGACTTTTCCAAGGAAAAGATCCGGATGTTGGTCCAAGACGGATCCGCTACGGTACTGAACCAATCCGTATTGCTGAAGGACATCAACGATTCCGTGGAAACTCTCGAGGAGTTGTTCTACGGTTTGACCTCGGCAGGAATCAAACCTTACTACCTGCACCATTGCGACGAGGTGTACGGTTCCGCTCATTTTCGGGTTCCGATTTCGAAGGGAGTGGAATTGATGAAGTCGATCCGAGGTAGGATCAGCGGGCTTTGCGTTCCTCTGTACGTCGTGGACCTTACGGGAGGAGGAGGCAAGGTCCCTCTTCCGGCGGAGTACTTGGAGGAGAAAAAATCTTCCTCTTACGTATTCCGAAATTACAGAGGGGATCTGTATGAAATCGGTTATTAGATTCCTGTTCGTTGTCGCATTGGTTTGGAATTGCAAAACTCCGGCGGGGGAAGGCAAGGCAAGCGTAGTGGAAAACCCGGCGGTGCTCCGCCTGAATTATGACGTGGTCTATTACGCGCAGGGAAATGCCGTGGTATTGGATTTCGGTCGTTTGTTCGCCAGAGGTTTGTATTACGACTGCAAGATCACCGACACCGCCTCCAACTTCGATCGATTCCGAGCCTCTTCTTATACCGAGGACAACGCGAACGACTTCCGCTATTTGGTTTCCGAATCGGAACAGGCCAAAATGAGCGGGAGGCAGTTCCAATATTTCCCCATGAAGGAAGACACCCGGTCGACCGTCTTTTCCGGCTGTAGACATTCCTCCTCCGCTTCCGAATCCTGCTACGTCCGTTGGGAATGGCAAAGGGGGAATTTTATCTTCGTATTCGAAACCGAAATGGAAAATAAGAAAGGGTTGAGCACTTTGGAGCTGGGAAAGGAATTCCACGATTTCGTAAGCCGTCGGATCCGGGCCTTTTGATATCGGAATTGCCTGTTTCCCATATTTTCGTATTTTCTTGACCGAATCCGTTCCGACAACTACCCTATCCGTCGAGGGGTCTGCCCCGGGGTTTTTGAGCGTATATGTGGTTGAAATTAGGGGATACGGAAGTCATTAATCTGGACTTTATTTCCTCTATCCGGAAGAATTCTTCGGGGAACACCATAGAAATCACCTACCACGACTTCAACCACGTAAAATCCCTGCCTTTCGGAGATGCGGAAACCAGGGACAAGGCATACAAAGCGATTTTGGAAAACCTTTCGCGGATGCGGCTTTTTTTCGAGTGATAGAGAAGATGGAAAAGATTAAGGAAAATCTCTCGAGCGTATCCTCCCTGAAACCGTTCGAACTTATTTTTTACGGCTCCCGCCAGAGAGGGGACGCGAACCCTTCTTCCGATTTTAATTTCTTTCTCTTGGCGGACCCTTCCGACCAGCTCAAGAGCAATTTCATCCGCGAAATCAACAAGGCGCTCGAACCTTTGCAGGAACAAGGTCCGGTAAACCTGGTCTCCGGAGATTGGGACAGTTTCCGATTGAGAATGAAAAGTTTCGATCCGGGAGCGGTTCACATCTGCGAATTGGGAGAACCCTATTTCGGTTCCGAATACTTCCCCATCATCAAGGAAGAATGGGACAAGACCAAGTTGGAACCCGTGGACGGGATCTCCGCAGGAAAATACCTTCGCAAAAGATACCGCTTTTTTAAAGGAATCGTTCCCAGGAATACGAAAGAGGACGTGATCCGGATGGAGAGGCTTTTGGCGATCTATCTCCAAAACTGGATGTTCCGTTATATCGGCGATCTGGGCGTGGGAGAAATCGTAAATTCCGACATCCCATCCCGGATCGGACCTATGTTCCGGATTCTCTACTCCAAGGAAGCGAAGGGGAATGTACTGGAACTCGTGGAACTCTATCACGAAATCGTAAAATTAAAGACGGAACTTCGGACTCCGGAATCCCCTTTTTCGGCCCAGCGTTTCCAACAGATCAAGGATACCCTCAGATTCGAAGAAAAAGAGATCCGGATCCTAAAGTTGAATTATTGATCCGGATCGTCCTCTCTGCGGGACGAGAAGAAGGCCTTTAGTTTCTAAGCAATTTCAACATCCTCGAATCTCCGACCACTGCGGTCGCTGTGGCTAACCCCGCCATCATCGCGCCTGCAATTCCGGGAGATCCCGCGTCCGCTCCCGTGAGATACAGTCCGGAGACCGGGGTGCGTACGTCGAACCAAGGGCATTTCTCCTTGTCGTACCGTTCCGCCACGCAGGCGAGACCGTAAATCGCTCCGTCCGGATGAGAGGTAAAATGTTCGTTCGTAATCGGAGTGGAGAGTTCCGAGTATTCCACGAGTTTTCCGAATCCGGGAAAGCGACGTTCCAAAGTCATGAGCATCCGATTCGTGATCTTTTCCTTTAAAGATTTGTAATCTTCCCCGCGCTTTTTCCAAGGCAAGGATTTCCATCGGGCAAAATGATCGTAGTCCGTGAACGTGATCACGTCGGCGGTATGGTGCTTCGCTTCCGGATTCTTGAGACTGGGAAAGGAAACGTAAAGATTCGGAATTTCTCCCGAGCCCTCGATCCAATCGTTCCTCTGAGAGAAGTTCCGATCATGATCGGGCGAAGAAAAAATCCAATAGTTCTCCCCTTTGAATCCCAGCTTCGCAGGACTGTCCGAGAGTCCTAAATACAAGCAAAGACTGGTGGTCATTCTTTCCCGATCGTAAAAGTCCAGGAGGGAATTCCGGAACGGAATCGGAACCGATTCGGGAACCAGTTTGGTATAAGTAGGATAGGCACCCGCGCAAGAGACCACTACGGGAGCCAGAAATTCCCTCTCCAATCCTTCTCCCCGAAGAGCTTTGGTCCGGACGCCTACGGCTTTTCCGTCTTGGACCAAAATTTCCAGTACCTCGGTGGAGGAAAGTACCGTTCCTCCACCTTTGACTACGATTTCTTCCACGGCATCGAAGATACGGCCGGCTCCACCGACTGGATAGTATCCCCCGTTGATATAGTGTTGTACCAAAGAAGCGTGCATGGCAAACGCCACCTTGGACGGAGGAAGTCCATGATCTCCCCATTGGGCGGCCAAAATCCCTTTCAATTCCTCGCTCTTGAAATTCGCGTCGAAATATTCCTTCAAAGTCCGGATCCCACCCTCTCCTAATAATTCGGAAAAGGATTCCAGAGGAGGAGGAGAAAGACGGAGCATCAGGGATTTTCCGAACAGCGCCGAAGTTTTCTTGATGTCCTTCAGATACTTTTCGATCGCGGGTTGTTCTTCCGGAAACCTCCGGATCAGGTCGGCTTGGAATCTAGCGGGATCTCCGTAAATGTCGAAGGTACTGTTCGGAAAGACCAAACGCTCGAAAGGATCATGCATACGCTTCCAGATCACTTTTTTATCCGTGACCTTATCTGAGATTTTTTTGCAGAGTCCGTCCTCGTGCATATCCCCCACATAGTGGATTCCTACGTCCCAATGGAATTTTCCCTGCTTTCTCTGGAATTCGTGGGTGAAACCCCCGGGTTGGAAATGCTTTTCGAGAATCAGAACCTTTTTCCCTGCGAATTGGGTAAGTAGACTCGCCGCAGTAAGGCTCCCCATTCCGGAGCCGATAAAAATGACGTCATATCGATCGTTTATCGTTTCGTTTTCCATTGACAATATCCCCCTCGCCTCGAATAATGTTAACACTTATTACATTAATCGATCAGATGTAATACTCGTAAACAATGTAATAAATGTCAACATGAAAATGAAGCCGGATAAAAATTCTTATCACCACGGGGATCTGAAACGCGCTCTTTTGGACGCATCGATCCGTATCCTAAAGGAAGAAGGTTACAAGGCGCTGAGCCTGAGAAAAGCCGCCTTGACGGCTGGAGTCAGCCAATCCGCACCGTACAGACATTACGCGGATTTGGAGTCCCTTTACGCGGACATAGCGGAGGAAGGATTTCGGCTCCTATCGGAAAGACTCAAGAGTTTCCAAAGCAGGTATAAAAAAAGACCCTTGTTGCTATTCCGCGAATCGGGAGTGACCTATGTGGAATTCGCCCTGGAACATCCGGACCTATTCCGGATCATGTACGGGAACCAGATCGAGAGCCATTCGCGGTACGAAACCCTGGTCCTCGCAGAGAACGATTCCTTCCGAATCATCGTGGAAATCATCCAAGACTGTAAGAATGCGGGACTGATCCGGACGGACAGCGTGGAAAAATCCGCAACTGCCGCCTGGACGATGGTGCACGGGATCGCGGTGTTACTCGCAGGAAAGCAGGTGATGTTCCGCTCCGTGGATCTGCAAAAGGCAAGAAAGGTCACGAAGGAGCTGATCTCTTTCCTGTACAACGGAATGAAGGCGTAGAGCGACGGCAGAGTTCGGATCGATCACCTCTTTTGAAACAGATAATGAGAGACGGCCCATTCTTCCCCATCGCGAAACTTCCAGAGCTCTGCGCAGGAGAGAAAGAAGACCTTCCAATAGACGAACCATTTCAAGGAGTTTTCTTTTCCGTACGTTCTTTCGAAGATCTCTAGAATTTCCTTTCGATTGGAGTACATGTTCCGAAGCCAGGCCTCGGAAGTCAGAGAGTAATGCTTTCCGTTGATTATCCACTGGTTTTGTATGAGAAAATCCTTTTGGAAATACAAAAGAAGATCGTGGGAAGGCATCTGTCCGCCGGTAAAAAAATACTTCGCCATCCAGTCCGTATCGTCCACCACTTCGAAGGGATAGGAGTACGTCTTGTGCGTGAAAATATGTACGAAAAACAAGCCGTCCTTTTTTAGGAAGCCCGCCAACCTTTCGAAAAGAGTCTCGTAATTCCTGACATGTTCCAGCATTTCCACAGAAACGATTCGATCGAACTTGATTTTCGTCTTAAAAACGTTCACGTCGACGGTTTGGATCGTAAGATTTCTAAGCCCTCGTCTCCGGGCTTCCGCGTCTATATATTTCTTTTGGCTCGTAGAATTGGAGACTCCTAGGATTTTACACTTCGGATAGGTTTCGGCGATATACAAGGAAAGAGAGCCCCAACCGCAACCTAGATCTAGGACGGTCATTCCGTCTTTCAATGCTGCCCGTTGGCAAGTGAGCTCCAGCATGGCTCTCTCCGATTCGTCGATTCCGACGTTCGGGGATTGCCAAAATCCGGAACTGTATTTCATGTATCTCCCCATGACCGATCGGAAAAAGTCGGAAGGCACTTCGTAATGCTGCTCGTTGGCTGCAATCGTATGGATCGCGATCGGAGAATCCTTCAGTTTTCGGACAACCCCGATCAGATGTTCCTGATTTTGCTCTCGTGTTCCCCTGTTTTCTTGGCGGAGACGGACCTTAAGCAATTGCCGGATCCGAATCCGGATCAACCAATCGGGGAAGAGATCCTTTTCCAGAAGTCGGTACAGGTGATTCATCCTTTTTTTCCGCTTATTTTCCGGGGAACCAGGGGACGAACGCACTGGTTTTACGACGGTATTCCTGGTAAGCTTCTCCCTTCGATTCGAGCTGCCCTTGTTCGTTTAACGGAATTCCGGTGACTTGCGTCAACAATACGAACATGACGATCGGAGAAACGAGTCCGATCCAACCCCAAGGAGAAGCCAACGACACTAAACCGAAGGATACCCAGATCACCCATTCGAAAAAGTAATTCGGATGCCTGCTGTATTTCCAAAGCCCGGTGTCGCAGACTTTTTGCAGATTCTCCGGTATTCTCTTGAATTCGGAAAGTTGAAAGTCCGCGACGGACTCTCCCACGATTCCGACGGCAAAGAGCGATAGCCCTAGAATCTCCAGAGGATGAATGGTACCGGAAGGATTCAGTGCGGGAAAAACGAAAGGCAAGCTTAAGACGGTTCCGAGCAATCCTTGGAATTGGAAAACGTTCGTAAAGAATTTGCGATGTACCTGATCTCCGTATTCCTTCCGGAAGGCGGTATATCTTCTATCTTCGTGTCCACCTAAAATCCGGGTCGTCAGTATGAAATAGGAAAGTCTCCAACCCCAGACCGTGGCCATAAACGCGAAAACGGTCTTATGGATCGGATCTCCGGTACCGAGGATGAAATAAACGATCGCGGCCGAGGAAATACAGAGACCCCAACCCAAATCCACGATGGCGTAATTCCCCAAAACCCTCCCCAGCAGCCAAAGCAGGCTCATCAACACGAAAACAAGGACCCACGCGACCAACATCAAAAACAGCGCGTTTTCGTACATCCGGTTCTCCTAAGCCTTAAAGGGAATCCTTGCGGACAATCCGATCGATTTTTTTCACGAGAGGCAATACGACAAAATAGGTAGCGAAAGACAGAGCCGGGACCGTCGAACCCCATCCGACCACGGCGTAGAGAGCGGAATCGACCAACCCTTTCCACAACAAGGAAGGATCGCCGTCCACGAATCGATACGCCCATTCCAAATCCGGGCGAGTGCCGGACAATCTCGCCCCGAACTCCAAGAAAGGGATCAACAAAAAAATCTGCAAGGGATACATCGCGTAATTCGCGAGTTGCACAGAGATCGGATTCAACCTAAGAAGGAATCCGAACACCGCCGCAAGGGCCATCGTGGTCCCGATCAAAGGAAAGACTCCGATCGCTCCGCCTAGAACGAGGGAAAGCGCGATTTTTTCCGGACTGATTCCCGTCTTCAACTCCTTGACGATTGCCTCTTTCAACTTTCCGACAAAGGAAGGCTTGACCGGAGTTTTTCGTTTTTCGTTCGTACTCACGCTAAATTCAGACTCAGATTATTCGGACGAGTATAGACGACTTGGACTACGCTGATGTTCCGCATGTAAAAAGCGGCAGCGCAATAGGAAAAGTAGTATCTCCATTTTCTGACGAACCTTTCGTCATGGCCGAGCGCCCGGATTGCGGGAAGGTTTTTTTCGAAGGAATGCAGCCACAAGAGAAGAGTCCGATCATAATTGCGTCCTATGTCCTCCATCTCGTGCAGAAACATATTCCCTGTCCGATTGACCGCCTGATTGATCCTGGCGATGGAAGGGAGGAGCGATCCGGGAAAGATATGCTTCTGGATGAAATCCACACCTTTCCGAAAAGACTCATAACGGGAATCCGGGCAGGTGATGATTTGATGGACCATCAAACCGTCCTTTTTCAGGACCCGGTTGCACATAGAAAAAAAATCCTCGAAATATCGATGTCCTACCGCTTCGAGCATTTCCACTGTGACAATCTTATCGTACATACCCTCCACAAGTCTATAGTCTTTTAAGCGAACTTCGATTTTATCCTCCAAACCCGTGCTGCGGATTTTTTCCTTCGCGTACCGAAACTGTTCCTCGGAGATCGTATAGGTTACCACATTACATCCGTAACGGGATGCCGCATACGTGGAAAACCCGGCCCATCCTGTCCCGATCTCCAGAACGCGATCGGAAGGCGTTAAGCGCAATTTCTTGCATAGACTTTCGATTTTGGCGATCTGGGCCTCTTCCAAAGAATCCTTAGGATCGAGGAAAGTCGCGCAGGAGTACGTCATAGTCGGATCCAAAAACTTCCCGTAAAATTCGTTCCCTAGATCGTAGTGCTCGACGATGTTCTTCTTGCTTCCTCTTAAGGAGTTCCGTCGGAAAATATGCAATAGCCGATTTCCTAGATTCATCATGGTGAGATGGAAATAATCCTTTTTAGAGCCGCTTACGGAAGGCGCTTCGTCCAAATTCAGCAAGAACCAGCAGATGATGGATCTGATATCGTCCGTATCCCAATCCCCGTCCATATACGATTCCGCCAAGCCGAGGTCTCCGTGCAAAACCAACTTTTTAAAGAAGGCCGGATTCCGGACCTGGATGAGAGCGCGGTGGAATTCCGCCGGCTCTCCCGACTCGGGATCTCCTAAGTGGACTTGTCCTCCGTCGGAGAGTAGGATGCGCAGAGACCCCCTTTTCATTCGGGAGAGCGCCGTCCAAAAAAGGCGCTTATAAAACCCGGTTCCGTTCGAAGATACGGTCGAACGGGAATCTACGGATCCGACTTTGGCAAGGTTATCGCTTTCCAAGGTGAACTCCTATCTGTAGGTCGGCGCCCTCCTTCTTTCGGATAAAAGGGACTCTGTAAAGATACAATTTGAACGCCTGCCAATGGATCAGCCCGATGATTTTCAACGTGACTAGAGGATATTTCAGAAACATCCAGAGCAAATTCAGATCGTTTAGTTCCCTCGCTTTTCCGGTGTACGTGGTCACTATGGTCGTGTTTCCTTTTTCCAGGGTGTCTATACGTACATGCAACTCCCCGTCTTTCGGAGGAGAAAGCCGAAAATCGAAGACGGAATCCAAGTTCGAAAAGGGAGATACGTAGAAATATTTCCCTTCCGTCTTGCGAAACCCGTTCCGATCCAACGTCTCTTTTCCCAAAAAGTACGGTTTCATTTCACCGAACGTATTTCCCACTTCCGCAACCGCGCAGATGGGAGAACCGGATTCATCCTCCGCAAAATAGAAGGAGACGGGATTGAAAGTGTATCCGAACACCCGCAGGTTCGTCACTAGGACGACCTTCCCTATCTTTTCTTTGACTCCCTGGCTCCGGATATACTCCAGAAAATTCTCCTTTATATCAGAATAACCGTAGTTCAGATGATCGGAATCGTTAAAGGAAAACAAACGCCTTCGGTTTCTTCCCAGGAGAAAGAGGGAATTTCCCAAGCGATCGAGTTCGTCCAAATCGAGTTGAAACGTAAAAATCCCGTATCGGAATCGATTCCGCTTGGGAAGAAGTCGACGGTGCATCACCTTAGCTTCCACGATTTTAGAGTTCAACCCCATATCTTCCTTCCCAGAAGCGCTTCCGAAAGATTTTTGGCGGACCACAATGCGTCCTCGTGGAATCCGTAGCGGAAATAACTTCCGCAGAAATACAACGGGCCGGTCCGATTCAATTCGGAAAGTCTTTGTTGTGCCCGAAGAGAACCGACATGAAACAAAGGATGTTCGTATTCGATCTCTTTTATGATTTTTCTCCGGTCCACCTTTCCCGGATCCCCGATGGAAACGTAGTAATTCCTCTTTTTCGAAACTTCCTGTAGGCTGTTCATCCAATAGATCGTGTGCGGTCGGATCCTTCCGTCGATCCGATCCATACTGTAATTCCAGGAAGACCACGCGGATTTGATCCTGGGCATGACCGAATCGTCGGTATGAAGAGTCGCCACGTTTTTTTGGTACTCGAATTGAGAGAGTAATTCCTTTTGTAAAGGGGAAGGTTTTTTTAATATCCGCAAGGAGACGTCGCCGTGGGTGGCCAGAATCACTTTGTCGAAGGTCTCCGTCTTTCCGCCTTTTAAATGGAGTCTGACTTTTTTTCCCGAAACGACTTCCACTCCAGAAACTAGAGTCTTGAGTCGGAACGAATCGGAGATGGGAGCCGTGAGACGCTTTACGTATTCCCGGGAGCCCCCTTTTACGGTGTACCATTGATGTTGCGTGTTCAAGCCGAGAAATCCGTGGTTCAGAAAAAATCTTACCAAGGAGATAGCCGGAAACTCGGACATCAAGTCCTCCGGAGTCGACCAAACCGCGGAACTCATAGGCACCAGATAGTATTTTAGAATATCCGGATGATATCCCGCTTCCTTCACATATCTTCCCAGGGAGTAATCCGCGTACCGGCGATCCTCGAGTATCGAAGGGGCTTCCGAATTAAATCTCTGAATATTCAACAATAAACGAATAAAATTTCCATTAAATAGATTTCTCCTTTGAGCAAAAAGACCGTTCAACCCGGAACCGCAGAACACCAGATCCTCCGGAACGTGTTGCACGCTAAAGGACATACTCGTCTTTTGGGTCGGTACGTTCAGTTCCTCGAACAACCGCTTCAGGTTCGGATACGTCACATGATTGAATACGATGAACCCGGTATCGATTGGAATGCGTTCTCCACCATCGTCCACGAAGACGGTATTGGAATGTCCTCCGATATAATCGGCCTTATCGAATACGGTAAGCTCGTACTCCTCTTTTAGAAAATGAGCGCAGCCCATTCCGGCGATGCCTGTCCCGACGATGGCTAAACGCCGATCCGTTTTCTTTTGGGAGGATCGCTTCAAGGTAATCTCCGAAAAATCTTTCCTTAATAGACTCGGGGCGAAGGATTCTGGCCGAAAAAAATTTCCACTGTCCTTACGTACCCAGAAATACACCCGCCGAAAGAAGCAGATATCTTAATATTCTAAGGGAAAATACGATCGGCACGAAGATCCAAAGGCTCTGCCTGAAAAAGCCCGAAAGTATCGTGATCGGATCGCCGATGATCGGCAAAAAGGAAAGAAGCAAAACGGGAATTCCGCGTCTTTCGATCCTGGATGCCCAGAGGGCGTAGAGCTTGGACTCAGAGATCTTTTTCTGCACTTTTCCGCGAAACCAAAAACCGATCCCGTAATTGAAAAGGCAGGCGCTGCAATTTCCGACGGAAGCCCAGAACACCGCCTTGTCCGAAGGCATCCCGGAAAAAATCGCCAAAAGGAGTGCGGCCTCGGAACTAAAAGGCAATATCGTCGCGGCCGCAAAGGAAACCAGGGTGAGTCCCAAGCCGCCGTAGGAACCGATCAGTTCCGATCCGAATTTCGTAAAATCCAGGTCCAAGCGCGGATCAGAAGAACAGCTTTCTCTAATAAAGTCGAGTCATTTCTTATCTTTCAGCAGGGTCCGCATTTCTTCGGCGATCTTTTTCGCGGCCTTACCGGCGGCTTCGGCAAAATCGGACCCGGGAGAGGAAAAAATAATGCTTCTAGAGGAGTTCACCAGGGAGTTTTCCCCACATACGGCCAGCACGTCGTTTAACGATGCTCCTTGCGCCCCGTAACCCGGAATCAAAAAGACCCGGTCCAAATGCGATTTTCTAAGTTCCCCCATTTCGGCCGGATGTGTGGCTCCGACTACCAAGCCCACGTTTCTGGGAGAGAAGGATTCACTTACGGCCGCAACTTCCTCGTACAACCTTCTCCCGGTTTCGGAGAACGTCTTCTTCTGGAACTGTGCCGAGTCCGGATTAGAAGTCAGACAAAGTAGAAATACCATCTTAGAAGAATCCTCTATAAAAGGACGGACCGTATCCGCACCCATATAAGGGGAAAGCGTCAATGAATCGACTCCCAGATCCTTAAAAAAGAATGCGGCATATTGGCGTGCCGTGTTGTCCAGGTCTCCCCTCTTTGCGTCCGCAACGATCGGAATCCCTGGATAATGGATCTTGATATGACGGATCAATTTTTCGAATTGAGAGATTCCCTGGGAACCGAATGCCTCGAAAAACGCGATGTTCGGCTTATAGGCGACCGCATAATCCGCAGTGGCATCCACGATCTCTCTAGAGAATAAGAATAGCTTGTCTTGGTTTCCGTCCAGAGAGGAAGGAAGCTTGGAAATATCCGGATCGATTCCGACGCACAAAAGAGAACCTAAGTCCTCTCTGCGTCGTACGAATTTAGAATAAAAATCCAAGGCTACTTACGGACGATGTATTCCTGCGCGAAAGGCGGGAGAACAAAGGCCGCTTTATGCATCTCCGCGGAATAGTATTTTAATCCCTTGGGAACCCGTTTCGGATCCGGTTCTACCTGATAAGGATCCGGTCCTTTGGAACAATAGCTAAATCCTATGATTCCGGAAGGATAAGTAGGAACGACCGTAAAGTAATACCCACAATGCCGGAAAATATCGGGAATGAACTGAAACAATTCCCGGATCACTTTTCCGTGATAGTAAAAACTTTCCGCCTGAGTCGTACAGATTCCGCCTTCTTTCAGGGAAGCCGCCATGGTCTCGTAGAAAGGCCTTTTAAAGAGCACTTCCGCCGGTCCCACCGGGTCGGAGGAATCCACGCAGATTACGTCGAAGTATTCTTTGTAATCCTCAACGTATTTGGCTCCGTCCGCATACACGTGCTTGACCCGAGGATCTTTCATCGCATTCGCGATCCCGGGAAAATATTCGTAGCAGACGTCCACGACGCCCTTATCGATCTCGCAGAGGTGTACTTCCTTGACGGAAGGATGTTTCAGCACTTCGCGAACCGTTCCTCCATCCCCTCCGCCGATCACAAGGACCTTCTCGGGATGGGGGTGGCTCATCATCGGAACATGGACGATCATTTCGTGATACGCGTACTCGTCCGCCTCGGTCATCATGACTACACCGTCCAAGGTGAACATACGACCGAAGCCCTGGGACTCGAATACGTCTATCTGTTGGAAGGGGGTCTTGCGACTGTGCAAGAACTCCTTTACCTTAATCTTGAGCGCGCGCCCGTTCGGTAGTTCGAGCGCTTCGTCCAGCCAAAGTTCCAATCTGCCCCCTTTAGAAGCGGTTCGTTACTGTAAGGCGCATCGCATCGCCTTTGAAGAAGTTGCGAGTGAATTCCGCTGCCACTTTCGGATCGTACCCTTTGCAGGAAAAGATATCGATATAGGAAGTGTTGCTCTCGTTCGCAAAATGTGCAGAGATACAGGAAGTCTCGATAAGCTGGAACATGGAGTATCCGGCTACCCTTTCATCCTCTCCGAAGTGAACCACTACGGTTTCACCGAAGCGTTTCATTTCGATCAGATCGCAGAGTTCCAAAACGTAACGTTTGATCGCGTCCGCATCCCGGATCAGAGCCGCATCGCAATTTTCCAGATCGATGGAAGTCAAAAGACCCCATGCTCCGTTTTTGAAAGGTTCGTACACTTTCAATTCCGGATCGGTTTCGATCTTGGATTGGATGTAAGACGGGAAGTTCCCGTTGAATCTCTTTCTAACGATCTCCGCCTCTTCCGTTCTTGCCCATGCCAATTCCGGATTTTTCATCGCAGGATGGTAAGTGATTTCCTCGCCTACCGCGATGTCCCGGAGAGCTACCAAGGTGATATCTCCCTGGAAACCGCAATTCGGTTCCGCACTTTGACGGATGTAATGTACGGAATCGACTCCGTCGTCATGCAAGGGGGACACGAGGTAAAAATCCTCGTGCACGCGATGAGGGGTCGCCAGTCCGGAAAGCCCGGCCAGTTCGTTCTTATGAACCGCCTTGCCTCCCCATACCGCGACGACTCCGCCGGCAGGAATCGCCTCCCTGGTTAAGAGGAAGGTTTCTCCGGCGTTAGTCTGACTCAATTCGATGGAATTTCTCAAATAAGAAAAACGACTTACGATTTTGGATGTTTCTTTAATCTCTAGGTTCATACTTTGATACCTCTCCTCGTGTTAATAAAATAAGAGAAAGCCTTCCTCCCTCCGGGGGAAGGAAATTCGTTCTTAGCGATGGGGGGTTGTCCGGCACTGCCGGATAGAAAGTACTTAATTCCCAATTGGTTTGTGTGGTAGGCCTACGCCTAGTTGCAACAAACCACGCTTCATTTCCACTACGGAGATGCTTTTCGCACCGAAGCGTTCCTTGAGATATTCCAGAGCAGCCTGGTTATCGATGATGTCTCCGCACGTGAAGACGTCTATGGCACAATAACCGTATTCGGGCCAGGTATGGATCGCGAAATGGGATTCGCTTACGACGACCACTCCACTCACGCCAAAAGGACTAAATCGGTGAAACACGGATTTAATCGTAGTGGCGCCGGATCGGTCGGCTGCCTTCAACATGATATCTTCTACCAATTCGTGATTGTTGATGGTCTCGTAATCACACTCGTAAAACTCTGCAATTACGTGCTTTCCCAATGCGTTCATCTACTGCCTGACACCTCCGAAATTGGTTTCTCGGTTAGAAACCGAGCATGCGTATGACTATGTTTTTTTGTCAACTCTCTACGTAAATTTATATTTATTTTTTCCGTTTCTTTTTCTTAGAATCGGAAGAAATAGAAATCCCATTATATTACAATTCTGTGGAAATACAAGAAGCGAGGCCCTGTACTTTGAAGGATTGGACGAAATTCATTTTTAAAAAACGTGCCCTTTTGGTTCTTTTCGGGCTCTTTTGCCTGATTTTATGGTTAGCTTTGAATTTCGATTTCGGAAAATTTCTCTCCAAAAATGTTCCGAACCAAGCGGAAACCAAGGAAGCAGTGTTTGCCAGAGCGGAAAAAAAAGGGAGCAAGGGGGTTCTCTTCCTGGTGGAGCCTCGGAACTGCGGGTCCTGCGCAACAATTCAGGAACAACTGAAGAGCCTTGAGGCTCAAGGTTGGGAGTTCCTTCCGATTCTTCCGGATTCGTCGGATTACGAACGTATTCTGGCGGACGATCGATTCTCCGAAAAACTTTCTTCCCTCTCGGCAGGCAAACCGGTCTGGGGGGCCTGGAACCTCGGAGAGGAGTTGGTATATCTGGGAGGAACTTGTTCGAAGGACAAAAGCAAAGAACTCGGAAGTCCGTACGCGGGACTTCCGAGTTGCATCGGAGAGCCATCGGCTCCTTGAAAGACAGAGAAAACGGTTTAGGCGCCCGAGTTTTGGCCTCTTTTGAGGAACTCGGAGATCGAATTCTTGTCCTTTTCGAGGGAATGCCTGTGAATTTCCTCGATCACCGTTTCGATCACGCTTCCCATTAGGAAGACTCCGGAAATCACCTGTACGTCGTAACTGCGTTCCGATTCGCCCGGGTTCAACTCTTTGTAGATGGAAAATCCCTTGATCGTAACGATGGAATCGTTTCCCGGAGGGGCGATCGTAAATTCGTGCGTGTTTGTGGAAAGATCGAAGACGGAATTTTCCAACAGGGACGGATCGGAAAGCAAGGTAGCCAGGACTTTGGGCAGGGAATCCGCCAGCTTCACTTTTCTCTTTTGGAAAACCTTGTTTCCCTCCTTTCTCTCCTCCAAAAGCTCCACATTTTTCAATTCCGGAAACTGATCCAGGTACTTGTAACGATCTTCCCTTGCTTTGAGCAGGTCTTGGAGGGGAACGGGGAAGGTTTGCACTACTTTATATTGCTTCATCCGGCTATTTCCTGGGGTGGTTGGTAAGCGTTTTCTCGGGCAGTCTGCGTGTTTTTCCCCCCTCGGGAAACCCTTTTTTTTCCGGGATCGATTCGGAAAAAACTATTGGGAAGAATCCGGGAGAACTCAATATTAGGAGAAACGGAAGAGACGACCCTTGAACGACAGAACCTGGATCGAACTTTCTCAAAAAGCAGTGACTCAAAACCTGAACAGTTTCCGTTCCCTCCTCCGACCGGAAACTCTTTTAAGCGCAGTCATCAAATCCAACGCATACGGGCACGGACTTTTAGAAATGGCGAAGCTTGCCTTAAACGGCGGGGCCGATTTGCTCGCGGTCAATTCCCTGGAGGAAGCAAGGGAATTGCGGAACTCCTTTCCTTCGGTGCGCATTCTCATCATGGGAGCCACCCCGGACCTGGAAACAAGAAGGGAAGAATTTTCCGATCCGGATTTTTGGACAGTGGTATCCCGGATAGACGAAGGGAAGTTACTGGCTTCCTGTTCTCCGCGTCCCAAGATCCACCTAAAGGTGGATACCGGTATGGGGAGACTCGGAACCTCCGGTAACAGACTGGAATCGACTCTTTCCTCTTGGAAAAAAGAAAATCTCCCATTGGAGGGAGTGGCCACCCATTTTGCCAGTACGGAGGACGTGATCGAGCAAAGGTATTCGAAGGAGCAAATCCGAAAATTTTCGGAAGCGATCTCCGAAGCCAAGTCCCTCGGCTATGACGATCTCGTCCGGCACGCCTGTGCATCTGCTTCCACCATGCTTTTTCCGGACGCACATTATGATCTTGTCCGGATCGGGATTTCCCTTTACGGCCTCTGGCCAAGTCTCCAAACCAGGTTATCCTTGCATTTGACCGGTAGAACCAAATTCCAACTGCGGCCGGTAATGCAATGGAAAACGAAAATCGTCCATATCCAGGATTTAGATGCCAACACGTACGTCGGCTACGGCTCTACCTATCAAACCAGCGCGCCGACTAGGATAGCGGTTGTCCCGGTCGGTTATTACGAAGGCTTGGACCGAAAACTTTCCAACAACGGCGTGATGTTGGTAAAAGGAAAAAGGGCGAAAATTCTAGGCAGGATCTGTATGAATATGGCGATGTTGGACGTGACCCATATCTCCGATCCTAAAATCGGCGATGTCGTGACGATTCTAGGATCGGACGGCGACGAGGAAGTCTCCGCCGACGACCACGCCAATTGGACTAATACGATCAATTATGAAACTACTACACGAATCAGCGAATCAGTACCAAAATACATCGTGGATTAAATAAGGAAAATTTGATGAACTCCGTTTCCCAAGAAACCATCCCTATCAATCAAGTGCAGCCGGTCCGTACCACCAGATTTTACAATTGGCTGATCGACCTAGTATACAAGGTCCGCGGGGTCGCTTTCGACTCTTTCGAGGAATACTTTCCGGCGGGCAGCTCGGAAGAAAAACTGCACGCACCCTACCCCTCCGTGCTCATGGCGAACCACGTCTCGGAAGCGGATATACCGGCACTCGCCGCAGTATACCGTCACGTTTGGCCTAAGATCAAATTCGCGATTCCGGCCCGGGAGGATATGCTCGGAAAAGGGTTTTTAGTGAACGAACTGAGGCCTAAGGGAATCATGAAGCTGATCCTTAAGATGGTGGATGCGACCATGTTGATCCCTAAGTTCATGGATTATATCGGCTGCGTCCCGATCAAACGGCCGTTCCGGGATAACGCGAGAGAGCTCCTGAAAAAAGGGGAACTGAGGGACATGGTGGAACAGGAATGGAGTTTTCTTTCCGAAAAAATCGCTCAGGGACGCACGTTGTTCTTATTTCCGGAAGGAACGTTTAATCATGACGGTTATTTGAATCAGATCAAGAAAGGAATCTATTTCCTCCGGTCCAAGTTCAAAGGACTTCATTTCAATTCCTTTACTTTTACATACGATTATTTCTCGTCCAAAAAGGCCGAGCTCCATATCGGTTACGGAGATCTTTTCCCGATTCCGGAAGAGGCCGGCGCGGACGAGGTGGCCGGAATCGTCCGGGAAAAACTGGGCAAAGGATATGCGGTCACTACGGGGAATTTGGCCTCTTACCTGCTATTGAAGTGCGAAGGCAAGGCCAAGGAGAGCAAGGCTAAATTGCTCGGTGCGTTGAAGGCACTCGCGGAGACGATCCGGGCCAAACACCCGGAAATCTATATTTCCAGGAGATTCTTCGAGGACGGTTTGACCGCGGCTTTCGATTCCTTTCTTCATAAGTCCAAAGAAAAAGGATACCTGAAATTGGACGGGGAGTACGTCGTCTTTGACGAAAAACTATTCCATCCTCCTAAAGAAATCCATAATTTAAAGAAAAAGAATCTGATTCTTTATCATAGAAACCAGCTTACGTTCCACCTACCGAAATTGGAAGCGGCCTGGTCCGGTCTTCAAACCGTCTAAGGAAAATCGATTGGCATTCAAAATCGGTTTCTTTCGATCCAGAAAATCCAGGGTCTCGTCTTGGTTGACCGAACCCGGAAGGATGGAGCGGACTTTAGGGCGGAGTCTCTTTTTCCTTTTCGATTCCACTCTCGAGGAATTGTTGCCTGAGAACGTGCGGATCTCCCCTTCCGCTATCGGCCTTCTCCGGCTTCCCGAGGAAAAAATCAAGGTGTTGTCGGAAGAATTTCCGATCGAAAAAGCCCTTCCCCATTCTTCTCTGGACGATTTTCTGTCCGAAGAAAGCCGCGAAGCCTTGGTGGAACTGATCGCGGGCACGCAAGCCGCGCCTTCTAAAAACCTAATTTTAGGAATCCTGAATTTACCCGAGATACAGGACATCTTATCACAAGGACTCGAGAAGGTACTTACCGAATTCCACAAAAAGATCAACCCTCTTCACGGAGTCTTCCAAGCTGCGGGTTTGGAAAAACAGGTTTCCCAATTTCTTTCTTCGCTACTCCCCGCGTTTACGGAACGGATCGCCGATTTCGTTTCCTTGGGCGGCGGAGCGGAAGAGGTGCAATCCGCTCTTCGAAACACATTACGTCTGCTGTTCAAAACCGCGTTTACGGAAATGGGACGAGTGGACGGGGGCAAGATCGGTCCAAAAGCGGACCGACTCCGAAGAGCGTTGGCTTCCGATCCGAAGATACAAGCCTCTCTGGAAAATCTGTACGGTACCGGAAGGGATACCTTACTGAATCGATACCGTAAGGAAATTGTCCGGGAATTCCTGGGACTCTCCGCCACCGAGTTGGAGCTTTGGGTAAGTAAAGTTACTTCGGACGTCGCCCATAATCTGAGGGAAGTCCATAAAAAACGGGACCTTACTCCTTTGATCGAGGATATACTGGGAGACATCCTGAATTGAAAAAGGTGATTTCCACAATCCAAAACGCTTTGGAATACCTAGACAAGCTAGGTCCTCAAAAGTCGTTTCAATTGTTCCGAAATCTAGGATACGAGGCTCTGTTTTCCATCTCCGAAAAGGTGGATCACAAAAAGCTGTTATATCTGAGCCAGCATCTCACGGAAAAGGAAATCGTCTCGCTGATCCAATCCATTTCCGAGCCCACTCTGGTCCGATTGATCGGGGAATCCGATCCTGCAGATCTGGTCTTTTTCGTAAAACATCTAGGTTTATCGGAATTAACGGTACTTGCTCACGCCCTCCCTGCGGAAGACGTGAAACGGATCAACCAAGCGTTAGGTTCCAAGGCGATTGTGGAAATTCTTCAAGGCTTAGGGTCCCGGGAATCCTTGGACTATCTGAACTCGGTCGGCCTGGAAGCGTTTTTGGACTTGGCCAAATCCTTACCATCCAAGGATTTTATTCCGTTAGCGAAGGCCTTAAGCCCTGAAGAATGCGCCACTTGGGTCAAAAAACGAGGAGTGATCGAGATTCCGTTGCTCTTAAAGGAATTCGGCACTAAGAATGCGCTGCAGTTGTTGAAGAAGATCGGTTTTTCCAAGGTTCTTCCGTTATTGGAACTCTTCGGCCTGGAAGAACTCCTCGCATTGGCTACCCTACTTTCCGAAATGAAACTTCCGAGAGGCAAAAAGCCCCTTCAAAAAAAGAAACTCTCCTCCGGAAAGAAAAAAGGCAAAACCAGACGTTAGAGTTTCTTAAGGGTCCTCGAGATTCTTCTTCGCAGATAGGACCTCCGATCGATTCTTTTCGATATTCTCGATACGCTCCCGGACAATCTTGAGATATTCCGCATTCGGTTCCGTCGCGCTCGGTACGGATTTTTGAGCCGATTCCAAGCCGTATTTCAGAATCTCCAGCATATCGTCCGAGCGCTTTAACTTCTGGTCGAGATAAAAGCTCAAATCTTCCTTTAAGACTTCCCTTTTTTCCAACAAATCGCTCTGGATGGAATCATATCGAATCTCCTCTTCTCGACGTTTTGCAGTCTCTTCCTGCGACAGTCTTTTCGGTATCATGCGATTGTTCGGAAAACGAGCCGCCAAAGGTTTGAATCTTTCGTAAGATTGCTCGAGCAATTTCGCCCTTTCTTCCTCTTTCCGGTCGGATTCCGAGGAAGTTCCTTCCTTTGCAGTGGTATCGTCATGTTCGATTTCCTCCGTCGGTTCTGCGAAGCGCATGAAGTCGGAAGATCGATCGAAGAGAGAACCTTCTCCGGAAGACACGGTTCGTCGGGAAAGACCTCCTTGCAGGACGGAATCTTCCTTTTTGGCTTCGGCAGGAATCCAGAAAAAACCGAGATAGACGAGAGCCGGAACACAGAAAGCGATCAGAGTTAGAAAAAGAATACGTCGATTCATGCGATATGAAGCGGTAGGACGACTCGAAAGATGCTCCCACCTTTCAGATTGGGTTCCACAAAGACCTCTCCTCCGATCTTATTGATCAGCACCCTGCTTATGGATAAGCCCAGCCCCGTTCCTCCTACGGTCCGATTTCTTTGGTCCGGAACCCGGAAAAATCTTTCGAAGATCAATTCCTTGTACTTAGGATCGATTCCGACTCCGGTGTCGATGATGCGGAGTTCCGCTTTGCCGGGAGAGATCTTCTGCAAAGTGACTTCCACGTTTCCTTTTTCCGTATACTTGACTGCGTTGACGAATAGATTCGTGACGATCTGGGAAAATTCGAATCGGACCCCTCTAACGCGAAGTCCCTTCGAAAGATTCGTGACCACTTCCAATCCCTTTTCCACGGCGGGAGGGGAATTGATGTACAGCACTTCTTCGATCACCGTGGCCGGGTCGAAGATTTCGGCCATTTCTTCCGTGCTTTGGGCTTCTTTCTTTTCCAATTGCAAAAGGTTTTCTATCAGAAAGTTGAGCCTTCTGACATTCTTACGGATCACGTCCGCCATCTCTTTTTGCTCTTCATTCAGAGTGAGGACAGGGTCCGAAAGGAGAAGGTCGAAATAACCCTGAATATTCGTCATCGGAGACCTGAGTTCGTGGGAGATATTCGATATGAACTCGTGTTTGATCCGTTCGGATTCCAAAATCAGCGCATTGTCGCTTACCTGTATCTGATAAAATCGTTTCGTCTCGGCGCTAAACCCGGTAACGCTGAGACCGACTCTGAATTTGGTACCGTCCTTCAGGATCAGCTTTGTCTCGGGAATGAAGGTCATGTGCTGTTCCTTGCCTAGAGGTGTCTTGAATTCGCTCTGCTCCAATATATCGGGGAGGATTCTTGCCAGTCTGGTATTTCTGATTTCCGAAGCGAGATATCCGGAGATCTCGCGGAATTTCCGGTTGGCGTCCACGATCGTCCTCGTGTCGGCGTTGGCGATAATCATTGCGTCCGTGGCGAACTCGAACATATAACGATAACGCTCTTCCGTAGTCTGCCTTTTCAGGTCGCTGATATCTAGTCGAGTCTCGAGCAGATAGTTGTCTTCCGTGAGTCTCTTGTTTTTCTCCTCCATATCGCGCAATTCTTGATTCAAATAATCTAATACGGTATTCATCGCGGATCGTATGAACAGGTAAGGTCCGGTCGGTACGGAGGTGGTATCCAAGGAAAGTTCCCTTCTTCCCGAGAGTAAGCTTAGCGCCAAATCTTTCAGCTCGGTGACGATGTTCCTGACCGGGGATTTGGATAATTCCTTAGGATTCTGTCTCCGGAGCGGAGGAAGATTGGAGTAATAGTCCAGATGGAGTTCGGTTTTTTTGAACCGGAACGCGGACGGGAACTTCGGAAAAGGATCGTCGGCCACGCTGCGGGCAGCTTCGTCCAAAAGGTCGGCCGCCTTATCGTTCCTGGAAAAAGTTTTGCGGTAGATATCCACCACAAAGCGGACATCTTCCAAGGAAGGAGTTCCGGAAAGGATCTTACCCAGCTCGGGCATCGAACGAGTATAAAAGCCGTCCAATTCCGGCGGTTTCCACGGACAGGGACCCACCCAATCAGAAACGTAGGAATCCCCTTCGTACGCCACATGGTTCGCCAAATCCTCCGTGGCTTTCCGGATCGCACGGGACACGGAATTCGCTTCTTCCGGAAATTTGGAGGCAAACCTTCCCGTAAAAACCAACATGTTCGTAGGGAGATAGTACGGCGGGACCTCGTTTCCTACCGTGAGACAATATCCTTTTTCCCCTAAGAAAGGGATTTCCTGCAAGGACGCCGCGACCCCAAGACATTCCGCGCGTATGAATTCGTTCACCAACAGAGTCGGCCGAGTAACTATATAAGGGACCGGTTTCCGCCTATGGTAGTTTTCCGAGCGGAAGAATTCCTCGGCGATGAATCGATCCAGAGAGAGAGGGTGAAGTATAGGAAGAAAACTATGATAGGAATCCCGGATCGCTTCCGCTTCCATGTAGGACGCGGAGTAAAATCCATGGACAAGGGAGGAAAGGATCACTCCCCGATAAAACGTCCAACTCGGGGACGTCCTGCGTAATTGTTGGTCCAGCCAAGCGGTGAAAGGAACTTCCCCTCCCTCGGCCCTACCTTCCCGGAGATGGGCAAAGACCGCCTCGTAACTTTTCAGTACCCTGACTCGGACCTTTACCCCTTCCTCCTCAAAATATCCCCTGCTAAAAGCTAGAAAAACGGGAAAGGCCGTCAACCTCGGCGTAGTGACGATTTCGATTTCAATCACCGGCCTATCCTTCCATCTATTCTTCTTTTTTCAACAATCCCTTTTGTTCCGAACCACAAAAGACTCAAAAAAGGCTTCAGAAGTCCCCAAAATCCGCCGAGAGACATAATAAAGTAGCTCCCGACTGATCGTCCCATGGAGGTTCGAATGAAACTTACGGATTTAGCCGCCTTTCAAACCATTCTAGGTAGAATCGAGGAAATCAGATCCATTCCGGAAAAGTTCTCTCCCCGAGAGGCAACTTCTAAGCCCAAAGAGGAAAACAGGTCCGACGCGTCGGAACCTTTTTCGGAGCTGCTGGACCGCCAGAAAGAGGCAGCGTCTTCTCGAGAAAATCTGAAAGGGGATTGGGAGAATCTAGGGCTTTCCGGTTTTATCCGACAACAGGCCGAAATCAACGGGTTGGATCCGAACCTGGTAAAGTCCGTGATCCGCGCCGAATCCGGCTTTCAAACGGATGCGGTTTCCTCCAAGGGGGCGCAGGGACTCATGCAACTGATGCCTAGCACTGCGGAACTCCTAGGCGTGGAAGATCCTTTGGATCCCGCCGAAAATATCGCGGGAGGAACGAAATTTCTGGGGGACCTGGTGCGGAAATTCGGAAACACCGACCTTGCTTTAGCCGCATACAATGCGGGACCGGGAGCCGTGGAAAAATACAAAGGAATCCCTCCGTATAAGGAGACCAAGGATTACGTCAAGAAAGTGAATCGCTACTGGAAAGGCTGAATCCGAGTTTCAGCCGACGTCCCTCAAGATACTCAATAATATTTCTTCATCTCCTGAAAAAGACAGGAAGTGAGATGCGTGCAGGAATTCATCTTCTCGGGTACCAAGCACACCTGCATTTTATCGAAATGCTTTCTGCAACCTCTAAGGCAGGAATTTTCCATTTTGTAGAGTTGGTCTTCGGTGGCCAACGGTACGGCTTCCTTCGTACACTTTGTTAGAGAATCACAATATTCTAAACAGATTTCCTTTCCTTCCCATTCTCCCGTTCCGGAGGTTCCGGGGAGTTTCGCGTATTTTATCGCGATGAAAACCCCCACGACGGCGCCTAGAAGCAAAATAGGAAGATACCGAAACAATCTAGTGGAGATCATTTGACCTCCGAATTCTTAGATTCGCCGGTCGGCTCGTAAAGACGGACGAATTCCAAGCCGTGGCCCGGGCCGACGAACTCTTTCCAAGAAAGATCCCTCTTACGGATCGGCCAGGATTGCACCAATTTGTAATCCACTTTGGGCTCCCAGTTCGTAACGTAATCCAAGACCGCTCGTTGTCCATCCACGCAGTTCCTTTCCGAACCGGGGATGGAGTGGGCGATCTCCGCTCCGGCAAGCGCGTTCCTATAAGTAAGGGCCGTCCAAGGGTTCTCGGAAATCACGCAGACCTGTCGGGCATTCCACACGGATCCGCCCTCCGGAAGATCGGGCAGACTCAAGCTAGGAATCAAGGAAAATTGCACATACGCCATCAAGGAACCGGCTACGATCAGATTTCCCAGAGCGAAAACGGAAGGGATCTCCGCTTTTCGAAAGACTCCTAAAACGAGCGAAGTCAGAATTCCTACTAGGAACAATGCCAGAAGAAAATCGGGTACGAAGGAACCTTCCGTCAATTTCTGCGCGGTCGTTTTGACTAGGGCGAGAACCGTCCAGAATCCTAAAAGGAAGATCAGATTGTAGTACAGAGGTTTCTTCCAGGAGGAAGCGTTTGTCCGCGAAAAGAAAACACCCGCTCCTAAAAACGCCAAAGGAAGAATCGGCAACGCGTAATAGTAATCCTTCCGGTTCGGAGTCAGGTGGACGAGTAGAATAGCCACCGAGGCCCAGGCGAATGCCTTACCGTATACTTGCACGGCGTTCTTGGGCTTGGAAGCCAGAACCAGTCCATTCGCAAAAATCAGTAGAAAAGAAAAGGGAAGGCTGTACAAGAGCCAGCCTACTGGAAGGATCCATTCCTGCTGGTTGGCGGTCGCACTCGAATACTTGCCCAGATTTTCCGTTACGAAAAAGAAATTCAGGAAGGCTCTTCCCGCTTCGGAGAAAAGGAGAAGACTGAGTACCCATACGAAAGGGATCGCAAGGGAGGACGCGTGAAATAAAACATGATTCACAATTTCTTTCCAGATTCGTCTGCGTCCGGTCCATCCCCGAACCCCGTTCCTTACGAATATGCTAGTGCAGGAAAGGGAGGCCAGAACGATCCCGGAGTAGACCTGGAACACCGGACCCTTTACCAGAAAGGCCGATCCGGAGAGAAGTCCCGCCGCAAGTAACCAAATCCGTTTTCCGGAAACGCGGTATTTCAGGAATAAGGAGGTCGTGGCCGCGAGAAAGAAGACCAAAAAGCTCTCCATCATCACTAACCTGGAAAACTTAAAAGTACCGAGAGTGAAAAGAAAACTTCCCGAAATAAAGAAGGCGACGAAGGGTTTAGCCCTGGCCGTCCTCAACCCGAAATACAGAAAAAGGGAGGTCCCCAAAAAAAGGAGCAAAGAAGGGAATCTTTCGGCAAATATGCTGGTCCCCAATAGGGAGTCGGAAAGCATCCCCGACCAAAAAAGAGCGGGGGGTTTGTACAAATTCATTACCCCTTCGAACTTCGGAAACAAATAGGAAGACTCGGATAAGCTTTCGCGTATGGTCGCAATATGCATTTCTTCATCGCCTTGGGTCAGAATTTGGCTGCTGCCCAAACCGGGAAGTAACACTATAATTCCGATCAAAAGGAGAAGGGAGAGAAACGTTTTGTCCCCTACTTTCGACCAAAAGGAGAAGAACTCGTTTTTATGGGGAATGCGTTGCGTTTCGGGGAGTTCCTGCGAACTTTCCGAAAAATTGAGTCGGTTTTCCAACATGCGTCTCGTCTACTATGTAATTGATTACTTACATTTTACATTTTTTCTATCCCTGAAAGCGCGAGCAAGCGCGAAAACCAAATCGAAAATAAAAATCCGCTTGGCTGATTAGTCGTCGGTCGGGATACAATTCTCTGGAAGCGTTCATGGCAAAACCCGCGAAAAAGAAGACCAAAAAAAAGATCCGGAAAATTCCGGCTCCCTCCTCTCTCCGGTCGGATCCGAAAAAAAGGGATCGAATGGGGACGGAAAACGCTCTGATGAAAGCGGCGATTCAAGTTTTTGCCCAAAAAGGATACGATGCGGCGACGACCAAAGATATAGCCAGTTTGGCTGGAGCGAACGAAGCCTTGATCATGCGCTATTTCGGCGGGAAAAAAGGATTGCTGGAATCCATTCTCACTAGAGCGGAAGAGTTGGACGACGACGGGAATACTCTTTTACGTAAAAAAAACCTGCCTAAGGATTACACTCATTTGGACGAGGCCTTAGAGGATTCCATCAGCGCTCGCTGCGACGAATTTAGGAACTATTCCGACTTTATGAAGGTCGCAGTGAGTAGAATCATTCTGGATTCCGACGTAAGTAAGATCATACAGGCCAAGATCTACGAAAAAGCGATCCCGGAAATGGTGCAGGAACTCGAGAAATTCAAAAAGGCGGGAGAGATCGATTCCAAGGTGGATTTGAAATCCGTCGCGTTCGGCATCTCTTCCCTCACCTTCGCGTTGGGTTTTATGGCGCAGATCGTATACAAAGTCCCGGAAAACGAGATCAAAGCTACGATCCGGGAAATCGTCCGACTCATGAACAAAGGACTCAAGCCCGATTAAACGGGTTTTGTCTCATTCTATTCCGGAAAGCCTAATCCGTTGTCATTAGAACCTACAAGATTGTGTATTATCGTTTTATAATTTCTCTTTTTTTTCCAAAATCGGAAATTTATGCGGACTGATTTCGGATGTCGAAGTAAAATCCGACGTCTATTATTGAAACGTTCCTAGAAAGGTTCGCAGGCGGTCCCATGAGTATTCAAACAGAATCGAATTCACTTTCCTCCCAAATCGAACCGACCGGCGTGGATACGATGTACTTCGTTTCGAAGTGGGCTGCAGCCTGCCAAATCCTGGAGAGGGACAATTTTTACGACGCGGAATGTTTCGGGGAAATTTTGGAAAACGACTTCGATCGCTTCCAGTAATTTCCTCCGTCCCGATTACGTTTGAAAAAACGCGACGTCCCCTTTGAGTGCAGTGGATTGGGTCGCGAGTCTTTCCGCCAACGAATCTATTTCCTCGACCACACGATTCAGGAGTTCCGTCGTTTCCGAAATCGCCACGATCGTCTTGGAGAATTCCCCCGAAGTTTGGGCCTGTTCCTGGGTATGATTTCTGATTTCCTCCGCTGAACGGGTCAAATCCCCGAAGGCGGAACGGACTGCTGCGCTGGCGGAAAGTTGGTAGTCGGATAACTCCGCGACTTCCGAAACCCGGTTCAAGGTGGTGGTGACGGTATACCCTATTTTTTCGAATACGACCTGGGTGGATTCTATCACTTCTCTACCGCTCTGAGTCGCGCTCAATGCATCCTTAATGGCGGAACGGATCCTCTTGGCGTTTTCCTGGGTTTGTTCGCCCAACTTGGAGATTTCCTGCGCGACTACGGCAAACCCCTTCCCTGCTTCTCCAGCTCTCGCCGCCTCTATGGCCGCATTCAAGGAAAGTAGACCGATTCGATCGGTGATCTCATGGATCACATTCACAGTGCTTCCCATTCGAGTGGTGCTTTCCTCTATTTCCGCCATCGCGCGGGTCGTACCCTGTAAGGCATGAGTTCCCTTGGATGTTTCGGCCTTCATTCGATCGGCATCCGCTTTGGTTTCGGATAACGCAAGATGCACCTGCCGGATGCGGCCTTCCAATTCTGCCAAGGACTCCGTCGCTTTTTTGGCGATCTCCGCCTGACCGTCCGCACGAGCCGCCGTGGAAGTGATGGAAGCGGCGATTTCCTCCACTCCCGCACTCATCTGTTCCGTCGAGGCCGCTTGGTCCTGCATCTTTCGGGATAACTCCTTGGTGTTCTCCTCCAGTTTTTTGGAGCTCTCGGAAAGCCGGTCCGCTTCCCGTATGACGCTTTTTACGATGATGCGGAGACGCTTGATGAATTCGTTTAACGCTTTACCGCTACGTCCCAGCTCGTCCGTCGAAATCATCGGCAATTCGGAAACCAGATCCCCGTTGGACATGCCTCCGAAAATATTCACCATATTTCCCGAGTTTTTACGGATGCTGACCGCGAGAAGGTAGGACGCGACCGCCACGGTGACCAACATGAAGAATCCTGTGAGAAGGAGAGGAACGGTGATATTCCCCAATTTGACCCAACCCGCCGTTTCCTCGAACAGCAGATATCCGAAAATAATGACCGGCATCAGGGAGATCGCGACGATGGTGGCGAAGATCCTCGCGAAAATCGGAACCTTTCTGACGCTGGGTTCCCGGACCTGAATTCCGATGAGTTGGTCCGATTCCAGGACTTGGGATAAGATGGATTCCGTCATGAAGAAATGGGAAACTCCCAATATGGGATAGATGATTGCGGGAAGGAAAGCGAAAGGCAGGGATTCCAAAAAGGTGGGCCGAAAGAAGTAATGCATGTATTCCCAGGCCGAAAAAATTCCGTAACTCCATTGCACGACGTAAAATATCGTATTGTACAAAGGAAAATTCAGGAGTTTCTCTTTGACCGCCGATTTCCCGACAGCGTTCAATTTGGTCCATTGTTCCGTTTCCAGAGATCGGAAGACTCGTCCTAGATAGAGAAAACGCACAGTGGGAACCACGAAAGATGTGAATAGGGAAATCGCCGCACAGATGATCAATGCCAAAGATTTCCCGAAGTCGTAAGCCCCGGCCGCGATGATGAAGAGCACCGCCAAAGGCACGGCCAAAACGGAAGTCATCACTTCCATTCCGATCGTTATTTTCCACCGTACTTTCCAGGATTCCCTTTTATCCATGTCGTCTGTCCATTGCCCCTATTTCATTGTGCCTAAAGTTATAAGACGAACCGAATCGGATCCCGAATACTCGAGTCCGATTCCTTCGCCTCGGAATTTCTTTCCGTATCGGATCTTCTACGGCTCCGTTCGATCCAGAGCGCCCCTGATCTTCGCCAATATTTCGTTGGCCTTGTAAGGTTTTTGAAGTATGTCGTACACTCCCGCCTTTAGGAGTTCCACTTTGCGATCCGGTTCCAGAAACCCGCTGAAGAGGATGACTTGAAGCTTCGGATTGATTTTACGCAACTCGAAAAAGATCCGATCCCCCGACAACTCTGGAAGTCCGACGTCGGAAAGCACGAGAGAGATTTCCTTCCACTTTTCCGAATAGATTTCCAAGGCGGTTTTTCCGTCCTTTGCCACGAGAACCGTATATCCTTTTTCCTCCAAAAGAATCTTGATCGTTTCCCGAAGCATCTCCTCGTCTTCTACGATCAGTACGGTTTCGTTTCCTCCGATCGGATCCTCCGCTATTCCAAGTTCTCTCGCTTCTTCCTGCACTTCGCGGAGGCCGGCGGGCAGAAAGATCTGAAAAGTCGCTCCGGATTCCGGAGCGCTCTCGACTGAGATATGTCCTCCGTGCCGCTCCACGATTCCGTAGACCATGGCCAATCCCAGCCCGCTCCCCGCTCCGGATTGTTTGGTCGTAAAGAAAGGCTCGAAAATCCGATTCTGGGTTTCCTCATCCATTCCGATTCCCGTATCGGATACCAGGATTCTCACGTATTCCTCCGCTTCCGCCTTCGGGAACATGGTTCGGACGAGGTCTCCGGAAACCGCTCCGATATGGATCACCAGGTCTCCTCCTTCGGGCATCGCATCCCTACTGTTCAAGCAAAGGTTCAGGAGTACCTGTTGGATTTGCGTGCGATCGGCGATCACGGCAGGTAGGTTTGGATCGATTTTCGTCTCCACGGAAATCCATTTGGGAAACGTTTCCCGCATCAAGGGAAGGATCTCCTGTACGATCGTTTCGATTCGGATTGCCTGAAAGGACAGATCGGATTTGCGCGCGAAGGTCAGGAGCTGACGGACGAGTGCTGCCCCTCTGTCGACGGCTCTTCCGATCGTCTCGACGCTTCGGGTGATCCGTCCGGCATCCCCGGAATTTTTTTCCAATATGGATAAGTTGCCGAGAATGATTCCCAGGAGGTTATTAAAATCGTGGGCGAGTCCCCCCGCTAGAGTCCCCAGACTTTCCAGTTTTTGGGACTGGAATAGCTGTTGTTCCAGGTGTCTCCGTTGCGTGATATCGGTGGCGATCCCCGCCACCCCGATGGTCTTTCCTTCTCGGGACAAAGGACGTCCGGAAGTCTGCACCCAAATCTGCCTTCCGTCCTTGGTATTCATCCTGTATTCCGACAATTGCCTGCTTCCTGCGAGGGCCCTCTTAAAGGAACGGGAAGCGCTTTCCCGATCCTCTTCGAATACGAATTCCTCAAAGATCTTTCCGATCAATTCCTCCGGTTGGTATCCGATGACGGAACGAACTGCGGGACTGATGAACGTGATTCGACCTCGGGTGTCCAAGGAAAAGATAACGTCGTTGATGTTCTCCATCAACTCTTTGTACATTCTCTGGGATTCCCTTAGCGCGTTTTCGACCAGCTTTCTCTCCGTGATGACCACGCCGGAAGGGATGAGGTATTCCACCTTCCCTTTCTCGTCCAAAATCGGTTGTATGGAAAAATCCAAGGACATGAATTCCCAGTCCGAAATTCTGGACTGGATATCGTATCGGACGGATTTTCCGGAGGCGGCGGTATCGATCGCTTCCCTGAGTTTCCGTTGCACGTCCAGGGAATAAGACCAATAATAGGTCTCCTCGAATTTTTTGCCGACCACATCCTCAGGCTTTAATCCTGCGAGCGTTAACGCGGTTTGATTCGCCTCCACTACGGTTCCATCGGGTCGGACCAGCCCCACGAACATATAAGGGCCGAGACCGTCTATGATTCTGCGTAGGTGTCGTTCGCTTTTTTGGATCAACTCCTCTTGGTGCTTTATTTCGGTAAGGTCGCGGGCGACTCCCACGATCTTCGTAATCGCGCCGGCTTCGTCCCTGAGCGGGATCAGCACAGTATGAAAAGAACGTAATATAGAATCGAATTCCAAAACCTCGTCGTAACCGATGGGAACTTCCTCATCCACGCACTTCCGGTAATTCTCGGCGAGTTTAACCGCCACATCCGGAGGGACGAGTTCGTCGATGAACTTCCCCCTGACGTCCTCGATTTTCATTCCGGTCGCTTTTTCTTCCGCAGGATTGAAGTCCAAAATCCGAAAGCGGTTTTCCGGGAAGACTTCCAGGAGAAACATACAGTCGGAAGTCTTTTCGAATATTTCCCTGTATCTGTATTCGCTTTCGCGAAGGGCGGCCTCTTGTCTTTTCTTTTCGGTGATGTTCTGAGTCATCACCATTCCGAACATCACCGCACCATCCTCTCCAAAAATCGGAATATGATGAACTTTGAATATATTGTTACGGAACGGTACTTCGGCCTCCACGGATTCCCCTATTAAAACGGCCCGATAATAGGGTTCTATGATATCGCAGGTTTCCTTAGGAAACACTTCCCAGATGGTTTTGCCGGTCATTTCCTCGGAAGATAACCCGACCTCCGCAAGGCCGGCGCCGTCGATGAGGTGATAACGCAGGTCTTCGTCAAAGATGGCGATCGCTCCGTTGGGGAAATTCTTCGCCAGAGTCTTGTACAAGAACTCGGTCCCCTTTAGAGAATCAGTCTCGGTTGGATCCTTGCCTTTCTCTTTCTCGTCCATCATAAATAGCAGCCTTTCAACAGGGCACCTACTCTAAAAACCGCTTTCCTTTCTTCCATACTCTTTCGTACTGGTGGGTTTCCGTCGAATCGGTTTTTCGTATTTTCGAAAGGTTCTCCGAAAGTCGGTAATCATTACGAGTGTTCGCATGAAAGTCATCACCAAATCGATTTGGATCCTATCTTTAGTTAGCTTATTTACGGATGTGGCAAGCGAAATGCTCTATCCCATCCTACCTTTGTATCTGAAAAGTATCGGTTTTTCCGTCCTTCTCATCGGCTTCCTGGAAGGAGTTGCGGAGGCGGTGTCGGGGCTTAGCAAAGGATATTTTGGAAAACTTTCCGACACAAATGCCAAAAGGGTGCCTTTTGTGCAATGGGGATACCTATTCAGCGCCTTATCTAAACCCATGATGGGGATTTTTTCGAATCCGGCTTGGGTCTTTTCCGCAAGGACCCTCGACCGGTTCGGAAAGGGTCTCCGAACAGGCGCACGGGACGCGTTGTTATCCGAAGAGGCGACTCCAGAGACTAAGGGGGCGGTTTTCGGTTTTCATCGGTCCATGGACACTTTAGGCGCGGTGATCGGACCTTTTTTGGCGCTTTGCTTTTTGCACTTTTATCCGGAACGTTATGTTCTTCTTTTTTATATCGCACTCTTTCCCGGACTTGCGGCAGTGATCGCGTCCCGATTCTTAAAGGAGAAGGAGAAACCTCCTTCCCCGCAAAAGGCGGACTTCTTCGGTTTTGTGGGATACTGGAAAAAAAGTCCGATCGCTTATCGCAGATTGGCTGCGGGTTTATTGGTTTTCGGAGTGATCAACAGTTCGGACGTTTTTTTACTCATGTTTGCGAAGAGCAGAGGGCTGGAAGATACCGAAGTGATCTGGATGTACATTCTCTATAACCTGACCTACGCGCTTGCTTCTTTTCCGGTAGGAATCCTTTCCGACCGATTCGGGTTAAAACGAGTCTTGGCGACGGGTTTGTTTCTTTTCAGCGGGGTCTACTTCGGTATGGCGTTTGCGACGAACAGGGAAACGTTTTATGCATTATTTATTCTTTATGGATTCTATTCGGCGACTACGGAAGGGATCTCTAAGGCGCTGATCACGAATATCACCGATCCTAGCGACGCAGCGACGGCCATCGGAAGCTTTGCGGGGTGGAACAGTATCGCCTCGCTTCTCGCCAGTTCCATAGCGGGTGTCGTTTGGTTTTCCTTAGGTCCGAAGACTCTCTTCCTTTCTTCCGCAGGGGTTTGCCTGGCAGTAGTCGTTTACTTATCCGTCTTGAAGCTGGAACGAAAGGAGGCGGTTCTTCGATAAGAGCCAGGACCCGAGTTAGCCGGAACTCAAATCCTCGGCTTCGGTGGAAGGGTCCTTTTTGATCTCGAATACGATGCCGCGCTCGCTCCGGACCAACGATATCGGATCCGCAGCTCCGTCCAGCCAGGATGAGTAATCCTCTTGGGTGATCACTCCGGGTTGTCTTTCTCCGACGGGAGTCATTTCCAAGGAGGCAGGTACGGTGATGATCGCAAACCCCGGTATGATTTGACCTCCTTCATGATAATGCACATGCAGTCCCGCAAACGCGAAGAGCTCCGTGGATTTATGATTGATCTCGACGTTGATTCTTTCCGTTTCGGAGAGGGTTTTCCATTCGGAAAAGGAACTGGCAGGGATGAGACAGCGGGAACTTTTGATCGCGTCCTTCCATAACGGAGAAGTTTTGAAACTTTCGATCCTGGCGACGGTTTCGTATTTTTGGGTTTTGCTGTTCCAGACTCCCCATTTGTAATTCTTCAGGACCCTTTCCTCGGATTGGAGGATCAAGACTGGGGCGATATCTCCGGGAAAGACTTCCCGGTCCATTCTGAACTTCTCTCCGATTTCCGCCGTTTCGTTCTCGATCCGGAATTGAGAGACGATTTGGTCCGCGTCGGACGGAAGCCTGTACGAATCGCACATTCCCCAATTTTCGTCTTTCGAGCGGAGAAAAGCAATCGATTTTCCGGATCGATTCCGGAGAGGCATAACGATCGCCGTTTTCCTTCGTTAGGCTAGAATACGGTACGTGAATTGTGATTGACCTGTTCCTTCTTCTGGCAATGCTTGCGTGGCCCTAGTAGGTTTCTTTTTATCCATGTCGATTCGTAATTCTTTTTTATTCGTTTACCTTCTCCAATTCTGCTTCGCGATCCTCCTGAAATACCTCTCCTTTTTAGGGGACACGTCCACCGAAACGCATGAAGCAATTTTAAAGTATTTTACGGAAGAAGACTTGCAGAAGGGAATCGAATACGATCGCAGAGGCTTTTTCGCCTCTATGGTCTCGGATTGGATCGATTTTTTTCTGACGGGGCTTTTGGTATTCACGCCGCTTTCCCTCAAAATAGAGGACTTCCTTTTGAGGAAAACGGGACAAAGGTTCTATTTTGCCGCCGCCTTATTCCTTTTGGCTTTAGGGTTCTTCAAATTTTTGATCGGTTTGCCTTTCCATTATTATTTCGGTTACGTGTTGGAACATCGTTTCGGTTTCTCGACTATGACCTTGCAGGATTGGATTTTGTACACGACTAAGTCCCTGTTCGTCGGGACCGCCATCTCCTTGCCTCTGGGGTTAGGTTCCATTTTCATATTAAGAAAATTTACTTCTTCTTGGAAGTACATCATCACGGCGGGGTCCTTGGTTCTGGGCCTGGCGTTTTCGGTTCTCTTTCCGATCTTCATTACTCCCCTATTTTACGAAACCCATCCGATCGAGGAAGGTAGCCTAAAGTCGAAAATCGTGGATCTTTGTCGTAAAGCGGAGATCCAGGTCTCCGACGTTTACGTGATCAACGAAAGCAAGTATTCCGGACACACGAACGCTTATTTTACCGGCTGGGGTGCAAATCGGAAAATCTTCCTATACGACACTCTGATCCAAAAACATACGGAAGCGGAAGTGATCAGCGTTTTGGGTCACGAGATCGGCCATTGGGTACACAACCACCAGACCAAGGACATCCTGATCGGCACTGCGGAAACCTTTTTGCTCTGTTTCGTTTTGGCCTTTCTTTTCCGAAAAACCAAGGAGGAAAACCGTCTTCCTTTGAAAGAGTTCTATTCTCCGTCCAGCCTGCCCTTTCTTTTTTTGGTTCTTTCCTTAGTCGGTACGGTGACGAAGCCGGTTTGGAATACTCTGAGTAGAATCCAGGAAACCCAGGCGGATTGGGAAGCGCTCGTTTTAACAAAGGACAAAGAAGCGTTTGTGGAAGCGGAGAAAAAACTGGCCAAAGACAATCGGTCCAGATTAAATCCATATCGGTGGGAAGTGTTGTTAGAACATTCCCACCCCACCACTTTGGAGCGGATCCAAATGGCGGAGGGTTTTTCTTCGAAGTGATGCGGAGGGCTCGTCCCACACGCCGATCGGATCGGAAGTTTACGGAGCTTAAAAAGAGATCGTGTTGGATGAGGGCAACTGCCCGGGCCGAAAGTCGCGGCCGGAAACGTATCGAGGATCGTTTCGGGCTTCCAAATATTTTGTTTCCCGTCTTCCGGAAAAACGCTACTCTGCCCAATTGGTAGGAACTTTTAAAAAGGTTCCGGGAGAGAAAGCATGAAGCCGCCAAGCACCGATTGGAAAGAGGAAATCGCCGCGGATGAGGAACAGAGATTTGCGGGTTATGTGGAAAAATTCCGGGCGATCCAGGAAAAGAATTCCAAGCTCTTCGGCAAAGGCAGAATCCTCCATAGGAAACAACTTCTAGGGCTCAAAGCGGAATTCGAAGTCTTATCCCAGATCCCGGAGTACGCGAAACAGGGAATCTTCCGCAAGCCCGGAAAATTCGAAAGCTGGATCCGACTTTCCAACGGAAGCATGCAGATCCAATCGGACTCGAAAGGGGACATCCGAGGTTTTGCCATAAAAGTGAAGGGAGTGGAAGGTCCCGGAGCCTTGCAATCGGGCAACGTAAAAGCCCAAGATTTTTTACTGATCAATCTGGAAGCGTTCTCCTCTCCTAAGAGCGAAGAGTTCGTTGGCTTGGTGACCGCCGTTGCGGACGGAGGATTGTCCTTATTGAAATATCTCGTCGGAAGATACGGGTTTTTCGGAGCTCTCTCCAAAATCAAAAAAACGGCCGCTGCGTTTAACAAACCGTTTTCCGGATTCGCAACGGAAAAATTCTACAGTGCGGCGCCGATCTCATGGGGACCGTACGCCGGAAGAGTCAGGCTTGTTCCTTCCCAAAATCGCTCGGGGAACAACGGTTCTTCCTCGGATTGGGGAAACGAAATGAAACTCCATTTACAGCAAGGCTCTCTAAGTTACGACTTCCAGGTCCAATTCTTCGTGTCGGAAAACGTAACTCCGATCGAAGACGCATCCGTGAATTGGCCCGAATCGGAAGCTCCGTACGTTACCGTAGCAAAGCTCACGATCTCCGGTCAGGACTGGAGCTCCCCTGCTTGGGAAGAATTCCAAAAGAATGTGGAGCAGGCGATCTTCGATCCTTGGGAAGCTCTCTTGGAGCACAAGCCTTTAGGAGACGTTATGCGCGCTCGGAAACATGTTTATTTTGCCAGCCAAAAAGGAAGAAACGCCGTCCAGTAAAAAGCCGATCCGTTTCAGGAGGTATCAAATGAAGTCCTTTTATAAAGACAAGGTGGTATGGATTACCGGAGCATCGTCCGGAATCGGAGAAGCATTGGTGCAGGAACTTGCTAGGACAGGCTGCAAGATCGTACTCTCCGCCAGAAGAGAGAAGGAATTGCAGAGAGTCAGAAAGCAAAACAAACTGGACGATTCCAATAGCATGATTCTGCTGATGGACTTGGAAAAGTACAAAGGCTTGGACAAACTTCCGGCCAAAGTACTGAAGAAGTTCGGATCCATAGACGTTCTGATCAATAACGGAGGAATCAGCCAGCGTTCCTATGCTCACGAAACCTCCCTCGCAACTTACGAATCCTTGATGCACGTGAATTTCTTCGGGAATATCGCTTTGACTCTCGCGGTGCTGCCGATCATGAGGAAAAAAGGATCCGGTTGGATCTCTTCCATTTCCAGCGTAGCCGGAATGTTCGGCGTTCCTTTACGTACAGGTTATTCCGCTACGAAAGCGGCGTTGACGGGTTTCTTCGAAGCTTTACGGATAGAGAACATCGATCGAGGTCTCAAAGTCACTTTGGTGTATCCGGGCTTCGTAAAAACCCAGATTTCCAATAACGCCTTAAAAGGGGACGGAAGAAAACAAGGGAAAATGGATCAGATCATCAACCAAGGCTTGGACGCAAACGAGTGCGCGAGAAGAATCCTAGATGGGATCGCTTCGGAAAAGTTGACGGTCGTATTTGCCGGACCGAGAGAGAACTTTGCGATCCGACTCCACAAGTATTTTCCTAGCATATTCGCCAAATTCCTAGCGAGGGCGAAAGTCACCTGAGAAAAAACGACGAGGGAATCAGACAGCTTTCGAAGATTCCTAGGCCGCGCTAGAATTCAGGACCTGTTTGATGATGTCCAAAAACTGAACCGGTCGAAAGGGCTTGATGATCCAACCGTTGGCGCCCGCTGCGGCACCGCTCTGTTTCATGCTGTCTTCCGATTCCGTGGTCAGCGTTAGGATAGGAACGTTCTGGTCTATTTTTCTCAGTTCCTTAATGAACGTAATCCCATCCATGATCGGCATGTTGATGTCGGTGATCACAAGATCCACCGGCCCGAGGGAAAACTTTTCTATGCCGTCCTTGCCGTCCTGAGCAAGCACCACCTCGTATCCTCCCATCCCTAATGTTTGCTGAACGAGACTCCTCATCGTAGCGGAGTCATCCACAGCCAATATCCTTGCCGTTGCCATTTTAAGTTCCTCTTGAAAAAAGTGTTACGTTGGAAGAATTGACTTCGTAATATCTGCACAACCCGAATTCCCTCAGCAGAAACTTGCTGGAGAAGTCCGAAACGGATTCCGCCGAACCGATGATCAAAAAACTATCCTGGTTCAGCGTCTTTGCGATCTTGTCGAATAAATTCCTGCGTTCGTTCGAGTCGAAATAGTAGGATACGTTCCTGCAAAGCACCAGGTCGAAGCCGGACGGAAATTCGGAGGAAATCAGATTGTGCTGTTTGAATTCCACAACCGACCGGATCTCGTCGTTGACTCGAAAGGTCCCGTCAGGCAGTTTATCAAAATATTTTCCCAGATGATATTCCTCCAAACCTCTTCCTATCTCGAAGGAAGTATAACATCCGGACCTGGCTTTTTCGATCGTCTCTTTGGCGATATCGGTCGCTAAAATTCTTATATTCTTGAATACGTGAGGTAGCCGTTCCCGAATCGCGATCGCGACCGAATAGGGCTCCTGTCCCGTGGAACAGGCGGCAGACCAGATTCGAATGGGATGATTTTTCCAGCCTTTGTACAATTCGTTTTTACGATCTATGATTTCCGGAATGATCCGATCCAGAATCGTCTCGAAAATGCTTTCATCCCGAAAGAACTTCGTTTCGTGGGTCGTAATCCTCTCGATTACCTTTTCCCGAAAATCCACTTCGTGGGAATTTTCGAACTTCTTGGAAAATTCGTAGAATGATGCGATCTTATGATCCGACATGAGATCGGATAATCGGCTCTCCAAAAGATACGTCTTCTCGTCGGTCAGGGAAAGTCCGGTCACCTTTTTTAATACGTTCATAAATTCCAGTATTTCCTTGCTCATACCACGGCCCCCCAACCCATCAAAGCGGATATTTTTTCGGCTATACCGGAAATATCGGAAATTTCATCGATTAACCCTTCGTTGACCGGACGGCTAGGCATTCCGAACACCAGACAACTCTCCTGACTTTGCGCTAGGAGAAAACTTCCCGTCTCCCGCATCGCTTTCAAGCCCAGGTAACCGTCTTCGCCCATTCCCGTCATGATCACTCCGATGGATTCGTTCGAAAAATTCTTGGCGATCGAACGGAAAAGTATATTTACGGAAGGTTTACAGAGCTCTTCCTGAGGCCCCGCGGTCACTCTAGCGATCGGGCCTTCCGGACTTTGTAGGATCTCGAGCTGTTTTCCTCCCGGCGCAATGTATACCGCTCTTTTTTTCAGTAGTTCCCCGTCTTCGACTTCCTTGATCCCTAACGCAGTGCTCGAACGTAAATTCTCCGCGAGATAATTGGTGAAAACCGGAGGCATATGTTGGGCGATTACGATCGTTCCGTTCAGATCCGAGGGAATTTTGGAGAGAAGTTCCCGTAACGCAATGGGGCCGCCCGTGGAAATACCGATGGCGCAGATGGAATATTTCCGTTTCGGGGCTCTAAAAGAGATCTCGTTCTGTCGCTGAACTACTTGGACCGGTTTATTGATTCCATTTTTCGAATACAATGCCTTGACTTTTTCGATCAAAGAGACCAAGGCTTCCGATATTTTTTCCCCCCCGGCAGTCACTCCGTCCGGCTTCGAAACGAAATCCAGCGCGCCCATCTCCATGGCCTTTAAGGTCACTTTTGCTCCCTCCATAGTAAGGGAGCTCAGCATGATGACCTTGGTTGCGGGAAATTGGCTCCTGATCTCTCTGAGCGTGGTCAGTCCGTCCATCTCGGGCATTTCCACGTCCAAAACCACGAAATCCGGTTTGAGATGCGCTATTTTAGGCAGCGCAAACTTTCCGTCGATTGCGGCGCCTAAAAATTCGATCTCCGGATCTTGGCTAAATGCGGACCTTAACAAATTGCGATAAACGAGGGAATCGTCCACCGCTAAGACCCTTATCCTTTTTTTTTCCAGAGAATCCTCCAAAGGAAAGCCTATAAACCGGATCCGTTAGGCCTTGGAATTCGAAATCTTGAACTGATTCACCAAGGTAGTGATTCCGGCAGCCAGTTCCTGCAAGGATTGGGAAAGTTTGGATACGTTCCCCGATTCCTTAGCACCGTCCAGAGAAGCCGTCGACACTCCGTTGATGTTCTTGGTGACGTCATTGGAAGCCAATGTCGTCTGACTGATATTCGTCGCAATCTCTTTGGTAGTAATGGATTGTTCCTCTACTGCGGAAGCGATACTGCCGCTGATCTGGTTCACTTCGGCGATCACGCTCGTGATTTTTCCTATGGATTCGATGACGCGTTCCGTACTTTTTTGGATCGCGGAAATCTTACCTTTGATCTCCTCCGAGGATTCCGCGGATTGTCGGGCCAATTCCTTCACTTCGGCGGCGACAACTGCGAATCCTTTTCCCGCTTCTCCCGCTCCTGCGGCTTCGATAGCGGCATTCAGAGCGAGCAACTTCGTCTGAGAAGCAATATTGGAAATACTTTCGATCACGTTTCCGATTTCTTTCGCGTTCTGCCCCAATTCTTTGACCACGTCCCCGGTCTCGATCGCTGTGGTATTCGCTTCGCGGGCGATCTTTGCGGAATCGGCCGCTTTTTTGGCGACCTCTCCCACCGAGACGGACATCTCTTCGATGGAGCTGGATACCATATTCAGATTTTGGTTCATCTGAGTTGCAGCTACGGCTATGGTTTGGGATTGTTGAGACATCTGCTCGATTCCGGAGGAAAGATTCAAGCTTGCTCCGGATAAATCCGTAGAGGATTGGAACAGAATATCCCCGTTCTCTTTCAATCGGGCGATCAATGCGGCCGTATTGATCAGCATATTCAGGATCGCCTTATCCAATTCCCCGATTTCGTCGTTCCGATTATGGACCACATCTACGGAAAGATCGCCGGATGCGATCTTGTTCGCGATCCTTGTGGACTCTTTGAGAGGTTTCAGGATGTATCCTATATTCATCCATCCCCAAACGATCTGAACCGCTGCAAAAGTCGCAGCTGTGACGTAGGAATACATCGTGCCGAATCCCAGAAGTTGGAATCCGGAGAGCAGAGCCAAACCGAGTACGCTGAAAGCGATATACATTCCCAGCTTGAAGCGGATGGAAAGTTTTTTGGAGTTTGTCGCACGGAGTTTCGTACCGCCCGTGATAATATCCTTGTACAGTTGACCGGCGGCTTCCACCTGCTCGCGTGTCGGCTTTCTCCGAACGGACATGTACCCTACGATATTCCCGTTCTCGAAACGAGGGGCGACGTTCGCATCCACCCAGTAATGGTCCCCGTTCTTACTTCTGTTCTTTACGATCCCCCGCCAAGGCTTCCCTTTTTGGATCGTATCCCAGAAATCGGCGAATACGCTTCTAGGTATGTCCGGGTGACGAACAACGTTATGCGGCTTTCCGACCAATTCCTCTTGCGTCAGACCGGCGATCTCAAGGAATTCCTTGTTCGCGTAAGTCACTTTTCCCTTTAGATCCGTCATAGAAACGAGCGTGGTCCCTTCCGTCATCGCGACTTCTTGATCGGTGACAGAAACGGCCATCTGTTTCCTTTCGTTCTCTAAGCTTTTTTTCTGGGATACAAAACCAAACATCTACTTCCCTCTTATACGTCTTCCAGACGCAGTAATTCTTCGTGATTCAATATGATTAGAGTTTCGCCTTTAAACAACGCGACGTTTCGGATAAATCTACCTTCCCTCTCGTCTATATGCGAGGGACAAGGTTCGAAATTCTTTTCTTCCACTTCGATAATATCCGAGACTTCGTCCGCCATGATCGCAAAAGATTCCTTTTTCCCCTTCAACCGTATTATGGAATACTTATCCTCGTCCCTGTTCTGCATTCTACCGAATAAAGACCTAAGATTCAGTATCGTCACTACGTCTCCGCGGAGATTCACGATCCCTTCCACATGAGGAGGGGAACACGGAACCTTCAGTATTTTTTTGTTGTGATCCACCTCTTTGCATTCGGCCAACGGTACCCCATAGATCTCGTCTCCGAGTAGAAAAGATAAGAACTGTTTCCTGCGCGCTTTTTCGTCCATGGATCTCAATCCTCTTGCTCGGTTCCGAGTAAGGTCAGGTTTTTACTGACTTTGCTTAATACGATGCGACCTTCGATAACGACGATCGTTTGACCGAACATAATCCCGCTACCTACGATTCCGGTCTCAGGATCATCCGATTTTGTGAAGGCCGATATATCGTCGGCAACGTTCAGAATTTCCTCTACCAAAATCCCTTTCTTGCCTTCCGTAGATTGCAAAAGGATCATTGTATTCTGCGGATGAACCCGATCTCCTTTCAGATTGAAATAGGATTCCAGACGACAAAGCTCCACAACTTCTTCCTTATATTGGATCACTTCCCGATTCATGATCCGTTCCACTTTTTCGGAATCGATCAGTTCTATACGTTGCACTTCCTTCGAGTTCAACCCGAACAATTGGCCTCGTACAGTGAAGAGCAGGTACTGTTCGGATGCTCTCTCTTCTTTTTTCGCGGAGATCTTCAATTCTTCCAGAAGGTTCGCCTGTAGACCGAGGAACTTAGCAATGCCGGAAATATCCAATATCAGACCGACACTTCCGTCGCCGAGTATGGCTGCTCCGGTATAAAGATTCAACCTCGACAAATCCTTAGTAAGCGGCTTGACCACGATCTCTTCGGAATTATCGATCTCGTCCACGATCAGTCCGAACCTATGTCTTTCGGTATGGACCACTACGATATATCTTCCGGAATCCTCGTCCGAATCCGCCGAGAGACGAAGAACGTTCCGAATGTTCAGTAAAGGAAGAAGATGACCGCGAAGCTGGTACACTTGTTTTCCTTCGATGGTCGATACCTGTTTCCCATCCAATAAGATGAGTTCGCTAATATTCGGCTGCGGAATCGCGAAAAGCATTCCGGCGGATAACACCATTTGGCAATTAATGATGGATAAGGTCTGGGGAAGAGTCGCACTGATCACCGTCCCTTTTCCGGGATTCGAAGCGATCGAAACGGAGCCGCCCGCCTTTTGGAAATTCATCTTCACCACATCCATCCCCACTCCCCTTCCGGATGTGGAGGATACCGTTTGCGAAGTACTGAAGCCCGGCAAAAAAACCAATTCCGCCAATTCTTCCTGAGATTTCCGCTCTACTTCCTCCGGAGTCAAGAGACCTCTCTCGATCGCTTTCTCCTTGATTCTTCCGATATTCAATCCTCTGCCGTCGTCGCTGACTTTCAGAATTACGTTCCCTCCCCTTAAGGAAGCGGAAAGATAAAGGTTTCCTTTCGCGGGTTTGCCCGCTGCGACACGCTCCGCCGCGGATTCGATTCCGTGGTCGACCGAGTTGCGGATCATATGAGTGATCGGATCGGAAATGGTATCGATGATATTCTTGTCCAGCTCCACTTCCCCCCCTTCCAAATGGAGCTCCACTTCCTTACCCGTGATTTTTTCCAGATCCCTTACAAGACGGGGTACCTTCTTATAGAAGGAATCCAATTTTTGTAATCTGGTTCTCATGATGCTTTCTTGCGATAAGGTGATGAGCTGACTTAGGTTCCGGACGATGGACAAAAGGGAATGGTCCTGATAAGACTCCACTTTTTGCAGTAATTGATTTCGGACTACGATCGTCTCCCCGGCGAGATTGATCATGTGATCCAGTACCGGAAGAGGAATTCTAAGATAGGAATCCGTCTGTAGACTCCCGTTGGAATTGTCCATCTTGAGCGGAATTTGTTCCTGCCGACCCGTTGCCGGAGAAAATTCGGCTTCTTCGGAAATTTCCCGTTTCACGATCTCCATGATCGAGCTTTCCGGAAAATGGACGATACTCGAGACTTCTTTCTTCGAAAATCCGGATAGAAGCAGGACGTAATGCCGAACCTTCCCCTTCCCATGGGCTCCGTTTCCGTTCAGAATTCCTGATAGGAGAATTTCTCCGATCGGCTGGACTGCCTGCAGGATTTCCCCGTTCTTTTCCAGGTCCGATTCCTGTTGTAACTCGTATTTCAAAAAAAATAGGCTCTTTCCTTCCTGCCGTGCTCGATCCAGGAATTTTTTGGGAATGCTTACTTTTTCCTTAGAGGATTCGTTCTGCGCCGGTTTCTTGACGATAGGCGTAAACCCGAACGCCGGCTTAGACTCCGACGGTCGGTGTTCCTCGTCGCCTCCTTCCAATTGGGAGAGGAAGGAATTGATCCGATCGGAAAGTCCGGTGATGTCATACTCCTTGTATTTGTCCAAGTCGGATAACATTTTGCGGATTTCGTCGATACAAACGAAAATCAGCGCTACCTCCTCGTCGGAAGGTCTGGTTTCGGTCCTTCTCCTATTGTTGAGAAGATTTTCCAGTAAGTGGGAAACTTTGGAGATGGAGGGCAGGTCGAAAATCGCCGAATTTCCCTTGATAGTATGGACGGCCCGAAATAAGGTATTCACCTGTTCCGGCATGTATTCCTTTTCGAGTTCCAGACTCGTTTGTTCGGAAACGTCGAGCAATTCCAGCGATTCCGCGACGAAATCTTTCAGCAGATTTTCATAATCTACTTCCATTGCGACCTCCCAATCAATTACTCGTGAAACAGGATCGCCGCAAGGCGGTTTCCCACTTAATATTTACTAATTTTTTTATATAATACATACAGAATACAATCAATATAATTTAATTTTCATACTTTAATACGATTAAATCTTAAATAATTTTTTAATTTGCGAAAACTCTTTCGAATTCCCTCTCCCGTTAGGCCGAAATGCATACGGATATGCGATTTCTACATGTCGAGACGGCAAAAAACCTAAGCTTTCCGTATTTTTTGTCAGCAAAGTGGGAATTGAATCTCAGCAGCAATTTTGCGAGTCGGAACATCTTCCGTGTAGTCCGTCAATTCATAGACGGAGACTTTGCAATCCGATTGTCTTGCCAGATTTTGAGCGAGATTCAAACCGATGCCGAACCCGAAATCGTGCGCATTGAATCGTTCGTCATAAACGTGGTTCAGACGGAAAAAAGGTTCAAAAACCTTAAAATAGTACTCTTCCGGAATGCCACAGATTCCGTTGTAGGCGAACTCGATATCATTCAAAATCGTAAGGCAAACGTATTTATTGGTGGAATAGAACAAAATGGGGATCTTGGATCCGCCCGGGGAAAACTTCATCGCGTTTACCAGCAATTCTTTGCAGGCGAATTTGAGGAATGCAGGACTTGAAAAGACATAACTATTGAACAATCGTTCTTCGTAGATGATCTTCTGATTTTTGATTCTTGCGATTTCTCCCAGCTCCGCCATGGAGTCCAGAATGGAAGACTGGACGAGATCGAAATGAGTGCGTTCCTTAGTCACGTTAAGATCGAACAGGCTACGGAATTTTTCCAGCTTTTCCGTCCAGTCTCTCAATATATTCTTATTTTCCAGAATGGAATCCATGAGCTCGACGGGTATTTCATACTGGCCTTCGCTTTTTTTCGCTACGGCTTCCACCATATCCAAGCGGGTAATCAACGAACCGATACCCAATCCCTGGGAAATACTGTGGGTAAGATTATCCAGAATGTTTTTCCCGATGCTGAGCTGCTCCGAGTTCCTATTGTTTTCCTTCCACTGTAGCCAGGATATCTCCGAGATTAGATTTTCCTCCTGGAGAGCCTTCCTGTGAAAATCGTTCAAACTGACGTTTTTTTCCTCTATCGCCCGGCACACGGCCCCGACGAGCAAGGAAGTTTGGTTCGATTTCTCGAAACTTGCATGGATCCAATCCAAGCTGCGCAAACTCGGATCCATTTCGTTTAACCGGGAGTGAAGAATGAAGATACTTCCGGGTGAAATCTTTCTCAAAGCCCGAAGCAACTTAATCCCTTCCAGATCCGGAAAATTCGGATCCACTACGATCGCACTCGGAAGTTCCAAAAGCGCTCTTTCCAAAGTCTCGGAAATGCTGGAAGTAACGAAAACTTCGTAACTTCCCGGAGAAAAACGGGAGGCGAAATTTTTTCTGAACTCCTCGTCGCTGTCCACGTATAGTATCGATTTTCTAGATACCGTCGACGAAATTCCTGCCGCAGAACCTTCGAATGAATCTGATCTCATATATCTTAACACGACTCTTGTTACCGAAGATCTAAATCGCCCGTAGGCGGTCCGATCATGAATGAATTTTTTTATACAAGAAAAAAGACGAAAAGATTTCTCTCTTCCCTACAGTAGTTAGAATGTAAAACATGTTACAATATAATAATTACCTAATATACATTGCCGCACGCATATCATCGATCAAAATCTCCACTTTGCGTCGATTCCGTTTCAAGTATCACTATTCCGACGAAGCTTCCCGAAAACTCTGCCCAAACAGCCCTAAAAATTAGGACAAATTTGTCATTTCTATAGCAAAATAAACGATAACCATGTACTTTTCCTTCCGGAAAACTTTCGACCGTAGCTCAATATTGAAAAATCTGGTTTGAGAAAGCCATCCAGAACGACCCGGTCCTTTCCGGAAAAGTTCCCTCAAACGAGGGATTTCCGAAAAATCGAGGACGGAGAGGAAAAAAGCAGAAACGAATCGAATGTCCGATCAGTAACGACATTTTACCCATCCTCCCGTTTGTTCTCAAATCACATGGAAGCTTTCTGAAACAGATACAAAGAGAATTAATTTTTAAATAAGGTAACGAAGGGGAAAAAGATCCGTAGAACAGCGGTAAAGCGACCGTATTTACAGAGTTGCCGGGTTTATGCAAGCAATCCCGACGCTTGTTCTGAATGATTTTTTCCTCTTTTTTACTTCACAGTTTAGGGATGACGCTTAGAGAGTACTATTTCGCATTTGGTTTCGCGAGTTCCAAAGGTATGCTAACAACATCCAACTGTCAATATTAATTTTGTTGGCACCTTCAAGATGACTGCTAAAAAATCGGAGACTCTATTCGGTAACAAGGTAAAGGCGATCCTAGATCGTTCCGGAGAAGTGAGAACGGAATCCGCGCGGAAATTACGTCTTGGAATCAACGGCTTGAAGAGCATCGTCCAAGGAAATGTAAAGGAATCGTCATATGCAGTTTTATTACGTCTCGCCGAACAGTACGAAGCCGATCTTTTTTACCTGATCGACGACACAATTCCGGTTTTACCGGTGCTCTACTCTTCTCCTCAGAACCGAGAAACCTTTGAAATAAATTCTGAACTTGAGAATGAGAAAAAACTCCTGGCAGAATTGAAGGGGAAAAAAGGGTTTTCGGAAGCGATGGAAGGGTTTTTGTCCCTCAATCCCAATACGCAAAGAGCCTTGATCGGGCTCATCCGAGCAATCTCAGAGTCAGATCAGAAATAAGTTCCCTCCAAGAACCCTGGAACCGCAATTCCGGTCCGATCGACCAACAAACGTATTCTATTTGTTCGTTTCGAACCGACGCGTTCCTGTTAGTCGGACCTGCGGTTGACCGGCAGCCGGATTCTTTTCCAAGCGCTTAGGCCCGGAGGCAGACCCGAAAGCCTTTCGTAATTTCCGTTTTGGTCAAAAAAGCGGATCATATTCTCCGCACTGTGTGGAGGCAGGAGAGGTTCTTCCCCAAGGGAATCCAATACCACCAAACCCGGAGCCCAAATCCCGTCGCGGACAAGGATCCAGTCTTTGTACGGAATTTTCAGCTCCTGACCGTGATAAAGATAGGCTGCAATTTGGAAAGAAGCGAACGTGTTCTTCTCTTCTAAGGACCGGAATTCGCGTAACTTTTTTAGGACCGCCGAATTTTGACCTCTCCCTTCCATCGCAGACAAAACCCCGGGCAAATTCGGACTTCTAGAAAGGCTAGCATTCGGAAACATCGTACATAAGAGGGAAAAGAGGAACAGAGCCACAAAGGGAATCGTCGGAAAGAACTTCGGAAAGGAAAAACGATCCGAGATTTTTCGGCCATTTCGATAGGCAAAAGGAAGACTCAGGAATAAAAGAAGGGTAGGACCGAATCCGTAAAAGTAGGAAAGTCCGGCCCGATCGGGAGAAGCCGCGCTCAGCCATAAAAAGCCGATCGCAAAACCCGGCAAAGATCTCCAGGTCAGAAACGGAAGGGCGAGAACGCTGAACCACAGGAATTTTCCGGGCCCGGTAAAGATTTTCACAAAGACGGTTTGCGGGTGTACCAAGGTCCGCATGAAAAATTCGATCGGTTCCAGACCCCAGTGTTCCCGAAATAAAGGCAACAAAGGAGGATGTATTTTAGGAAGTAAGAATAGAACGCCTCCGAACAGATAGACCAGCGCGAAGACCGCATACAGGACCAACTCCTTCCACCCTACCCTGCCTACCAATAAAAACAGGGCGGAAACCGCGTACATCCATCCGTCCTCCTTCAAAAGGAGCAATCCGAAGAACGATAAGAAAGCCGGAATTTTCCTCTTATCCAGTACCGACAGGACGAAAAGAACCGTAAGAGGAAGCAAAAGAATTTCGTAATGTAAGTACAAAAGCGTAGCGGTCACATAGGGACTCGAAAGGAAGGAGAACGTAAGTAAGAGGGAAACGTTTCCTTTCCCGCAGATTCTTTCGAAAAAAAGATCCAGAAGCGCGATTCCGCACGCGAAACCCGAACATCCGAGAACGAGCAGCCATTCCACATAGGGAAGCGGAGAAACGAATAAGGAGATCGCGAATAGGATCGGAGACGCGTGAACGGAAAGAAAATTCGCCCCCCAATCGTAGGACCACAGACATCCCATCGCTGTAGGACAGGAAGACAGGACTTGCAGTTGCATTCCCGCGTCGTGCCACCCTAACCCTAGGGTCGTATATTGCAGAAAGGACAAAAAGCCGGAATACAAGAAACCTGCGGAAAAAACGACGATTCGCCTTTTTCCTAAGCGGTATTTTCGGTCGAAGAGTCGCGTTCCCACGGGTCCCTATCTATCCTCGAGTTTTTTACGGATCCGTAAAGAACTCGTCGCTGAATTGGGAATTTTCCACGATCCTACTCTCCAGCAGATTGAAGGCCACCCTTCGGAAATACGGTCGAACAAGTTTTTCGTAGGTATTCTTGCTGCGGGCGTGCGCGAACGGATCCGTGAAAAAGATCTCCTTCTTCATCCTTTCGTAGTCGTTCTTGGTCGGAACCGTAAAATATAGATACCGCACGATGGAGTGCAGCTTTCGGAAGACCCCCTTTAATTCTCGCTTGTCTATGTACTGGACCACGGAGTTGCAGATTCCGAGATCGAAAGGAGCGCCGATGAAATATTTCGGATCCAAGTCCTGAATCGTGCTATGAAGAAAGGAAAGATTATATCCTCGGATCCATTTTTGCCCCGCGATCGAATCTATCATCTCTTCCGAAGGGTCGATCGCAAAGATCCTTCCGGGCTCCAAAGCCTTTACGGTCTCTTTGAGAAGGATAGCCTTGCCGAACCCGAAGTCCGCGAGACTGTGCACCGGTATCTGCATCAAGTCCATCAAGGACTTAATGTATTTCGCATGTTCTCTGGCATTAAACGACGCATCTACGTCTACACCGCTGCCGTATATCTCCTTCCAATACGAGGTTTCGAACGGTTGACCGTTCGCTCCGTACGCTAGATAATCGCTCTCCGTTTTTTTCCTTTTACCGGGAATCATACCCGGGAGCTCTTGGAAGGCGCGAGTACTTCGAGTAGCAGGAGACGGATCCGATCATAGCCGGAGTCCTTTTCCAGACCTTTTCTCGCCGCGACGGATTTCGGCTTTAAGGCTTTCAGGCTACCGTCGGATTGAATTTTTTTCCAGAGGATTCCGTTGATCAAAATCCTCTCTCCGGACAAGAATAGATATTGAGCCGACTTGGCTCGGACTTCCCTTTGCAATAGCTTCTTGTCCACGGGCCAGATTTCGGAGATTAGAATATAGTCCTTATCGCCGAAGTTGTCCTTTTCCCGAAAGAACAACTTCTGCTTCGTATGAAAATACAGATACTCGGAGGTATCTCGGTCCGCAAAGATCCTTTCCTTGGGATCTATCACCGCTCTTCCGCGCAGAGCTACGATGTCTTTGGATAAAGAATTCAATTTCACCGTATCCATTCCGCGGATCGGCCTCACGGTAAAATATCCGGACACAACAAGTAGAATGAAGGCCGCGATCGAAGCCACCACCGAGTTGAGTTCCTTTTCGGACCGGAGCAGGAACGTTCCCACCGCCAACAGCGTTACGAAGGATCCGAATCCTAAAAGATATTCCCAAGCCCTTTTTCCCATGTAAGAAAAAGACTCTTCCCCGTAAAACCCCAGACTTCCGAATAGAAACACTGCCAAAACGAAAACGGAAAGATAACCGAATAGGAATAATTTCGGAAGATTCCTACGTTTGAAAAACACTGATTGGTTCTTCTTCTTTTCCCGTAGGCCCACCGTACCGGCCTTGATCACGAATAGAGTGAAACCGATCAGAAAAAAGGTGAAATGGGAAAATAGACCCAGTAAAGTACAGGAAACCAAAACGAAGAGATCCAGAATCGTTTCCATCCGGAACGAGAGGAAGAGCAATAGTACGAAGATTAGGCTGACGGACTCGGAAAGGGAATGCAAGGGAACATTGTACGAGAGCGGATTGATCGCCGCCAAATAGCAAAGCAGGTATTGGTTCGGTTTCCAAGTCCCTCTTTCCAACAAGTACGCGCAGAGGTGTACGGCAAGGCTGAGAAAAAAGGCTCCGAACGAAAGATAGGCGGGAACGTAATTCAATCCCGCGAGGGATTTCCAGAAGGAGAGCAGCAAAAAAGCCAACGGCTCCTGGGGACTTAGGAATTTTCCCTCTTCCTGAAGGGAGCGGAGCTCGGATAGAACCTTGTACGATTCTGCATTTTCCGGTTGCCCGTGCCAGGATTGGAGGATCGTCAATACACTTGTAAGAAAAAGAACGGAGACCAAAATCAGGAAAGGGTTTGCTTTTTTGTTTCGTTCTAAGTCCATGTTCTCGGTATTTTGCACTTCCGGATTTCGGAGCAACGTTAAAAATTTAGGTGAAATTATACCAACACATTTTGAACTAAACTAAGAGGCATATTCCCGGGGGCACCTACGAGATGGAAAAAAAAGATCACATCCTTTACGACAAAAGCGGGAACCCTAGCAAAGAACCTGCTTGGATTTTCCGCACCTACGCAGGGCATACGAACGCAAAGGAATCCAACGAATTATTCCGAAAGAACCTCTCCAAAGGCCAGACCGGTCTTTCCATCGCTTTCGACCTCCCCACCCAATGCGGCTACAGCTCCGACCATTCCATCGCGAGGCCGGAAATCGGGAAAGTAGGAGTTCCGATCAACACTTTGGAGGACTTCCGCATCCTCTTCGATCAGATCCCGATCGAAGAGATGAACACTTCCATGACGATCAACGGGACTTCCATGTGGCTCCTCTCCCTGTATGTGGCTTTGGCGGAAGAAAGGGGAGAAGATGTTTCCAAACTTCAGGGAACGACACAAAACGACATAATCAAAGAATACCTGGCTCGGGGAACCTATATTTTTCCGCCTGAACATTCCATCCGGGTCATTGTGGATATGTACGAGTACTGTCTCAAAAAGATTCCGAAATGGAACCCTTCCAATATCTGTTCCTACCACCTCCAAGAAGCGGGCGCCACTCCGGTGCAAGAGTTGGCCTTTGCTTTAGCCACTGCCATGGCCATCCTGGATGCGATCAAAGAAAGAAATTGTTTTACCCACGAAGAATTCGAGCAATGCGTCGGTAGGATCTCTTTTTTCGTCAACGCAGGAATCCGTTTCATCGAAGAGATGTGCAAAATGCGTTCTTTTACGGAGATGTGGGACGAGATCACCGCCAAACAGTATGATGTGAAGAGTGAAAAATTCCGCCGCTTCCGTTACGGAGTGCAGGTCAATTCCCTGGGATTGACGGAGGAACAACCCGAAAATAACGCCTGGAGAATCCTGATCGAGGCGCTGGGAGTCACATTGAGCAAGGATGCACGTTGTCGCGCATTGCAGCTTCCCGCATGGAACGAGGCTCTCTCCCTTCCCCGCCCTTGGGACCAACAATGGTCCTTGCGCCTGCAGCAGGTTCTTGCGTACGAAACCGATCTGCTGGAATATCCCGACCTGTTCGAAGGTTCCAAGGTAGTGGAGAGCAAAGTCAAAGAGCTCATAGAAAACGCGAACAAGGAAATCCAAAAAATCAAGGAAATGGGCGGAGCGATCCGTGCCATCGACAACGGTTACATGAAATCCCAATTGGTCAAATCGCAGGCGGAGAGATTAGCCAAGATCAACAATAACGAACTCGTGATCGTAGGAAAGAACAAATGGAAGGAAGGAATCCCCTCCCCTCTCACCAACGATCCCGATGGAGGAATCTTCAAAGTGGATCCGAAATCCGCGGAGCAAACCCTGAAAGTCTTGGCGGAAGTGAAAGCGAAGCGGGATCCGAAACGCGCTGCAGAATCCTTGGCGAGACTGGAAGAAGACGCAAAGAACGGCAAGAACCTGATGTATGCCTCCATCGAATGTGCTAAGGCCCTCGTTTCCACCGGAGAATGGGCCGACGTTCTTAGAAAGGTTTTCGGAGAATACAGACCTGCCACCGGAGTGGAAGGCCAAAAACTGAATTTGGAAACGGAGAAGGTCGCGATCGTTCGTTCCAAAGTGGAGAAATTCCTAAAGGATACGGGAGCTCGTCCGAAAATCGTGGTCGGAAAACCCGGTTTAGACGGACACTCGAACGGAGCGGAGATGATCGCCGTCTCGGCCAAACACGCCGGATTCGACGTCATTTATTCCGGAATCCGTCTGACTCCCGAAGATATCGTCCAATCAGCGGTGGAAGAAAATGCGAACGTCATCGGAGTGTCCATTCTTTCCGGCTCCCATATCGAACTCGCGGAACAGATCTTCCAGGAATTAAAACACTATAAAGCCGAGATTCCGGTCGTATTCGGAGGAATCATTCCCGCCTCCGATTTCGAAACCCTAAAAAAAATCGGAGTAAAAGCCATCTTCACTCCCAAAGATTACGATCTGATGGACGTTATGGAAAAGATCATCGACATTCTTTCCAAGGCTCCGGTCGCCGCCTGAATCCATGGCGGTGAAGTTTCGCCCGGAAGAACTCAAAGAACTGATCCGTGACGCCGCCGAGGGGGAAAAATTCCCCTTGGCGAAGCTGATCACGGAACTGGAAAAACCGAATTCATTCGAATTTCGTAAATTATTATTTGATACATTAGAAAAATCCGATTTTTCCGGAAATTCCTCCCTCACGGTAGGACTCACCGGTACTCCGGGAGCGGGAAAATCGTCTCTACTCGGGGAATTTTCCACCGAATTCCTGAAACGATTCCCGGAAAAGAAGATGGCGGTGGTTGCGGTCGATCCTTCGAGTCATATCAGCGGAGGTTCCTTTTTGGGAGACAGAACCAGACTTTCCCTGCCCACCCGGGAAAAAAGGATCTATTTTCGTTCCCAACCTAGCCAACTGGAGCTTGGTGGAGTCAATCCATACACGTATCATGTGATCCGTCTCTTACGTTGCTTTTTCGATTTCGTATTCGTGGAGACCGTCGGGATAGGACAGAACGAGATCGAAGTGTCCAAACTGGCCGATCTTTCTTTTTTGGTGATGGTTCCGTTGGGAGGCGATCAGATCCAATTCATGAAGAGTGGAATCATGGAAGTCCCGGATGCGTTCATTCTAAACAAATGCGACGAGGAAGCCTTGGCAAAGGCGAGCTATCATACTCTGACTCATACTCTGGAATTTTTGAGGGACCTCTCTCCCGGAGGTTCCGTTCCGCCGGTCTTTATGACCAGCGTCAAAACCAAGAGAGGAATCTCGGATCTTTTGGAATACATCGTGTCCGAAAAGCCGGGCGACAAGCGGGAAGAGGAAACTCTTTTGCAGATCCGAAAATGGGTCAAAAACGAGTACGGAAATTTCGGAACGAGAATCCTATCCGAAATCCGCTTTCCGAAAAACGCCAACTACGAAACCTGCGAAACGTTGGCCGAAACGGAAATCGGCAAAAGATTCAAAGACGGGTCCGCGATCCGTACGGAATAAACGGATCAAAATCGGAACAATCGATACAGCAATCCTCTTAAAAAACTCCATAGGGTGCCGATCAACATCTGTTTTCCGACTTCGGCATAGATCTGGCCTTGCGAAGGAACGGCAGGTTGCGGTTGCCCGGCGTTTCCGGATTGGGGAGACTGGGCCATCGCATCCCGATACTGCTTTTGCTGTTCCGGTGTGAGCGCCTTCCAGGACTCGGGTGGAAAACCGGGAGGGATTTGTTCGTTTTGAGGATCCATGGGCCAAGAACCTATTCTTCCTTACCCCTATAGTCAACATTTTATTAACAGGAAGGAGGGAAATCCAAACCGGATAGCCCGTTTGCCCTAAATAACTCCGCAAATTTCGGGCAAAAACCTCCGGATTTTCGGAAAATTTGGGAATTTCAGGCCGTCGGAAATAGAGGGCTATGGTCTCCTCTAGGCGCAATCGGCCCAAAAAAGCGGAAAAAAATCCGGAGAACCGATTTTTTTGCAACAAAACCGGGGATTCCAACTCGGATTAAGAAAAAGGTATGAAACCGAATCGAGGAGCCCTTCATGGCGATCATTCTTAGCTTTTTCTTAGGACATTGGTTCTTGGCGGCCTTTGCACAATCTTTTTACCTGCATAGATATTCCGCCCACCAAATGTTCAAACTGAACCGTTTCTGGGAAAAGTTCTTTTATTTCTTCACTTTCTTTGTCCAAGGATCTTCCTATCTCAATCCCCGGGCTTACGCAATCCTTCATCGCCAACACCACGCTTACAGCGATACGATCAAAGACCCTCACTCCCCCGTCGCATCCAAGGGATTTTTGGATATGATGTGGACCACTGCAGTCGTTTACGAAGATATCCTGAATCGCAAGACCGAAGTGGAAAAAGATTTCAGGGGAAACTATCCCGAAATGCCGTTCTTCGACAGGTTCGCAGACTCTTGGTTCGTCCGTCTCTTTTTCGGAACCGGGTATACCCTCTTTTACATGGCCTTCGTTCCCGGAGACGCTCTTTGGCTGTATGCGCTTCTTCCCTTTCATTACCTAATGGGACCCGTCCACGGAGCCGTCGTAAACTGGTGCGGACACATGTACGGGTATCGCAACCATCCCAAGAATCCGGACAATTCCAAAAACACCTTGCCTGTGGATTTCCTGATCTTGGGCGAACTGTATCAGAACAACCACCACGCTCATCCGAATTCCCCGAACTTCGCGTTCCGTTGGTTCGAAATCGACCTGACCTACCAAGTGATGAAGGTCCTGCATTTTCTTAGGATTATCCGGATCCAGAGGGCAGTCTGGACGGAAAAAGGGAGAAAGGAACTTCCCGGTACCCCCCGCTCTCCTCTCGCGGACGTAGCATAAGGTTTCTTCTTTTCTACGATCGCAGCGGAATCCTAGCGAAGGAAGAAGCTGCGATCTAGACGCGGACCGGCGCTATTCTCGGAGCCGATCCAAATCCCCTCTCATCTCCCTTTCGTATTCCTCCATCATCTTTCCATAAAATCCCTCCGGGAGCCGAACCTTGCCATTGAGTAAGAGTTCGAAGAGAGCGACGACCAAGGCTTCCTTTTCATAACCGGTAAAGATCCATTCCAGGAGTTCCAGCGCCAGATCGAGACGCCCTTCTTCTTGGATCTCCTTCCGAAAGGTTTCCAGGATTTCCGAGTCCTTCTCCTGCTCCAAAAGTTCCCTGAACATACTGGGCATACTTTGGAGCAATACCTGCTTTTTGGAATTGGGGGTGAACTGAAACTCTCCCGCTTGTTTTAAATGGGACAAAATCGCCGCATTTGCTTCCGCTCGGGAAATTCCGGACAGTTCCAAGGTCCGAGCGAATACCTCGCCTAAAACGGAATCCTCCAAGGGATGAAAAGGAAAACCGGATTTTTGAGGACCTTCAGATTGCATAATTTCTCCCAACCGAATTTAGTTCCGTTTTGAAGGAAAGGAATGATTGGAATTCGGAATTTCCCTTGATTTCTGTCAAGAATCTAGACCTTCGCCTAATGCAAGAATACGGTCCGATCTCCGTTTTGTAACCGTTTTTTCACGATTCCTTAGTACCATTGGGATCCAACAATCGTAGATTTAAGGCTCTTTCTGACATGATAGTTTCCCAGGCCAAAATTCTAAGCGTCCTCCAACCCTATTTTCAAAATCTAATTCGACTCTCCGGACGGTTTTTATGAGTTTCAGACAAAAAATCTTCCTCATTCTCGGAGCCAGCCAACTTCTGCTGGTTCTCATCCTGGCCATCACCTTTATCCAAATGATCGATCGGGTAAAGAACGAACCTCAAAACAAAAGGGCCTTGGATAGATCCTTGGAATTCCAAAAGGAATTGAGGCACAGAGAGGAAGTGATCCTTCTCCTTTTGAAAGAAATAGATAGGAACCAAAAGACCCGTTCCTTGTTGGAAAACGGGATGAGAAACAACCGTCCTCTTCTCTTAGCGAATATGGATTACGTAAAGGGCATCATGACCCAATACGGACTTTCCATCTTCGAACTGCACGATTCGAAGGGGATCGTCTTTTTCAGATTCCATCGTCCCGCGGATTTCGGGGACGACAAGTCCTCTCAAAAAATCGTGCAGGAAGCCCTACAAGGAAAGACTGCTTCCACCTTGGAAATGGGTCATAGCGGCCTCGGACTCAGAGTGACCGCTCCCCTGCATAACGGAGGCCTGGTGATGGTCGGTCAGGTAGTGGACTCCAAATTCCTGCAAGGAATCGTAGGTTCTCCGGACGTTCACATGGCGGTATTCGATAAGGGGAAATTCGTCTCCGCTTCCGACGAAACCATCTCCAAATTTCTGGAAGGACAAAAGCTGGACTCTCTCAAAGTAGGTTCGAGACTCCAACACTCTGGAAAATATTTCTACCTTACCAAGATTCCGTACGAAAACCAGGGCCTCAGCAAACTGGATCTCAAATTCGTATTGATGATAGACGAGACGGAACTGCACGAATCCACGCGGAATCTCTGGATCTATTGCGGAATCATCGCCTTATTCGTGTTCGGTGGTATCCTAGTCGCCTCCTATCTGTTCTCCCGAGACATCATTCACGCAGTCAAGGCTTTGAATTTCGCGATGAAAAACCCGGCAGAGGACGAATCCAAGATCGTCGACCTGGAGCGCTCCGACGAATTGGGAGAGATGGGAGAAGTCTTCGTAAACATGAAGAAGGACCTTCTGGACCACCAACTTTTCCTGGAAAAGAAAGTGGAAGAAAAGACCCACGAACTACAGGAGACTCTGACGGAGGTGCAAGCGCTCAAGGAAAAACAGGACGGGGACTATTATCTGACTTCTCTACTTCTCCGGCCTTTGGCGAATCTAAAATACGACGGACCCGCCACCAAAATCCATGCGATTCTCAAGCAAAAGAAGACCTTCACGTTCCGGAAGAGGGAATCGGATATAGGTGGAGACTTGGTTTCCATCAGCGAGATCAACCTTTACGGAATCAAATATCTGGTATTCATGAACTCGGATGCGATGGGAAAATCGATCCAGGGCGCCGGAGGGGCGCTTGTGATGGGAACCGTATTCAAGGCGATTCTTACTCGGACCCAACTCTCCCGAAGGAACCAACGCAAAACTCCGGAAAAATGGCTCAAGGATTGTTATACGGAATTACAGAACGTATTCGAAACCTTCGACGGTACCATGCTCGTCTCTGCCCTGATCTGTCTTTTGGACGAGGAAACTGGGGCCCTTTATTCTTTGAACGCGGAACACCCGAATATGGTTTTATACCGGGACGCGAAGGCGACCTTCCTGGATCCGGAAATGGCGCTCCGAAAATTGGGCTTTTCGGAAAATACCACGGAACCGCTGGTGCGGGTATACAAACTGGAAAAAGGGGATGTGCTATTCGTAGGCTCCGACGGAAAGGACGACATTATTCTTTCCGATCCTTCCAAAGGAGAACCCACGATGAACGAGGACGAATATCTGTTTCTTCGCTTCGTAGAACTCTCCAAAGGAAACCTGGAAGACCTTGAGAGACTCATCTCTGCTGCGGGAGAAATTTCGGACGACTTAAGCGTGATGCGTATCGGCTACAAGGAAACCGCCGTACCTGTGGCCCCCAAAACGGTTTCGGAAGAGTACAATCGTCTATTACAGGACGGGATCAAGGAATACAAAAAAGGAAACTTCGAGACCACGAAATCTTTGTTCCAAAAAGCCATGGTCTTGGACGACACGGATCCGGTCCTGCACAAACAGTTGGCCCGCATCTGCATCAACGCTAAGGAATACGAAGACGGAGTGAAACACTGCGAGAATTATCTTGCGAGAGTACCCTTCGACAACGAGTACATTTTTTATACTTCCTACGCACTCAGAAAAACGAAGGACTATTGGAGATCCTTGGAGTTCGCGGAGAAGTTACGTTCCCGAGAGCCGGAAAACATCCGAAACCTAAAACATCTAGTCGCGCTTTACCGCTTGACGGGAAGCCGCACTCAATTCCGAAACACGATCTCCTATTTGAAGGCGATTCTGGCACGTAGAAATTCGGAAAGAACGGATAGCGGAGAGCCGGTGCTGGCTTAAAACTCTTTCTGATATTTCTTTCCCGGCTCTTTTTTTCGTTTCCGTGCGGCGGAAACCCGTTTCTTATTGGTAATCCATGCCGTCGGAAAAGCTACAGAACCTGCAATCCGTTCTGGTGGTCATAAAACGTACCAAGTACGAATTGGATGTGGAGACGTACGGATCTCTGGAGGAATACGAAAGGATCGCCGCTCTACAAAACAATTCCTTCCGCCGGGTGTACGAGTCCCACCTTCGGCAATTGGAAAGTAGGAAGAGGATCCAGGAAATCTTTCCGAACGCAACCCTCATTTTTCGGGAAGGACTGGAGGAATTGGACATCGCTTCCTTCGACCTGATCATCGCCTTAGGAGGGGACAATCATTTTACATATGTGGCACACCACGCAGTGGAGAATCTGGTACTCGGCTGCAATTCCGACCCTGCGACTTCCGTCGGGGCTCTCCTCTCCTTTCATGTAGAAGATATAGAGGCTTCCTTAAGGAGCGGCTGGACCGACGCCAAAATCGAAAAATGGCCCCTGATCAACGTTAGGATCGAATACCCGGACGGGAGAACGGTAAAAACCTTCCAAGGAGTAAGCGAGATCTCCATCCGGAACAATAGCCCGGATCTAACGAGTCGCTTTCTGATTTCCCACCAGGGGAAAGCGGAGGAACAGAAATGTTCCGGATTACTCGTATATACCGGAGCAGGTTCCACGGGTTGGGTTATGTCTTGCGAAAACAGAGACGTAAGTTTTGACAAGCAAAAGCCCTATTTCAAAGTGTATTGTAGGGAACTTCGTAAAAAAGAAAACGTAAAATATAAATTGGATCATTTTACCGTAAAAGAATCGTTTCGTCTAATATCCGAAATGTGGGGAGGAATTTCGATCGATTCCTTGGCGGAAAGAATCTACGATTTTCCTCCCGGAGCTAGGGCCGATTTTTCCGTTTCCCCCAAACGATTGCAAGTGGTAGTAAAAAACAATGGATAGTTTAACCGTCCTAGAGCAAGAAGCAGGGAGCAATATCAAAGTCTATCTGGTATCCGGAAGACTGGACGAATCCACTTTCCCTCTTTTTAAAGAGCAGGTCTTGGATGTCTCTCATGCGAACAGTACCGTGTTGAATCTTTCCGATCTGAAATATATCTCCAGTTCCGGTATCCGTGCCATCTTCGAACTAAAGAACCGTCTTACCCAGGAGGGGAAACGTCTAGTCCTCACGGAGGCGGGAGAAAAAGTGATCCAAATTTTCAATCTGTTAGGGCTGTGGAAACCGTTTGCCCATTTTGAAAAGGAGGAGGACGCGATCGCGGCCTGCTTGAAATGATTTCGGGTCCCCACCCTGCTCTGGGTGGGGGCCGGTGCGGTGGTACCCGCTATCCCCGAAGCGCTCGATTCGGCTCATTTATCAGAAAAATCTGATTTGAACAACTCTTTTTTCGGAGCGGAATTTTGTAGGAACTCCTACAGGAAACTTTGTTGTAAGAATCCCTATCCCATCCACGATACCGTGTAACCAACCTCTTGAATCGAATGGACCAAACCCCACGCACTCCCTTTTATAAAATCCTCTTTGCCCTAGGTTGGGGATCTTTGGCGTTTTTTCTGCCTCTCTTCGGAGTGGCGTACTGGGAAAATCGGAATCTGGAATCGGTGTATGACCGCCTTTCCTCCTCTGGCCCGAAGGAGTTCGGAGTGTTGATGGAGAATTCCCGGCTGGAGAAATTCGGGCGTCCCGTCCACCTTTACACGTATCTCGTACCGGATGAAACAGGCAAGAAGCACGAAGTTACCGAGGAAGTCGACGACCTGACCCAGAGAAGAATGAGAGTCGGAGATACGATCGCAGTGAGACGTCAAACCTGGGTAAGCCTAGGCAAGAATAGAATCCTTTCCAGAATCGTCGGAAACCGGGCGCCTACTCCGAGCTTTCATTTTCTAGAAGGGCTTTTTGCGGCGGGAATCGCATATTCCTTGTTCTTGGTCGGAATGGGAGCGTATTACCGCGCTTTCAAGGCGAAGGCAGAGTAGTGTTGAAAATACTTTCCTTCTGAAAGACCAATTGGACCTGAAACGGTTCCTGGATGTACCTAGCAGGATTCACTTCATAGGAAATAAAACAGTAGTATTTCTCGTAGATCACTACGTACATATATTCCTTGAATTTCAGATATTTCATCTGGGATCGGATTCCCCTCATCCAGATGGAATCTTCAAAGACTCTTTCGTACTTCACGGAGGCGGAGGTCACTTTCTTCAATTCTTCCGGAGTCATCTTATCCGGATCCCTCTTACGCATCTCCAGTTTCAAATGGCGGATGAGATTGTATTCCAGCTTGGCTTTTTCTACGATATCAGGATTCGGAAGGGTTTTAAAATAATACTCGTAGTATTCTCTGTCCAGGGACTTTCCTTCGCGATGGCTCTCCCCTTCTTCCTGTAAGGGTTTGAGATCGGATCCCGGTGTCTGGGCGGATCCGGGAACGATCCCTAAAATCAGAATGGAAAAAGAGATCAATTGGAGTGGAATCCGCATACCGGTACCATTAAAAGATATCGGCAGGGTTCGGGTTTTCCCTCCTTTTTTTCGCGCTTTTATCCTTCGGAAAGTTCCTCCAAAAGTTCCCTTTCTCGGCGAAGCATAGCCGAGACCTCGTCCTCGCCTAACAACTTGGCCCCCAGCAAGGCCATATCGTACACGGATTTTGCGATCTTTTCCGCACGTTCCGGCCGGAGACCTTTGCTGAGATTCAGAAGATTCTGAACGAGCTTGGACCTACGATTGACCAGCAAAGTATGGTTCTTTAACAGGTCGTTGGATTTCTGTCCGTACATCTGGCCCATTTCCGCCAACCGACGCAGATGCTCCGGCAAGAGGATGACGGCCGGAACTTCCTCCGACTTGAGGGCCTCCGAGCGGATCTCCAGACCTTCTCTTCCCACCGCTTTGCCGAAGATTTCTTGGATTCGATCGGCTTCCGTTTTGTTTTCCGCGTCCGCTAAACCGGGGGTGGCATCCTTGTCCAAGGTTTGTTCCGCGAGTTCGGAATCCACTCTTTGGAATTTCCAGTCGGGGTTTTTACTCTCCAAAAACTGTAGGAAATGGTTGTCTATCCTGGAGTCCACCAAGATGGCCTCCAAGCCTTGGGTTTTTAAAAGATCCATATAGACGGAGGATAATTCCGTTTCGTTCGCGTAATAGATCTTCCCGGAATTCTTTTCCTGATTACGGAGTACGTAATCCTCCAACCGGATCAATTCGTCGTTGGAAGAACGGAAGAAAACCAGATCCTTGGCAGCCTCGTAGAATTTTTCGTCCGTCATCAATCCGTACTTCACGAACAGGGAAATCTCATCCCAGTTTTTTCGGAAGGTCTCGGAATCCCTTTTGAATTCCTCCTGGATCTTATCCGCGACCTTTTTGACGATATGCGCGGATATCTTTTTTACCAGCGGATCGTTTTGCAGATAGGAACGCGAAACGTTGAGCGGTAAATCGGGTATATCCAGAGTACCCTGTAGAACGGTCAGGAACTGGGGAACCAACTCCTTCGCCTCGTCGGAAACGAATACGTGATTGCAGTACAGCTTGATTCCCATCCGATTCGCGTCCAGTTCGTGACGCAATCTCGGGAAGTACAGGATTCCCTGGAGTCGGAACGGATAATCCACGTTGAGATGAACGTGGAAGAGAGGTTCTCCCGCAAACGGAAACAGATACCGGTAAAATTCCTCGTAGTCCTCTTTTTTTAAGGAAGAAGGAGTCGCACTCCAAAGAGGATTCTTCTTATTGGCTTGTTCCCCTTTGACGAAAATGGAAACCGGAAGAAAATCGCAGTATTTGCGCACCAGTTCCTTCAATTTCCAAGCATCGAGGTACTCTCCGGAATCCGGATCCAAAAATAGAACGATCTTTGTGCCTCGGGAGGTCTTCTCTTCCGTTTTCAGAGTAAATTCGGTGCCGGATTCGCTTTCCCAAACGACTCCGACGGAACCATTGCGATAAGATTTCGTTTCGATCCGAACCTTGGCGGAAACCATGAAGGAGGAGTAGAATCCTAACCCGAAATGTCCGATGATCTCGGGCTTTTCCCCTTCCCCTTGGTATTTCTTTACGAATTCCTCGGCTCCGGAAAAAGCGATCTGATTGATGTATTTTCGGACTTCTTCCTCGGTCATTCCGATTCCGTTATCCTCGATCGTTAAGGTCCTTGCGGTTTGATCGAAATTTATATCGATCCTGTAGTCGGTTCCTCCGTCGAACTCCTCGTTGAGGGAAATCTTCCTAAGTTTGGAAATCGCGTCCGATGCGTTGGAAACCAATTCCCTCAAAAAGATATCTTTTTCGGAATATAACCATTTTTTAATGATTGGGAAAATGTTCTCCGTTTCTACGGAGATTCTGCCTTTAATTTCTTCGCTCATATAGTTTCGTTTTGCCTTGGGTCATTTAAAATCCTTTTCGCAGATCCGAGAAGTCGGATTTTAGAGGCCGGATCCAATTTGGAATACATCTCGGTTAGAGCCTTCTCCTTTGACTTACAATCGGCCAATAAAGCCGCTTCGCCCTCGGAAAGCCCTTTGGCGAGAACCGAATGCTTCAATACCAAACCTCTTTTGGATCCGATCCATTCGTCAAGTCGTTTCAAAGTCTCCACCCGCTTTCCGATCTTCTTCCATTGGTACAGACCTAGGTAAGCCGCACAAGACACTGCCAACGCAACGAAACCCCAAAACCACCATTTCCAGCCGGCGTCTTTCCGTTTTTCCGCATTAGATTCGGAAAGCGGCGGCGCCGGAGGTCCTACTTTCACGGTAGGAAGAGAAATGGAAAGTTGGGAATAGTTCCCTAGATAAGGATCAAAATATACGAAGGAAAGCGTCCCGCGATTCCAGAGGCCCTGCTTTTGCGGGAGGACGGAATACGTGTAGGAATAATTCAGTCGGAAACCGTACTCTCCGGGATCCAATTCCTTGAATTCCCGCTGGGGAACGGATTGCACTAAGGTGATCTCCGGAAAGCAATCGGGAGATCCGCAGGAAGATCGGATCGGATCCTGTACCGGCGCCAAATTTCCTTTTCCTTGCAAATTCAATTTGAGTAGAAATGGCTCGCCTAACTTAGAATCGGCGGGAGAACCTCCCGTCTCGATTCTGAACCTACCTACCGCTCCGCTGAAATTCGGAGGAGCTAAAAGCAAAGGCTTGACCCGGATTTTTCCCGGAACACTACGTATGGTCCGCATGTGGAAATAGGATTGCAACTGTCCTTCCAGATGAAAGGAGGTGGATCCTAAGGAATATTCTCCCGGCTTCAAAGGAGTCAGTACGAAGAATTCCTTGTTATAGGGAAAGGTTTCATACGGCACCCCGTCGTAAAGCACGGTCTCCGGAATATTCAGGCTCATTCCGGAAAGGATTTCGCTCCTGAAATACGGGAATTCGATGGAGCTGGAAGGATCGCGATCGAAGTACGGACGTATCGAATTTCTATAATATAGCGCGTAGAATCCGAGCAGGGGTTGCCCCATCCAGACTTCCTTTTTATCCAATTGGAAGACCACTTTCAAATCCCCGTCCGCGGGACCCTCTTCGCTCTCATTAGAGAAAAATCTGTTCCAGATCGAACCCGGACCTCTCGGGCCGGGGGGTTTTGCACCGAACTCTACGACCAAGGAGGCGGAACGAATCCGTTTGCCGTCCAATTCGAGAGAGATTTCCGGAACCTCGTATTTTCCCGGCCCGGAAACCACCAGCCTGTACTTCAGCATTTTTTTTCGATACGCTTTGTAGTTCAGGATGGTGGTGTTGTCTTCCATTCCCCAGTAAACCGCTTTGATTCCTTTTCCATGGAATTCTTTTTCGAGCAGACGAACCTGAGTGGCGCCTTCCAATTCGAAAACCGCAAAAACAGGATCTCCCAATTCAGCCCTGGATTGGCTGAGATAAAATTTGGGCTCACCCGCGATTAACGGGACGGAGAATAGTAGAAGAAGAAAAGGAAGGCACTTTCGATTCACCAAAATACCTCCCGGTTTCGGGAGCCTATGCTCTTCCGTTTGACCGCGTTTAAGTCCAGAGAATCCATCATCTTTTCCAATTCGGACTCGGACTTGGAATTCTTGTTTCCTTCTTTCCTTTGGTCTTGCGGCTGTTCCTTCGTTTCCGAATTCCCCGACGCGCCTCCCCGCCCTTCCTTTTCCTTGGATCCTCCCGTTTTGTCCTTCGTAAGATCCGTTTGTCCGTTCTTTTGCGGAGGAGGAGGAAGTTTTCTTAGCCATTCCAAATTCTTTCTGGCGACTTCCTGTTTCGGATTCTCTTTGAGAGAACGCATATAATTTTCCGCAGCTCGCTTTCGATCGCCCAATTGCAGATAAATGTTTCCTAAATTGTAATACGCTTTGGAGCGCAACGAATTGTCCTTGGATTCCAACGCCTTCTCGAAATTCCGCAGAGATTGCTCCAGGTCTCCCGACTTGTATCTGGAGGATCCTCGATTGTATTCCAATCTTGGATCTCCGGGAAAGTAGGACTCCGCCTCCTTGTATTTTTCCAAGGCATTCGGAAAATTCCCTTGTTCGTAGGCCTGTTTGCCTTCCTGAATCCGATCGCCCCCCGGGTCCAATTCCACGGCCGATACCCCGACCGGAAACGATATGGAGAAAAATCCGAACAGAAGAAGCATGAAAAGTTTCCGAGAAAGAAACTTTCCGTATCTTCCCCAGGCTTCCAAGAAAAAGAAATCGAAGAGCAAAAGAAGCACCGCGGGAAGAAGAAGTTTCCGTAATCCTTCGGACCTTCTTAGGTTCGCTATTCTTTTCGTCGCATTCCGATCCATACTCCGTATCCTAGCCTTTAGGTCCTCCGCGCTCGGGCTGGTCCGATTCAGAGAGAGAAAATCTCCGTGATTGGCTTCCGCTAGGGACTTTAAAAAATCCTCATTGGCTCTCGTCCGAACCACGCCGGGAGAATGTTCGTAAGGAGCCAAGGATCCGTCCCTTGTCAAATATCCGCTTAAAACAGCGCCTTCGTCTTTGTAGGCGATAGGCCCGCCTTCAGTCGTTCCCACGGACCAAACGATAAGATCGGCAGGAAAACGGAAGGGTCCCGGATCCTGTGCGTCTTCTCCGTCCGTAACCAGGACCACTACGCGATTCCGAAAGACCCGGTTGGATTCCAGCATCTCTTCCGCCTTACGGAACGCCGCCTCCAAGTCGGTGCCCCGATCCCCTACCATATCCACATCCAATCCGCGAACAAAGTCCGAAAAAGTCCCTATGTCGGATGTCATGGGGCAATAAACGAAAGGGGATGCCGCAAAGACGATCATTCCGAAACGATTGCCGGTCAATCCGGGCAAGACGCGCAATATCGTTTCCTTTGCCCGTATGAGTCTGGTCGGAAACGTATCTACGGATTGCATGGAAAGACTTACGTCCGTTAGAAAGAGAAAATCCACTCCGTACAGGGTCTCCTCCTCCTTAGACTTGGGACCGGAGTTCGGTTGAAAACTTAAAGAACAAAGAAATAAGGCGAGGCCAATGCAAAATAACCGGAGAATTACCAAAAGCACCGAAGGAGTCTCCGCCTCCCGATCCAAACCCGGAAGAGCTCGGACCCACCTTCTCCATAAAAACAGGAAGAGAAAACGGATGAAAACATAGGAGGCATAGACTGCGGCAATCAAAAGGAAAAATCGATGTAGAACCGTTTCGGTCATACGTAATACCTCAGGATCCAAGTCCTACAAAACAGATCCAAAGATAGGACCGCAAGAGCACAGAGTAGAAAATAAAGCGCATCCGTTTCTCGTACTTCCTCCGGTGGAAGAGAAAGAGGATCCTTTTCCAACGCGTCTATCGCGGCGAGAACTTCCCTGAGCTGGCTCGTGTCCTCGGCCCGATAAAAGATTCCTCCCGTCTTGGAGGAGAGTTCGGAGAGGATGTCGAAATTGATCTCGTAAGATTGGTCCTCTTTTCCGATCCCTATACAATAGATCTTGATTCCGATTCCATCCGCGATTTCGGTAGCTGTGACCGGATCGATCCTGCCCGTGTTGGAGACTCCGTCCGTGATCAGAACGATGACCCGCGACCTAGCCGGAGATTTCCTGAGGCGATAAGAAGAAAGGATCACTGCGTCTCCGATGGCGGTTCCCTGCTCTGGGACTGTTTCCTCTTCGACCACTCCTAGGATTTCCTCCAGAGTCGCGCGATCGCTCGTAAGAGGAGATTGCAGGTATGCACCGCCCGCAAAAACGACCAGGCCCACACGATCGTTTTCCCTCTTTCGAATGAACTCTCTCAATAATTTTTTGGAAACTCCTAAACGAGTATCCGGCAGGAAGTCCCGGCTTCGGGACATGGAGCCGGAAACATCCAGAGCGAGCATGATATCCACGCCCTTAGTTTCGTTGGGCAGAAAGCGATATGTCTTTCCGGGACCTGCCAACGAGATCACAAGCAAACTCAAAGCGATCGGTCGAAGAATCGGAAAGGTTTGGGAAAGGAATTTCGAAATCCCGCTTTTCCTGCGCAACGTATCTCCCGGCATTCTTAGTTCCGCGCGCAACGCGGGCCTTCCGTTCCAATACGAAAACGCAGTCCATAGCCATACCGGGACCAACAGAAAAAGATAAAGAGGCGATTCCCATTCCTTCATTTCCGCAAAGCCTCTTTCCAGAAATCCAAGGCGACGATCGCCTCTTCCTTGGAAACGATGGACTCTTCCGGGGAATATTGAGCCTTTTTCAGGAGAATCTCCCAAGCTAGTGCTTCGTCCCCGTTTAGAGGAAAGGAGTCGTAAATGCGGGAGAACAATTCCGATTCCGTTAAGTGAGCCGTAGGGACCGACAATTTTTGCGAAACGGCTTCCCGGATCCATCCGGAGAGGCAGCGATAAAATTCCCTAGCGGAGATCGGATCGTTTTCCATTAGTTCGCTTAACATACTTTCATAACGGAGAATTTTCGTAATCCAGGGATCTGCTTGCAGGATCGCATCTAAAGGGACCTTGGAACGCGTCCTGTGAAGATAATAGGCATAGAGAGCCCCGAGCAACAAGGCCGTACTTCCCGCGATGAGACCCGCTAACCTCCATCCGTACGGACCGGAAAACGTATCCGGAGGAAGGATGTCTTCCGGGGATTTGTCTTTTTCCTGCAGAGAGCTTTCCACTTTTAACGTCGCCTTCGAAACGATTTTCGCTCCCTTACTGTCCGTCCAGTTAAGAGGAAGTACAAACGTCCCTACGGAATAATAAGCGACTTCCAGACGGATCCTTCCCGCGTCCTGATCGGAAACGAACACTTCGAATAAAGGTAGGTCGGGAGAATCCGGATCCGGATACATTCCTAGGGAAGGAGTCTCCGGAGAAAGGACTTCCCCTTCCGAAAATTCCAGTACATAAACCGCTTTCTGTCCGATCCTCACCGCATTCGGCGCCCACTCTTCCGTAAACGCTTCCAAGGTAGAAACGAAGAAGATACAGCAGGATAAAAATGTACCGATGCACAACCTTCTCATTTCGTTCTCCACCAATAAGAAAGGATTCTGGAAGGATCGTCCGGTCCGCCTTCCAAATCCAAAATCCGATTCTGGAATAACTGTTCTAGATTCTCTTTGGCTTTGGAAGAGGCGCTTCCTGCATCCAATGAGTTTCCCGTTTCCGGATCTTTTGCCAGAAAAAAAGAAAACAAACCTCTCGGAGGCCTAGTCTCCAGAGGATCGACGAAACGGATAGCATGGAGATTGTGGAATTTTCTTAAGCCCCGTAATTTCCATAGAGGAGGCACATTGATGAAATCGGATAGGATGTACGAGTCGGTATACTTTTGGATCTTATTCTTCAACACGGAAAACGGTAGGTCCGGATTCGTCTTCGGATTTCGTCCGACTCTTGTCCGGATCTTTTCCAAGGCGGGAAGCGCTTCTTCCACAGTCCTAAGATATCCCGTTTCGTGCTCCAGAACGTCCGAATATAATAGGACCTTCGCCAGATTCCCTTTTCGGACATAGAGAAGAATCAGCAAAGCGAGAACCTGAAAGGCATTTTCCGATTTGGTCCACTCCTGAGAACTCCAGTTCATCGACTCGGATACATCCAGAAAGAAGACTCCCGATCTTTCCTTTTCCTCGTAAAACTCCCTGACGTGGAGTTCCCCCAATCGAGAGGTCACATTCCAGTCGATCAAGCGAGTATCGTCTCCGATCGAGTACGGGCGGACATCCTTGAAGTCCAGTCCTCTACCTTTTCTCTGACTCGAAGCGGAACCTTGCCTTTCCTTTCTGGAAAATCCCTTCTCCTTGAATTCCAGGAGTCGAACCAGATTTTGGTACTCCTTGCGAAGCATTTTACAAAACCTGAGTGGCCTCCGAAACGGTCCGGATGACGGATTCGATTTCCACTTCCTCCGAAATCGCTTCGAACGTAAGTAGGATCCTATGTCTTAGGATTTCCGGTAAAGAGCCTTTGACGTCCTCCGGGATCACGTAATTTCTGCCTTCCCATAAGGCCTTGGCTTTCGCCGCCTTAAGCAGACTGAGGCTGGCCCTGGGAGAAGCGCCGTGTTTGACGTAAGGAAGAAGATCCGGAATCGTCTTTTCTTCCGGGCGAGTGTTCCGAACGAGACGAACGATATAACTTTTCAACTTCGGTTCCACATGTACCTTGTCCACCAAAGAGGATATACGCAGAATCTCCTTGGAACCTGCCACTTTTCGAATTCGTTTTTCGCCGGGTGATAAACGACCATGTTGGTCCAGAATTTCCAGTTCTTCTCCCATAGCCGGATAATCGACGAGTATTTTCATAAAGAAGCGGTCCGTTTGGGCTTCCGGTAGCGGATAGGTCCCGTCTTGGTCGATCGGGTTTTCCGTCGCGAGTACGAGAAAGGGACGTTCGAGCGGAAACGTATTTTCCCCGATCGTAACGGTACGTTCTTCCATACATTCCAACAATGCGGATTGCACTTTCGCGGGGGCTCGGTTGATCTCGTCCGCCAAAAGCACTCCGGTAAAGATCGGACCTTTTCTCGTACGAAAGTCCCCTTCCTTAGGATTGAATACGACGGTTCCGACCAAATCCGCCGGGAGGAGATCCGGAGTAAACTGCACTCTTTTGTAGTCCAGTTCCAAAGCCGCGGAAAGGGATTTGGCAAGCAAAGTCTTGGCCAAGCCCGGCATCCCTTCCAACAATACGTGTCCTTGGCAAGCCAAGGAGACCAAGAGACTTCTGACGACGAAATCTTGCCCCGTGATTTCCCGGGCGAGTTCGTTTCGGATCTGATCCAGAGTTTCTTTGGCAAAGGCCAAGTCGAGTTCGGTTAAGGAAGAATGTTCCGTGGGCAAGGATTTTGGTTCCATCTGGTCTCGTTCGGTTTCGATCCTAGTTTAACGCTCCGCCGTCCAACGGCCAGAACTATTAGTTCCCTGGTACGGCCCTTGGATTTTTTTACCGTCCAAATCTCCAATGTAGGTCTGCTGGAACGGGACATTGCTTCCGATTTCGGAACAACGGACTCCGGTACAGGAACGTACAAACCGGATCGACTTACCGGTGATCCTCACCTGAGAGAGAAATTCATTGGCTCCCTTTCCCCAATTCGTAAATCGAAGGGTTCCTCCTATGCCTCCTGTTTTTCTGGGAAAAAGGATGAGAACGCCCTTATGCATCCCTATCTGCAATTTGTAGGTTCCGATAAATGCCTTTTCGGAGTCGCTTAACGGAACCTGACCCGGGTCTACAGTCTTTGCGTCCTCTAAAAATTCGATTTTTTCCAGGGTTTCCAGAGGAATCGTAAAATCGGGATCTTTCAGGACTAATTTGTTTTGGTCTAACGAGACCAAGGTCCCTTCCGTAAAAGAACCACTGTACGTGACTTTGGCCTGGCGGCCGATGGAAGAGCAACTTTTGGTCCAAGTTCCGAAAAGGAAAAAGATCGGGGCCGCCAAAAGGAACCCCAAGGCGATCGCCTTGGGGCCGGAGATTTCAAACTTATTCTTCGTTTCGCTCATGTTTCTCCCGGCTGCAAAATCATTTGCAATTTTGCATTTCACCCATCTTAGAGTTTTCCTTCCCATTGATAAAATATTTTTTCCCTTGAGGAGTGGACCAGCATCCGTTCTTAGCGTTCGTTCCCACCATGATCGGACCCTCGCCCAATTTCGCACCGGATTCGTCGTATTCTATGGCGCGGTTCTCGTCGATGATATCGAAACTTTTCTTTCCGTTTTTGTAATACGTAAAAGGAAGATCCGGACGGAACTTAGCGTTGAGTTCGTCGTTTTTGTCGTCGATCAAAAGGATGGAAAAGCTCATCTTTCCTTTTCCGACCAGTTGTCCTTCCTTATCGTAGGCTTCGGCGGAGGACATCATGAATTCGTTCTGCATGGATCCTTTGTACGCGATGTTTCCGTTGCTCCAGTAGAATTTCCAATCCCCTTTTCTGGTATGATCCCTCTGGCCCTCGGCAAAGACCTTTCCATTTTTATAATATTCTTTCCAAGATCCGGTTCTGAGAGCCTTGCGATCCGTTCCCGTACCTTTAGGAGCATAAGCTCCGTCGGCTTGGATCTGGCCGTTGTCGTAATAGGACTTCCAATTGCCCGTCTTCAGGTCGTCGACGTAATTCCCCTCGGAAGAGAGAGTGTTTCCGTCCTTTTGGTAATTGATTTCGTGACCGCTTTTTAAGCCGTTCTTATATTCTGTGACGGATTTTTTGGCTCCGTCCTCGGCGTGATATTCCTTCCAAGTTCCGACCTTTTTGTCGTCCGCATAGGAACCTTCCTCTAAGAGGAATCCTTTTTCGGATTTAGACCAGTACGGACCGTTCTTCTTATCCGCTTTGTTCATTGTGCTCTCTGTCTGGGTACCGTCTTTGGAAAGTTTTTTCTCTTCTCCTTCCTTTAAGCCGGCGACGTACGGGGTTTCCCTTAAAGTTTCTCCCGTTTCAAAAAGAGTCTTCCAGATTCCGTCCCTTTTATCGTCCTTATAATCACCGACACGGACGAGAACGCTGAACTTCTTATGGTCAGCACCCTCTTTCTCCACGTATTCCTTCCAACTTCCGTTCCGTTTGAATTTTTTGATCTGATCGGGAGTGAGAGTTCCGATCTGGTCCGGAGTACAGGTTTTACCGGAACAATCCAAGACCACAGGACCTTCCGCCTTCAGATTGAAGGTCTCCTTGAATTTTTCCACCCTGAGATTCGGATCCATGATCTGGTACTCCTGATCCTTACCCTTGTTTTCCGCGATGTTAAGAGAAGAGCACCCTGCGAGGATCGCAACGGCGCAAATTGGAAATAAGATGCGTTTCATGAAATTGCCTTATGAAAAATCTAAGACCCAAACCTAAGACTTTACGGGAAAGTCGTCAACTCTATTAGGTTCAAGGGCGAGGTCCCCACCCTGCTCTGGGTGGGGGCCGGTGCGGTGGTACCCGCTATCCCCGAAGCGCTCGATTCGGCTCGAATATCAGAAAAATCGGATTTGAACAACTCTTTTTTCGGAGCGGAATTCTGTAGGAACTCCTACAGAAAGTTTGCAAAAAAATTATTGAGCGGAATGCGGGAAATGTAGCCGCAAAAAACGCAAGAAAGGACGATAACAATCCACTGCCATATGTCCGCTGTCCGCAAAGGAATTGCACTCGTAATCTTTTTCTTCTGCGAGTTCCAAAAGCGGAATGCCGTAAGACTCGTTGATCGGAAGAATTTTTTCCTTCCAGGGAGCGGGAATCTTCATCGAGGCGAGAAGATTCTCCAAAGGCAAGGAAACTTCCGGGCGCACCACGATCGTAGAAATCTGCCGCTCTTTAACCAATCTCAGAATCTTTTCGTAAAACTCGAATTGCATTTCCGAAGGAGCGTATTTCGGATAGATCCAACCGATCGTTCGGATCGAACTGTCCTCTAACTTGCCGAAGTCGCGTTCGAAGAATGCGCCCGCCGGAGAAATAGCATTCCCCTGATCCTTATACAAGGTATCGATCGTCATCTGCTTTACGAGCTCGGCCATTTCGAACTTCTTATTCGTCAGACGATTTACCACATTCGAAAGATATGGTTTGTTTTTGCTGACTCCGAAAATCGTATTCCCGAGATAATAGTTCACATTCTCACGACCCAACGTCCATGCATAAGAAAGAACGAATCGCAGATCGAAGCTGTTCGCGAGATTGGATTTCTTAAAAGTGGTGCTGTTCGCGTTGAATTGGAAAGGGTCGGCTTCCATCACCAGAAAGTCAGGCTTCACCCCGCCTTCTATCATTCTTTCCAAAAAGAAAAGATAATATGCCGGAGTCGTTACGGCCGAAGAAAAATTATAAACGTCCCAGTCGGGATAAAAATCCAGTATCTCCTGGTTTTTAAAATAAAGCAAACGGGAAGATCCCAAAAGGATGACGAGCTTTTTCGGGGATTTTTGAGTCGCTTGGGAACCGTACTTTTGTATGAGTTCCTTCAGGAGATCCTTCTTCACATCGTAGTAAATGTAAGTGAATTCCGTCTTAAGATAGTCCCGAACCTTTTCCAAAAAGAAAAGTTTATCCACGAGAAAGACGAATAAAAAAAGAAGAACCGGATAGAATAGATACGGCCTTGTAAGGAAATTCTGGATTTCCTCCGATTTTTGATTGCTTTGGGGCACGAACGCAAGACTCCCCCGAAGGATAGGAGTGTCAATCCTAAACGAAAGTTATGATCAGGCCGTCGCGAGAGACTCGGAGGACTTGCGTCTCTTTTGAAGTTCCGCAAACCATTCCAAAACGTTTTTGTTGTACGAAACCAAACGCTTTACGTACACTCTTCTTTCCGGATCCAGAATTTCCCTGGCTTCACGGATGATTTCCTCCACGATTTTGGTGTGGAAGGAAAAATGACTCGCGAATAAGTTAAAATGCTCCCTTCCCTGAGAATACCAGTCTCTGGATTGGATATCTTTAAAAAAATCTTCCATGCGATCGATGTCTGCATCGAAGTCGGAGTCGTAAGGGGAATTCAGGATGGAAATCGTGTCCGTTATGTCAGTGAGACTTTGAAAATAAGAGTCTAAATCTTGAAATTCCACCGGCACTACCACCTCAGAAAAGAAAATCCATCGCGGACTTTCCAAAGAACGGGCCATACCCAATGATCCACGGAGAACCGCGAAACCTGTTCAAAAACAGATGCTAATGTCATCTTTTTTTAGAGGCTCAAGGCATCAACCAAATTTTCATCCCAATTAAAAGAAAGAATTTCGGCAGGGACCGAATGTTTATCTCTTTTGCTCTGCTAAATACCTCTTTAAGACAAATCCCACAATCTCGCTATTTTGAGTTTTGCTTTCAGTTCCTGACCTTTCCGGGATAGCATTTTCAAATAGGAATCCCGTTTTTCGAATTGCCGATTTAGAAGCACTAGTTTCGTCATTAACCTTTTCTTCTCTTGGATTCTACCTTCATTGTCCAACTTCTCATAACGCTTTCGAAACGCCTCTACTCTATCGCTAAAATGATTCTCATTTTTGAAGAAATCGATTTCTCCGGATTTCATACTTTAAGTCCCCTCAATATCTCTCCAGTCTCACTCAGTTTCTTCATAATCTTGGAGCCTGATTCGATAGCTTAGCTATAAGACGACTTAACTGTGCTTTCTTCGCAGACAGACACGAGTGGGAATATTTTTTCGCAAATTCTTTCACTCCAATCCCTTTCGGAAATTGTCTTTTTTTACATTTTTTGTCTTCGCTTTGTTGTCTATCGCCGTTTTGGGAGTAGGGATTTTGACAGGATTAGGTTCCTATATTTTGTGGATGGAGAATCGTTATTTTCCGTTCAATAATTCACATTCTAACATACATTTCTATTGTTAAGCGGAGTGTAATCGGGTTTCATTCCGGCTTCCAGCTTGTATTCAGTTCTTCCACGTCCCGCTCCCATGCCGGAGGATCCTAGGAATATCCTTCAATCATCTTCCTTTGGCGTTAGGCATGGCCCAAAGCGCGTAAAGGACCTAAAACGAATTCTTAGCCTTGATTTCCTTCACAAGCTTCAATTTAGAATCATAGATGCGAAATACTGATTCTGTCCGACGTTCCTGCATTACTGGAAGAATCCACATACTGAAAAAACTAATAGGAAAAGCAACGGCAAACGTAATCGCCCCCAGAACAGTTGGTCGAGGGAAAATGGGGGTAAAAAACCGATCACATAGTAATCCACGTCCCGTCTTGCATTTTAAATGTTTTAGAATTCTCGTCCCACAAAAAGAGTGAGCACAGGTCCGGAAGAGCTCCAGCTCCCATATGAAAATATGAAAATATGAAAACTCAATGACATCGAGAATCATCCGTTCAGAAATATTCGAGTCGATACTCTTTACGGGGAATTTTGAAATGGGTTCACCCCAGGAAAGAGGAGCAATTACTTGGATTTCCAACGGATAAGCCAGTCGTATTTTCTCCGAAAGAACATTTCGATTCCCCTCAAAAAATTGCGACTTCATGTCGGTTCCATACTGCACAGCAATCTTGGACTTGCATGGAGTATCTATCCAGTCATTACATTTTTGCCCTATGATTCTAGTCGAATCAGGATAAAATTCTACAAGCGCTATCCGATTTTTCGAGCCTACTTTCCTCTTCATAGGAGGACCTCAATCTACGAGATTCATCGAAACGCAGGAATGCAAACTCCAAAATGAAAAATGCAACTGCACAACTTTCATGCAAGATACTTGTTCCGGCTTTCCTCGACGGTTATTCGTTTTCATTTTATTTGCTTACGGCTTTATTCTGTTATCCTAATTTTGCAAAGCGCTGGGTCTTCGGCTCCGAGGATGTTCAGTTTGGCCGCGCCCCTCGCTCTTTTCTTTATTAGAGAACCTTCATATCTCAAGTCTCGGGTCAGGCTCTCACCTTCGGTCAAGTTATTGCGCTTAACTTTCATAACCCGATCTCCTTTCCCCCCAATAACTTGACCACGGTTCGATCCTTCGCGGGACTCTTATCTAGAATTCTTACTCTAATACAAATTTTTATTACTAAAATGCTTGTAGATTCAGCCTATAAACTATAATTTCGTACATGGATCCGGAAAGGACAGGGTGCCGAGTATTGGAAACGACAGCCCATATGTTTTAATCAGCGTTATCAATCCTGGTTAAATACTAACAGCAAAATATTTCGGGTTTCGAAAACACTTAGATATTCAAAGCAACGACAAAAGTTGAAGTAAGGATAATTCAAACCATGAAAATACTAGTCGATGTAAAAGATGAAAAAGCTACCTCACTTCTCGAAGTCTTAAAGGGTCTATCCTTCGTTACGGCCAAACCGCTTACCGAGTCTAAAGCCAAGTTTTTAGAAGATGTAAAAGAAGCCGTAGAAGAAATGAAACTGGTAAAAGCAGGAAAACTAAAAGCAAGACCCGCGAAAGAACTTTTAGATGAACTTTAGAGTTCTTTCACTTCCTAAGTTCGATCGCCAGGCTAAACGACTTATCAAAAAGTTCCCCTCTCTCAAGGCAGAAATACTTAATCTAGTACATTCCTTGATTCAGAATCCAGCCCAAGGAACTAAGATCGCACGAGATTGTTATAAAATACGGATCTCTATTTCCTCTAAAGGAAAAGGGAAATCCGGAGGGGCAAGGATTATCACTCATGTCCTAATTAAAGACCACTCCGTTTATTTGCTCCTCATTTATGATAAATCCGAGCAAAGCGGGGTGTCCGACTCCGAAATAGAAGAATTACTACAGGAAATCCCCTAGAATCTACTGATATTAGCGGTATGATTTTCCCGCTTGATTATTAAATATTGTTTCTATATTCGTATGGCAATTATTAATGTATTATAAACTATCTCTCTTAACAAATGCCTTCTTTCTATTTTACTTCTTATCCAAGTTCAAAACGAAAACCCAAACAGAATTACAGATCCTATTCCTGAAGACACAAGTTATTGCCTACAAACGCAGAAAGAAAAAGTTCCATACCAAACCATTCCAACGAATGATCCTCGTTTTACTTTCCTACATTCTCCGAGATTGGAAAACAAATCTTGCCATTGTTTCTCCCAATACCATTCTCACTTGGAGAAAGCAAAAATTCAAAACCTTTTGGGCTATGACCTCCCGGCGAAAAATGCTCGGGCGACCCAATTCCCCTTGGGTTCTCATCAAACTGATCCGAAAGATCGCGAAAGAAAATCGAATATGGGGAGCTACAAAACTACACGGCCTGCTACAAAAACTCGGATATGATATCTCAGAACGAACCGTCTCTAAATACATCCCCAAACGACCACCAGATCCGAAGAGGAGGCTTTTATGGAAGCAATTCTACTCCCTCCATTCGGAAACCATGATCGTCTCAGATACGTTCACCGTATATTCCTCTAATTTTAAGAAGATCTTCCGGGTTATATTCTTTCTTCATGTCGGCTCAAGGCAGGTTCTTCACTTCGACATTCATACCAATCCTACCACCAAATGGATGAGAAAAGTGTTTCAAGCGACCTTACGAAAAAGGCGAAACAAAAAGATCCGTTACTTTCTCTCCGACAACGATCCTTTATTCGGAAAGAGATTCACAAAATACCTACAAAGAATCGGACTGAAACCCAAGAAAACATCACCATATTCTCCCTGGCAAAACTGTTATGCGGAACGATGGATCAAAACTTGCAGAAACGAATTTCTAGATTTCTTCATTCCAGCGAATGAATACCATCTAAGAAAGCACTTAGAAGAATACATCCACTTTTACAACTATCATCGGACCCATTTGGCCTTGAATAAGGACTCTCCCATCCCTTCTCCTGTTCTTGAAAGGCCGCCAGATGCAAAGCTAATGTCCACGCCGGTCCTCGGCGGATTGTATCATACCTATTCTTACGAAAAAGTCGCGTAAGTTTATTTAACAACAAAAACTAAGTTACATTCGAAATTTCGAATGCGATAAAGTCATATCCGGACTGTGAAACGGTCTTTAAAAAAGTTCTTTTTCCTTTTCCGAAAGTCGAATTTGTTTCTTTATCTCAGTAAAATTTCCAATACCAAGCACTTTTTTATCCGTTATATCTTCGAATTAATCCGCTATTTTAGTTTTTGCGAGCCTCACCTTCATATCTCAAGTCTCGGGTCAGGCTCTCACCTTCGGTCAAGTTATTGCGCTTAACTTTCATAACCCGATCTCCTTTACCCCTCAATAACTTGACCACGGTTCGATCCTTCGCGGTTCTGTACGACAATCTGCGTATTAAGCTTACCCCCTAATACGACGAAACCCGGCAGAAGCCGGGATTCGATTGAGATTTTTACTCTTTTTCATCATTTCAGTTTTTGTGAACGTCCTCAATAATCTCTACCACTCTCTTCCTGGCCTACTTTTATTGACTCTTCAATGAATTGGATACACTCCTTATAACCTTCTAAAGGCCCTTGCGCCCAATTAACCGATTTTCTTGTATTGGGATCCCGATTTTCTTTGTCTGTTATCGCATCTTTCTTCTTTTCATCGTTATCCAATTCAAAAACAAAATATTCAGATAATTCCCCTTTCTCATTAAAGAGCAATCTAACTCTAACTACTTTGTGATTTTTACTTAAATAGATATTCTCTCCTATCCGATTGATTATATCTATTTCAATATCCTTCTTCTCAGTAGCTACTCTGATTTTCAGCTTATTACGAGCAGGATCAAATTCGGTACAATGGCTTGAATTATACCAAGGGTGATCTTCTGACATACCGAGTCTTCGAAAAATTCCGGCATATCCATCTATCGTATAAACCCCCTGAATCTCAGGGTAATCGGTCAGTTTGAATTTAGGATTATTATACTTTTGAAAATAATCCACTTCCACAACAGGTTCCGACTCTGTCGGCTTTTCTTTCTTACAAGAAAAAAGAGCTAATAGCAGTAATATTGAAAACAGAGAGCTAATTTTCATCTAAAATTCCTTTCGGGATCTCCATCAGCGTAGTCTGAGCTGTTATAGTAAATTCCGTAAACAGGACGATCCTGTCTCGGTTCATCAGGTTTGGGAAGAACAAATGTAATTGGGAGCACCTTTCCATCCTGTCCTCTTGCGTCATTATTGTTAAAATTATACCATTTTCCGTCAATCTTCATAATCAAGGAATAATGGTTCGGACCAAAATCATGGTTCGTATCCCAATACAACTGAACAATAGATCCGTCCTGCATTTTGTCTAGAGTATTGTAAATCTCCCCAACTGATAACGGATTTGCGATATTCTGCATCTTACCGTCCTTGCCAACTGTCATCGTCGGGAAGTCATTCCGAGTGCTCCGTCCCGCCCCATCGTAAGTCGTGGTGATTTGGGTATCATAGCCAGCAGTTCCCCCAACATCCAATACATGTGGTGAGATAGTATTCACCTGACAGTCATCGAAAAACCGGTGGCCCCAGTTTCTTCTGAAAGAGAAAATGATT